>JBBRUG010000405.1:0-4786 GCA_038247995.1 Chloroflexales bacterium | reverse complement strand
CGTGAATGGGCACCGCGCCCTGAAGGACACGGTGGATGCTGTGGGCGGCGGCCGGCGGACTGAAGTCTGCGGCCGCCGTTTTGTTATTTGCCGTTCTCGTGGGCGCCGTTGCCGGCGAGAGGCCCGATGAGTTGCGGCAGCATGTGGGCGAGCATCAGTGTGGAGAGGGCCGACTGTTCGCCGCTTTCGCCGCGCATTAGTAGCGGACGTGGGGCATGACTCATCAACCGCTCGGCCACCTGGAGCTTGCGCCGCGCCAGTTCATACTTGAGTACGGCATGATTGTCGCGGTAGGAACGGCCCAGGTGTTGCAAGCCGCGCGCCTCGTTTTCGGCATCCTTTAGCGTTGAACGACCGCGGGCTTCGATCTCCCAGCGCACCCGTTGGGCCTCAGTCTCCTTTTGCTGGAGCATCTGGGCCACATCCTCGCGCGCCTTGTTGATTGCCGAGCGTACCTCGACGAGCCGCGCATCGCGCACCTTCTTCGCCCGTTCGATCTCCATCAGCAGCGTGTCGGTGCGCTGCTTGCGGGTCAATTCCCACTCACGGGCGTAGGCATCGAGTTCCTTGGACACCCGCTCACGCGTCGCCAGGTGCTCCTGATACTGGTCGCTCAGTTGCACGTCGGGAATATTCGCACCCGTAATGCGTACACCATAGCGGGCCAGCAGCCGGTTCAGCGTTGTTTGCATATCACCGACATCGGAGCCGCGCAGGTCGTAGGCGCGCTCGGTGTTTACCTTGCGGGAACGCTGGCGGATTGCGTCTTGTACGGCACTAGAGAGCACCATGTCGAAGTTGCTCGCGCCGATGTTGCGCACAAAAGCTATCGGATCTTCGATGCGAAACTTCAGGAAAAACTCGATCGATTTGAGCGGTACATTCTCGGCAGTAGGGCTGGCGAGCACCGGCGCAGTGTAAGGGATTTCGGTGCTGGTATCGACAACAGCCTCGACCTTTTCCCAGGGCCACCAGAGGTAGTGTAGGCCCGGAGGCAGGGTGCCGACGATCTGGCCCCAGCGTGAATGGACGGCGGTTGTGCCCTGTTCGATCTCGATCTTTGCCCCATTGAACAGCGACAGACCGGCGCTAAAGAGGAAAAGCAACCCCAGGCCGAGCCAGAGGAACGCCAGCGCCCCTTGCCCGAAAATGGCAACACCGATAAAGTAGAACCCTAGCCCAAGCGGGATCAGCCATGTGGCGCGGCGGCTATCCTTGGGGATCACTACCGGCACGACCTGTCCCTCTTCGCCGGAGCGGAGCAGTTGCCGAATCCGGCCCCAGGGAGCAACAGCCTCTTTCACCCGTGAAAACTCACGTCGTGGTTCAGTCATAATGTGGCTTCCTTTCGCCTACTCCACCACCGACCCAACGGGCGGTTCAGCGGCTTGCACAGTGTCAACTTCTTCGAGCTTGGCGATCTGCTGGCTGCGCTGAAGGATGCGCGCCTGGATTTCCTTCAAGCGGTTGCGGATCGCCCCAACTTCTTCGGCGCTGTAAAGCGGCTGATCGTCGATCCCAAGCATGCTCTGCGCAGTGGCCAGGAAGTTAATCTGCTCGGCATCACTGCGACCGGATTGGATGATCTGCGGCAGATGATCGGCCACAGCCTCCAGGCGGTCGAGGATGTCTTGCTGATAACGATACTGCAAGATCTCCGGGAAGGAAGCAGCACTCACCGCACGAATGTCGAGCGCCTGAGCTTCCAGCAGGGCAGCATTAGCATTCGCCGCGCTCTCGGCTTCGGCGAGAAGCTGGCTGGCATACGCATTAGCGCGGTAGGTCTCTTTTTCGCGGGCGGTGTCGATCTGGGCTTGATAAGTAGCGATCTCGGCGCGGATGCCGGAGAGCGTTTCGTGTAAGCCGGCAAGTTCGCGGTTCAGGTCACCTTCGTCTTGCTCTTTGCGTAGCCCGAGTTCGTACTGATAGGTGTATGCCTCTTTGGCCACGCGGATCATCTCCGGCGCCGCGAGATCCATGCGATACTCCTGGCTGGACGGCTCGGCGTGGGTGATGTTCGCGTTCACAAAGCGCACTGCCGGCAGGAACTGCTGGTTGAGTGTGTCGATCAGTCCCTGAGTGCTCTCACCGATCAGGTCGTAGATGGCAGCCGCATTCTGCTCGTAGATCAGCGCACGGGTCACTTCGGAAACAGCGTTCTGAAGTTTCTCCTGAAAACCCTTGGCGCCGCCGAGCGTAAAGATGAAGGCGGCCGGATCCTCGATTTTAAATTGCAGGAACAAGTCAACCGACGCATTCACCCGCGACGAGGTGGGCGCTTCGCGGATCGGGGCGTTGTAGGGATACTCGCGGGTTGTATTGACGATGTAGCTTACGCGCTTGAAGGGATCGAACAGCATTATGCGCCCGGCAGGCGCCACCTGTTCAAGGCGCCCGAAGCGCGTGATCAGCGCCTGACAGCCGTCGGGCACCATCACATAGCTGTTGCGCCAGAGGCTATAGAGCACGAAAGCAACCAGCAAGATCCAATAGTGCGGGCCGAAGAATGCGCCGGCGGTATTGCCGATCAGCGGCAGGCGGTCGAGCAGACTGGTGAAGAGCAGGCCGATGAGGCCCACAAACGCCAGTGCACCGGCAATAAAAGCCCAGACGAATGAGCGTGGATCGCGGGGCATTACGACCGGCGAGATGACATTGGTGAATTGGCCGGTGGCGTTGTCGCGTTGGGGGAAGCTGCGGTTCACAATTTCAGCGGCGTCGTCGAGCAAGGTTGACATCTGCTCGATGCGCGTGCCGGTTGACTCGTTGGCGCCGCGCGCCGAAACAAAATCGCTGGCATTAATGCGGAACTGCTGGGCCTGGTCGTCGTTAAGCAGTTCTTGAGCTATTTCGAGGCCGCGCTTGATCCGGTTTCCGGACATGGGCTACTCCTTATCGTATGAAGTGTTTTGATTCTGCTGAGCCCGAAGCTGTTCCTGGTGAGTCTACGTGTGAGGCGGGTGTAAGGTTTCGGGGACGACGGGCGACGGATCCGCAGATTGCGCAGATTGCGCAGAGGGCGTGTTGCGGTAATGCGCATACGTAATGTCCCTACGCTATGGTTTCATCGACCAATTTCCGGCGCAACAACTTGCCGATAAAACTGCGTGGCAGCGTATGCCGAAACTCCACTTTGCTCGGCATCACGGGAAGTTGCAGCCGTTCGCGTAGGAAGGTGAAAACCTCTTCTTCGCTGACCTGATCGCCCTCGCGCAGCACAACAAACGCATGGATTACCGGTGTGCCATCCTGGCTGGGCATCCCGACGACGGCGGCGTCGAGGATTTTAGGGTGCTCATACAGCACCTCTTCGACATCGCGTGGGTAGATGTTGTAGCTGCCGGCGATGATCATCTCTTTTTTGCGCTCGATCACCTGGAACCAGCCATCGGCGGACATACGCGCTACGTCGCCGGTGCGCAGCCAACCATCAGGCGTGAGCGCTTCGGCGGTATCGGCGGGGCGCTTCCAGTAGCCGCGCATCAGTTGCGGGCCGCGCACAAGCAATTCACCGACGGCCCCCGGCGCCAGGGGGACACCGGTCTGTAGATCGACAATTTGGGCCTCGGTGTTGGGCAGCGGCAGGCCGATGTAGCCGGCGCGCCGATCGCCAAGCAGCGGGTTGGCGTGGGTGGCCGGACCGGCCTCGGTGAGCCCGTAGCCCTCAACGAGCCGGGCGCGGGTGACGCGCTCGAAGCCCTCTTGCACTTCTACGGGCAGCGGCGCGGCGCCGGAGAGGCAGCCTTTGATCGAGGCGAGGCCATATTTGCGCACATCGCGCACCTCATTCAGTGCGGCATACATCGGCGGCACGCCGGGGAACATTGTGGGGCGCTCGCGCTTGATTGTGTGCAGCACGTTTTGGGTTTCGAAGGTGGGGAGCAGGATCATCGCGGCGGCGAGGCTTACCGCAAAGTTCATGCAGGCGGTCATGCCGTAGGAATGCGAAAACGGGATCGCACAGAGCACCCGCTCGTTACCGGGCTGCGCGCCGACAAACCAGGCCCGCGTTTGCAGCGCGTTGGCGTGCAGGCTGGCGTGGCTGTGCAGCACGCCCTTGGCCTGGCCGGTGGTGCCGGAGGTATAGAGGATGACCGCGTCGGCTTCTGGGTTTAGCGTGGGCAGGGGATCGGCTTTGTCGCCGGCTTCAATCAGCCGCTGGAGCCAGAGCGCGCGCTGAGCGACTGCAGCGGGTACGCGATGGCCTTCGCCGTCCTGGCGAAACAGCGTGAACAGGTGACGTTGTGTCGTTGGGAGATATTCTTTGAGGTTGGTGTAGATCACCCGCTCGACGCCGGCGGCGGCGCGGGCTTCTTCGACGAGGCCGTGGAACATGCTCAGGGCCATGATCGTCGTCGCGCCTGAATCGATCAGTTCGTGCACGAGCGCAGGGGCATCGAAGATCGGATTGGCGAGCACGACAATCGCCCCGGCGAGCAGCGCGCCGTAGTAGCCGATCACGGCCTGCGGCACATTCGGCAGCAGCAGCGCCACCCGATCGCCTGGTTGCACGCCGGCGCCGATCAGGCCACGGGCGCAGCGATAGGCCTCATTGCGCAACTCGGCATAGCTGATCGTGCGACCATAAAAGCTGATCGCGGGCGCTGCCGGAAACGCTTGCGCGGCGGCATCGAGCAGCGCGGGCAGCGCCGTAGGCGTCAGATCGAGCGTCTGCGGTACACCGGCATCGTAATGGGCGAACCAGGGATGGGTCATTGGTGTTGCTCAAGCTAAGTGCTGAGTGACGAGTGACGAGTGACGAGTGACGAGTGACGAGTGACGAGTG
>JBBRUG010000404.1:0-4804 GCA_038247995.1 Chloroflexales bacterium | reverse complement strand
GGTCAGGTAGGCGACGTGGCCGGGGCGGATGTCGCTGATCGCCTCGGCCATCTGGCGGGCGGGTAGGTCGTCGAGGTGGAAGAGCACTTTGGCGGCGGCGTTCTCGAAAATGAAGCGCCCGTGGTCGTTGCGCAGGAAGGTGATCGGGTTCTGGTCGATGGCGATCAGGCCGATGCCGTACTTGCGGGCGGCGGCGGCACTGGCGTCGGCCAGAGCACGGCGGTTGCGCCGGCGCGGGGCGGGCAGCGCACAAAGGGTGTAGCCGTCGGGAGTGTTGCGGTAGGCTCGTGTGTCGTCGCCGGCGTCACCGTGACCAGCGGCGGCGTGGGCAGATAGTCCGGCCAACATCCGCCGGCCTGCGCCGTTGCCTGGGCGTCGGTAGAGCTCAGCGCGGGTGTGCAGCCGACGAGCAGCAGGAGTGTGAGGAGAACGAGCAATCGCGTCATCGCACGCCTCCCACGGCAGGTGTTCGCACGTCGCGCGGCGTGTCCTGCAAGCCAACATAGGTAAGCTTCCCAGCCTGCATATCGCACAGGAGTTGAATCTGATCGGGGAGATAGTCGCGGGCCAGTAGGATGTGGGTTACCAGGGTCGGATGGCGGATCAATTTGCAGAGCCGTGCCGACAGCCAGGCCGAGTCACAGGCCAGCAGGGTACGGGTGGTGATCTGGCGGGCGCAGTCGGCATAGTGCTCGACCGTCGCCCAGGGTTCCACCACCCAAATGCAGAGATCGACCGAGCCAGTGGGCCGGGGAGCCGAGGGCGATACACACTGCACGGAACTGCCCAACGTGCGCAGCAGCAGGCGCCACGCGCAGCGCTCAACGGTATTCGGGGTGATCAGGCTGATCTGGAATGGCTTCATTGGATGCCTCGCTCAACCGCAGAGGGTTGCGGTGATCACATCAAAACCACGAAAATCCATCGAAACCTCCAGTGATGTAGGGGTAGGTGGATCCGGGCGCTGCACCAGCGCCCGGCACAGCGCGCCGACCCAGTGGCCGGGCAAACGCCAGCGCACCGTCGGCAATGCCAACCGGCGCGCACTCTCGGCAAGCACATCGTAGGCGCGCCGCGCCGACAACGCGCACCAGGCAGCAGCTTGGGCAACGCTAGCCGCCCGCGAGAGTGCCGCGAACAACGGGACAAAATGTGGGCTTGCGGTTGGGGCCGGTGGCGGCGTCAGGCCAACCCAGACCGGCTCGGCTCCAATGACCACCGGCGCATGCAGCCAACGTGCAAGGAGTTGTGGCTGATCCGTCGGCACAATCACAGCACGTAGATCGGCGGCGGCGAGCACGCGTTGTTGGGCCAGGGCGGCTTCAGGCACCAGTAGGATGGGGATCTGCTGCTGCCGGCGCTGCCGGAGTTGCAGTTCGGTCATCAGCATCGCCGTATGGATAATGCTCTGCCCGGTGAAATCCACGATGAGTGGCCCCGTTGTCGCCGGAAGCATCTCCCAGCCGTGGGCCGTCGGCGCTGAGCAGGGCAACTGCGGCGGTAACACCAGCGGGCGGGCATCGTGCTGCTGCAGTGCCTGCACCGCCGCCGTGGGCTGTACCGTTATCAGTGCCGGTCGTTGGTGAGAAGCGATTTGTCCCATCGGATGTCCTTCCACGTGCGCTGATTTGCAGGATGTGTGTGTAGCGTACCAACCCGGGTCGGGAACAACCCTATGTGAATTCGCATAGAATCGGGGCGGTGATCAACCCGCTCAGGCATGCCGCTGGTTCTCCGCATTATCCTGAACATCGCACGCCATGTCAGAAATACTTGACATCCGCACGCCCAGGGTATATGCTGCGTGGTGTCGGCTATTTCTGACACGGTGTCGATTTTATAAGACATAGAAGGGGCATACAGTGGATCGCTCATTTCAGGAGAAAAGCCTCTGGGTGCAGGGCCTCAGCCTGCTCGCCGTCTATGGGTTGTACTTCGGCCTGGTGATGCCGGGGCCGCCCTTTCCGACGCAGGTGCGCCCTGAGCACGTCGGCCTCTTTGTGGGCATGGTGGTGCTGTTAGTGATCGCCCAGATCGTGGGCCACAGCGTGATTGCCGTGCTGGATCGGCGGACCGACACCGATGAACGCGACCATCTGATCGCGTTGAAGGGTGCGCGCAACGGCAGTTTCGTCCTGGCAACCGGCGTCTTTCTGGCGCTCTGCGCCGCCCTGATGACAGAGGGCAACTTCCTGTTTATGCACCTGCTGCTGGCCTTCTGGGTGCTGGCGCATCTGGTGGAGATTGGATCACAAGTGGTGCTGTACCGGCGGGGAGTCTGAGCGATGGGCAAGCGTGGTGGCCGCCTCAGCAATCAGATCCGCATGCTGCGCTTTCAGCACGACGAAATGACCCAGCAAGCCCTTGCCGATCGGATCGGCGTGACCCGGCAGACGATCAACGCGATGGAAGCGAACAAATACTCCCCGTCGCTCGAAGTCGCCTTTCGGATTGCGCAGGTCTTCAACGTGCCACTGGAGCAGGTGTTTCAGTATCACGATACGGGGGAAGGAGCGACTGCCTGATGGGTGACCCGATTATCGTCGTGCCGTACAACCCTACCTGGCCGGCGACGTTCGCGGAACATGGTCGCACGCTACGGAGCGCACTGGGGCTGCATGCGGTGCGCATCGATCACATCGGTTCAACGGCGGTTCCCGGCCTGGCGGCCAAGCCAATCATCGACATCCAGCTTTCCGTGCGCGCTCTGGAGCCGATGGAGCACTATCAACCCGCGCTCGCGGCCTGCGGCTTTCAGTGGCGGGCCGACAACCCCGATCGCACCCGGCGTTACTTCCGCGAACGGCCCGGCCTGCCGCGCACCCATCTCCACGTTCGTCGGGCGGGCAGTTGGGGCGAGCAGTTCGCGCTGCTCTTCCGCGACTATCTGCGCTGCCACCCCGAAGCGGCGGAGCGCTATGCGCAGGCCAAGCAGCACCTTGCGCAGGTTTATCATGCGGATCGCGCCGGCTACGTAACGGCGAAAGAGCCGATCATCTGGGCGATCATGCAACACGCTGATCGCTGGGCCTGCACCGTCGGCTGGGAACCGCCGCCGTCGGATTGGTGAACGCGGCCAGGCGCCTCAGCCGCACGCGACACCATCTTCTGCATATACCGTTTGCCCGCTCTGAAGCGCGTTATAGGCAAGCTGCACGCGCCGGGCGAGATGGACATCGATCTGGTGCATGGCCGCTGCAATCGGCACCCACGCATACGCCTGGAGTTCAGCCGGTGGAAGCGTGATCGCCGCGATTTGCGCATCGTGCAGCACGCCGCCATCGAAGATGAAGTGTACACACTCGCTTTTAGCGCCGTCCCCAGGGCGATAGTCCACACACAAGATGCGGCCGATTGCGACCGTCAGGCCCAGTTCTTCCGCGACTTCACGGATACCCGCATTGCGCGGCGATTCATCGCATTCAACCGCACCGCCGGGAATCAGCCATTCAGGGCGATAAATAGGCTGCACGATGAGCACCCGTTCGTGCGCATCACGAAAGAGCGCTCCAACGGCCATGCGCTTGGTCGGCAGGGCTGAACGGTATGCTTCGTCACGCATTGATGACTCCAAATGGCGACAGTGTATGTGCCCGTCATTGGTGTACGTACACAGGCAGCCCGCTATCGCGTAGAATCGCCTTGACGATATGTACAATTGTGCATATAATCGATCCCGTGGAATACGAGTGGGATCCCGTCAAAGCGCACCTGAATGCTGAAAAACATGGAACGCACTTTGCTGATGCGATCGCCGTTCTGGAAGATCCGTTTGCCCTGACTATTCCGGATCCCCACACTGAGGAGGAACGGTTCGTCACCCTTGGAGAGGATGTGTTTGGCCGCATCCTCGTGGTGGTGTACACCTATCGCGGTGAACAAACGATCCGGATTATCTCTGCTCGACCGGCCACCCGTGTGGAACGGCGACGCTATCGCGAAGGAACGCATGATGACGACTCCTGATATGCTGGATGAATACGACTTTGCGCATGGGGCTCGCGGTGCCGTCGTTCCTCCATCCACCGGAAAATCCCGGATCACTATTCGGATTGATGACGACATTCTCGAATGGTTTCGCACGCACGTTGAACAACACGGCGGGGGAAATTACCAAACCTTGATGAATCGTGCCCTCCGTGACTATATGCATCAGCACACCCTTGAAGATGTGCTGCGCCGGGTGGTACGCGAAGAACTCCAGCGAAGCGGATAACGCTACCAGGCAAATCGTTGCATTGATGCCAATCGATCCGGCCTTCTTTTGGGCGGTTACCGTAGCGCTCGATGGCATCTCCGCCGCCACAGCCACACCGCCAGGCCCATCGTAACAGCAGTATTGATGATCGTCATCAGCAGGCCGGGATCGGGCTGGCCGGGCGTACCGACCCAGCGCTGTGGGCCGCTGACGTGGAGCGGGCGCAGCGACGGTGGGCCGTCGGCGGGGCCGAAGACGGCGGTCTGGAGCATGTTCCAGGCCCAATGATACCCGACCGGCGCCCAGATGCCGTTGCCGGCAATGCGCAGCAGCATCAGTGCTGCGCCGAGGGCTGCTTCGCCAAGCAGGGTTTGCGGCCGCAGCGGGTGCGCTAGGGCGAACAGCAGGGTCAGCCCGGTTGCTGTGCCCGCCGGGGTGAACACCGGGCTCCAGGTGTCATAGAGATACCCGCGGTAGACGGTTTCTTCATTCCAGGCCACAGCGAGCTGCCCCCCCAGGTTCAACAACACGGCACAGGCTACTGCGTGCGGGCGCGCCGTCTGCCACCCCCACGCCGGCGTCGTGGCCCAGCCGCGTGCCGCAGCG
>JBBRUG010000403.1:0-4819 GCA_038247995.1 Chloroflexales bacterium | reverse complement strand
GGTGATGCGGGCACTGAGGTGATGCGGACACTGAGGTGATGCGGGCACTGAGGTGATGCGGACACTGAGGTGATGCGGGCACTGAGGTGATGCGGACACTGAGGTGATGCGGGCACTGAGGTGATGCGGACACTGAGGTGATGCGGCTTGGCGAAGTAATGATTGCGTGATGAGCAATGCGAATCGGCTTGATTGTGTTTAATATGCCCGAACGCGGCACCTGGTTTCGCGCCTACCAGATTGGACGCGAGTTGGCGCGCCGGGGCCATACGGTGACGCTCGTCTACACGGCGCCGCAGGAGCGGCGTCGTTTTGCGGTGCATTACGAAATTGCGGGGCGATTGGCTCACGTAGCTGCGCCTGATGCGCTGCGCGGCAGTTTGCGTTCAGGTTGGGATGGGTGGGGCAGCCTGGCGCGTATGCTCTGGATGCAGGCGACCGATTTTGATGTCGTGCATGCCTTCGAGTGTCGCCCAACGGTGATCGCGCCGGCCCTGGCGCTACGCCGTAGCGGAACGCCGCTCGTGATTGACTGGTGTGATTGGTTCGGGCGCGGCGGTTCGGTGGAAGAGCGGGCGAGCGCTGTGCAACGCGCTGTATTACGCCCGGTGGAGACCTTCTTTGAGGAGCGCTTTCGCACCTACGCTGATGCGACGACGGTGATCAACAGCACGCTGGCGGCAAAGGCGCGCGCGCTGGGCGTGCCTGAAGCAAGCATCACCCTGCTGCGCAACGGCTGCGACACCAGTGATGCGCCGATCCTTGAGCCGCAAGCAAGTGCGCGGGCGAACCTCGGCCTGCCGGTAGATCCGCCGCTGATCGGCTATGCGGGCGCCATTTTTCCGCGTGATGCGCAGTTGCTTGCCGCCGCGTTTGATCGGGTGCATGCTGCGCGCCCCGATGTGCGCCTGCTGGTGTTGGGCTACACCAATGTGCCGATTGAGCAGTTGGTGGCTAACCCGGCGGCGGTGACGCGCACTGGGCGGTTGAGCGCCGCCGACCTCCAGCGTTACCTGCGCGCCTGCGACCTGGGTTGGGTGCCGCTCAGCGATACCGGCGCGAACCAGGGCCGCTGGCCGTTGAAGATCAGCAGCTACATGGAGTTAGGCTTGCCGTTTGTGGCAACGGATGTGGGCGACATTGGTGCGTTCCTGGCCCAATACCCCGCTGGGCGCGCCGCCGCGCCGACGTCAGAGGCAATTGCGCAGGTGACGCTCAACCTGCTCGCCGATCCCGCCGAACGCCAACTCCTGGGCATCACCGGGCGCGCCCTCGCCGAAGGCGAACTTAGTTGGGCGCGAATTACGGATTTGGCGGAAGTAGTTTATAGGGATGTTGTCGGGAGGGGCGCTTCGCGACACGCCTCTCCCGACCGGATCTATTCCTAATGCGCTCCCTCGCGTTCCTGCATCTGGCGGATGAGCCGGGTAGTCAGGCTGCGCGGCGTGAAGCGCGGGAGTTGGGCGCCGAGCCAGTTCGTTGGGCCGGGGATGACGATGCTTTTGCCGGCGATCATTCCGGTATAGCCCGCTTGCGCCACGGCGCCGACATCCATCAACCCCATGCGCAACAAGCGCGACTGCTCCATCGCGGCGCCGGCCTGAAAGCCGGTGCGCGTCGGCCCCGGACAGAGCGTAGTTACCGTTACGCCGCTGCCGCGCAACTCCTCACCGATCGCATCCGAGAAGGACAACACATAGGCCTTGGTAGCGTAATAGACGGCCATGAGCGGGCTGGGCTGGAAGGCCGCCGTCGAGGCCACATTCATTACCCGCCCGCTTTTGCGCGCAACCATACCGGGCAGAAACAGGTGCGTAAGTTCAGTGAGCGCGGCCATGTTTACTTGCACCATCTCCATTGTTTTGGCGCGATCAGACTCGGCGAACGGACCGTAGTCGCCGAAGCCGGCATTGTTGATCAGCATGTCGATCGTTTTATTATCGGCAGCCAGTTGGTCGAAGATCGCTTGCGGCGCGGCGGGCTCGGTCAGGTCGGCCGGCCGGGCGCGAGCGGTAATCCCGTGGGCGGCGGCCAGTTCGTCGGCGATGGCCTGGAGTTTCGCGGCGCTGCGGGCCACTAATACCAGGTTGTGCCCGTTAGCGGCACAGATGCGGGCGAGTTCCAGTCCGATGCCGCCGGAGGCGCCGGTGATCAGGGCAGTTTTGCGTGAGGTTGTCATGGAATGTTCCTTCCTATAGAGCGGGCGGGTACAAGACCCGCCCGTACGGGGGCGGGAACTCATTGCTCCCATCCGCGTACGAGTGCGTTCAGGCCGGCGGTAAAGGCCGGGGCGAAGGCGATCTGAAAGGCGGCGAGTTCGGGAGCGGCGGCGATGGCTTCGGCCAGGGCGGGCGGCGGATCGGCCATACTCTGGAGGCCCACGGCCAGGGCATAAGCGTGGAGCAGGATTACCGCGCCATTGCCGGGAGTGAGCGTGCCGACCACCATTTCCAGGTGCGCGCCGGTGCGGCCAAGCCGCTCGCTAAGCAGTTGCTTAAAGCGCAACACTGGTTCGAGCGCGACATTCTGCTCCAAGATCGCGTGGGCAATGGCGAAGAGGCGCACCAGATGCGGCTGATCGAGCAGCGCGGTGGCGATCGCGGTTACGGCAGGCGCAACGCCTTGGCTTGCGCTAAGCGCCGTCAGTTGCGCATCGACGGCATCAAACCAAGCCGCAAACTGTTCCTCCAGCACGGCGAGAAAGAGTTCCTCCTTCGACGCGACATAGAGATAGAGGGTTCCTTTGGCTAATCCAGCGCGGGTCGCTACCTCCTGCATGGCAATCGCCTGATAGGGTCGCTCCTGGAAGATCTGCCAGGCTGCAGCAAGCAACTGTTCCCGGCGCGCATGTTTCTGTTCGTCGCTGATGGCCCGCCGCATAAGCACTCCAAATAAATGACCCTCAGTCAGTTATAACTGACTGAGGGTCATTTGTCAAACGGGCTACAGCAGTAGCGTGCTTTAATCTTTCAGTTCGCGCTTGAGGATCTTGCCTGTGGCGGTTTTGGGCAGGCTCTCACGGAAGAGCACACTGCGCGGATACTTGTAGTTTGCCAGCCGCTCTTTGCAGTACGCGATAAGCTCTTGCTCAGCGGCGGCCTGGCCGGGCTTTAAGGCTACCACCGCCTGGATCTCCTCGCCCAGCGCCGGGTCGGGCACGCCGATCACCGCCACTTCAGCGATGGCCGGGTGGCCATAAAGAATTTCCTCGATCTCACGGGGATAGACGTTAAAGCCGCCGCGAATGATCATGTCTTTGACCCGATCAAGGATAAAGAAAAAGCCGTCCGCATCTATCTTCGCGATGTCGCCGGTGTGGAACCAGCCATTCCGGATCGAATCGGCTGTAGCCTCGGGGCGTTT
Organism: Chloroflexales bacterium; assembly: GCA_038247995.1. Lineage (GTDB taxonomy): Bacteria > Chloroflexota > Chloroflexia > Chloroflexales > Chloroflexaceae > JBBRUG01. The sequence goes on along the minus strand of JBBRUG010000403.1, from coordinate 1,456 downwards.
GTAGTACCCTTTCATAACATTGTGGCCGCGAATCACAATCTCGCCGAGCTCGCCCTGCGCTACCGGCTGATCCTCAAGATCGACGACGCGCATCTCAACGCCCCAGATCGGCGTGCCGATGCTGCCCGGCTTCACTGGTCGGTCGAGGTGGTTGAACGACGCCACCGGCGACGTCTCCGAGAGGCCGTAGCCCTCCATAATTATGACATTGTGCTTCTGATTAAAGGTGTGCATCACCTCTACCGGCATCGATGATCCGCCGGATACGCAGCGGCGCAGCGAGCTAAAGTCGAAGTTGCCGGCCTCAGGGTGGTTCAGCAGGTAGAAATACATCGTCGGCACGCCCGCGAAGAACGTCACCTGATCGCGCTTAATGATCTCGGCGGCCTTGAGCGGCTCGAAGCGCGGCAGCAGGGTCATCGTCGCACCGAGATACATGGTCACATTCATCACACAGGTCTGGCCGAAGGAGTGGAACAGCGGCAGGACGGCCATCAGCATGTCGTTCTCGTCGATGCCGAGCAGCTTCTCGACGCCGATCATCGCGTTGAAGAACATGTTGAAGTGGCTGAGTTCGGCGCCCTTGGGCCGACCAGTTGTGCCCGAAGTATAGAGAATGACTGCCGTGTCGCCGGGGCTGGTCTGGATGGTGTCAAAGACCGGGGCGGCATCGGCGAGCAACTGGCCGAAGCTATGCGCGCCTGCGGGCAGCGGATTGGTGCTGCCGGGGGCATGAACGACGATCAGGTTATGGCAGCTTTCGGCCTGCTGGAAGCCCTGGGCGGCTTCGGCGGCGAAGCCCTCCCAAACGATCAGGGCTACTGCATCGCTATCGTCGAGGTGATACTGCACCTCACTATGCTTAAAGAGCACATTCAGCGGCACGACGGTAGCCCCAGCCTTCAGAATGGCGTAATAGCAGATCGGGAAGTGGGGCGTGTTTGGCAGCATCATGGCGACTTTGTCGCCGGGGCGCACGCCTAACTGAGTCAGAGCGTTGGCGATCTTGTTGGCCGCGCCGTTTAGTTCGGCGTAGTGCAGCTTGTGATCGTCCATGATCACGGCGAGTTTCCCGGGGTTGCGCCGGGCGCTCTGCTCGAGCAGCAGTGCGAGGTTCAGCATCGAACACTCCTTCATTGATTGTACTTGTGGATAAACTGGGGATATCTGGATTATAGATGCCGGGTGCCGCCGTTGTCAATGTGGTTGCAGGATGCGGCGGGGGAATGCGCGGCGCTAAAGCGCCTACTGACTGCGTGAGGGCTGCCCAGTCGCTCAAGCGACAGGGGCAGCGGGGCAAGCGGGGCGGCAGGTGCTCTCAGGTGTAGGGTTTTTGCTCGGCCGCTTTCTGATGCGGTTGGTCGGTCGGAGGACGTGCACCATGCGTGTCAAGACTTTTTGGCCAGGGTTCCGGGATCAACTGCATGAGCGGGAGCGCGTGCCCGTGGATGAACGC
>JBBRUG010000402.1:0-4844 GCA_038247995.1 Chloroflexales bacterium | reverse complement strand
GACGGGCGGGTTCGTCCATAGCGAGCCGGGCGATGTGACCACGGGCATTCCGGCGGGGATGAACAATACGATCTTCACCTCGGAATGGACGGGCGGGCAGAGCAACGGAGTGCCGGTCGGCGGCACGGCGTTCACCTTCACCGTGCCGGTCAGCAACGGCGGGTACACGGTGCGGCTCTACTTCGCGGAGTTGAACAAGTTCGCCGCCGGGGCGCGGGTGTTCAACGTAAATGTCGAGAACGGCCAGGGCGTACTGCCAAACTTCGACGTGTATGCGGCGGCGGGCGGGACGAACCAGGCCATCGTCCGCGAGTTCCCGGTGACGGTAAGTGACGGCAACGTCACAATTGCCTTCACGCGCCAGATCGAGAACGCCAAGATCAGCGCGATCGAGATCGTGCCCGCCACACCAGCGGCAAATCTGCTCCAGTTCGAGCCGACCAATCCGTCCTATCGGCTGTACCTACCGGATGTCAGCGCCGGCGCAGGTAGTCAGGCTTCTGGATCAGCGTCGAACAGCGCTTCAACGCGCTTGGGCATGCTCCGTGCAGCTCTTGACGCCCCGCGCGGTTTTATGCCTCGGCCGGCTCAACGGGTCGTGGGTGCGCGGCAACGCTACCTGTAACCGATGGCCTGACGCTTAAACGTGACGGAAATGAAAGGCCGGAAGGTTCGTCAAGCAATTGACGCGCCCTCCGGCCTTTTACCTGCTTTTGTTATGCTCTGCGCTACCCGCCGGCGGATGCGGATCAGGGCTTAATCTGGTGCGTTTCTTGCAACGTGACGAGATTGTTATTGGACTCAGTTCTAGACCAGTTTCTATAATGCTTGTATACGCAATTAATTATGATATTGGGCGCGCATAATCTAATGTCAGCAAGGATTGCTGCCACGCTGATTGTGGGTAATTCCTGCTTAAATTGGGGGTTATTGATGCTACTACGTCGATTTTCAGTTCACTCTATGCTGGCTGGGGTGCTCGTTTGTGCAGTTTTCTTCAGTATACTGGCCAGCATTCGGCCGGGTGTAAGTTCCGCTGCGCCCGGCGACACCGGCGCCGGCGCTGCGCTTGCACCGCTGCAAATGAACGGGCCCCAAGCAAGCCTCAACCCAGTTGAACTGGTTTTTAGCACTGAGAACGGCACCGTCAGTATTGCGCAAATTGTCAGCGTGACCAATAGCGGCAATGTGCCGCTGACTGTGAATAGCCGCAGTGTGGGTGGAACGAACCCCAGCGCTTTTCGCATTGTTAGCCCATCGACAAGCCTGCCTGTTACCCTCCAGCCCGGCCAGAGCGCCCAATTCACAATCGAATTTGTGCCGCCGAGCAGTACCGACACGCTAACCCTTAGCGCCCTGTTTAACGTTAGCACCAACGATCCGGCGAGCCCGACGCGCAGCATCGGCCTCTATGGCCTGGGCATCAAAGGGCGCCAGGGTACCAACGAACCGCCTTTCCAAACCGTCGTAAATGTGTTGGGCTTTCCGATCGATGTCGGTTGGACGGGCCTGACCAACAATAGTCCGGCGATAGGCGTGCAGCTTGAGGGCGATGAAGTGCTTGTGCCGTTGTTCGAGAAGGCCGGCGGCGGTCCGGTAACGCTGACGCCGGTCGCGCGCTTTACGCCGTCGGAGGTACTGCCGTACGGCTTCTACACGCTCGCTAACGGCGTACCGGAACTGAACGGCGTCGGCGCGTTTGGCCCGCAACGCGAAGGCTTTCCGGTCGATAATCACCAGCGCCTTTACCCCTTCCTGATGCCCGACAGCCAGCCCGCTTTCGATCCCGGCAGCGCAACCTTTGGGCTGTATGTCGATAGCGAAAATTTTGGCCGGATCAGTTATACCGAAGATCGGCTGAATGTCGGCCCCAATCGGGCGGTGCGCGCTGCCCGCGTCTATCCGCTCAAGAATCGCAGCGGCGCGCTGGTGCCGAATGCGTATCTCGTCGCCTTTGAAGATGCAACCAACGGCGATTACCAGGATTACGTCTTTGTCATGCGCAATGTGCAGCCGGCCGGCACAAGTAGCGTCGATCCCGGCCCGCCCGGCTCCGGTGTGGATCTGAAGATTAACTTCCAGCCTGCCGATTCAGCCGTGCCGAACGGCTACCTTCCGGATAGCGGCGCATCGTATGGGGCGCGCAACGCTCTAAACTACGGTTGGATCAGCCCAACTACCAGCCAGCCGCTGAACCTGAGTGCGCAGACTCGCGATCGGAATGTAGTCACCGATCAACGGCTTGATACGCTGATCATTATGGAGCCGGGGAGCGGTAGCCCCAGTTCGATCCGCGGTGTCTGGGAGATCGCCGTGCCGAATGGGGTCTATGCCATCAAGGTAGTCGTCGGCGATCCGGCCTTCGCTAACAGCGTGCACAATCTGTTTGTCGAGGGAACTCTGGCAGTCTCGGCATTTGTGCCCAGCGGCTCGAATGGCTCGGCTACGCGCCACAGAGAGGCCACTGTCGTGGTGGCGGTGAATGATGGGAAGCTTACCCTGGCCTCCAGCGCCGATCAGACCAAGCTAAACTACGTCGAGATCGTCGGTGGTAGCACTGAGGTAACGCCAACCAATACGCCGACGAACACGGCAACGTCGACGGCAACCAACACGCCGACGAACACGGCAACGTCGACGGCAACCAACACTGCGACCAGCACGGCAACGTCGACGGCAACCAATACGCCGACGAACACGGCAACGTCGACGACAACCAACACTGCGACCAGCACGGCAACGTCGACAGCGACACCGACGAGCACAGGAACCGCAACCACAACGCCGACCGGCACCGCTACGGCAACGGCGACATCAACGCCGACGCCGACAACGACGCCCGGTACAGCACCTGAACCGCCGTTCCGGCTCTATGTGCCGCTGCTCCGGCGCTAATCGCGAACGAACCCAAAAGGGCGCTGCGCGATGGTAAACTCGCGCAGCGCCCTTTGCCCTATTGCAATCACCGATCTGCGCAATCTGCGTCATCTGCGGATCGGCCTGTGCGTGATCCATCCAATGCAAGCACCGATCTGCGTCATCTGCGGATCGGCCTACGTGTGATCCAGGACCGCGTGCGGCGTGTATGGCTCCTCCAGGAACGCGATCTCCTCGCCACTCAGCTTGAGGTCGAGTGCGGCAATTGCATCGTCGAGGTGCTGCATCTTGCTCGCGCCGATGATCGGCCCAGTGATGCCAGGCTTGTGCAACAGCCACGCCAGCCCCACCTGGGCGTTGTTCACCCCGCGCTGCTGCGCCAGTTCCGCCACGCGCTCGACGATGGTGTAATCGCCTTCATTGTAATAGGACAATGCAATCGTATCGGTACGCCCACGCAGGGTCTCGCCGGCGGTGCCACGGGGCCGGTTGCCGGTAATAAAGCCGCGTGCCAGTGGGCTCCACGGAATAATCCCCACGCCCTGATCCCGGCAGAGCGGAATCATCTCGCGCTCTTCTTCGCGGTAAACCAGGTTATACTGGTTCTGCATCATCACAAACTTCGTCCAGCCATTGCGCTCGGCAACGTGCTGCGCCTGCGCAAATTGCCAGGCCCACATACTCGATGCGCCAATATAACGCGCCTTGCCCGCTTTCACCACATCGTGTAGCGCTTCCATCGTCTCTTCGATCGGGGTATTGTAGTCCCAGCGATGGGTCTGGTACAGATCGACATAATCCATGCCGAGCCGCTGGAGTGAGCGGTCGATCGATTTCATAATGTGCTTGCGCGACAAGCCTTGATCATTCTGGCGGTCGCTCATCTTTTGGTAGACCTTGGTGGCCACGACAATCTCATCGCGGTTGGTCAGTTCACCTAGCGCGCGGCCGGTTACTTCCTCGCTCACGCCCAGTGAGTACATGTCGGCAGTGTCAAAAAAGGTGATCCCCAACTCCACAGCGCGCTTAAAGAAGGGCCGGCTGGCGGCTTCGTTCAGCACCCACTCACGCCACGTCGGCGTGCCGTAGGTCATGCAGCCCAAACAGATCCGTGAGACAATCGTGCCGGTTGTGCCGAGGCGAACGTATTCCATGAGTGAAGTGCTCCTGTTCTGATTGTCTGTACGGGCGCGTCGCGACGCGCCCGTACCAAAGCTGTTTTGGATCCAGTCTATGCTAGTCCCAGTTAATGGCCACCGCATCACGGAAAATACCACCCTTGCCCCCGGCGTCTACGTGCTGCCGCAAGGCCTGGAGATCGCCGCCGATGGGGTGACGCTGGATGGCAATGGCGCCTTGTTAGTGGGGATGGATCGGTCGGGAAGCGGGCTGCGCGTCCGTGATCGGCACGGCGTGACGATCCGTAACTTGCGCGTATGTGAATATTACCACGGGATCGGCGCTGAGGATTGCCGCGATCTGACGATCGAAGCATGTACCATACGCGCAACGGCTGAGGAACCCGCGAATACGCTTTTTCTCGATATCTGGCGGCCTGCCGAGCGCGCCTATGGCGGCGCGATCTTTCTGCAGCGGGTGTATGGCGGGCAGATAGCGCACAACGATCTGCAGCACCAACAGAACGGCTTGCTCAGCTATGCGTGTCGGGATTTACGCATTTACTCTAATATTGCGAATCATTGCAGCGGCTTCGGCTTTCATCTGTTCGACAGTTGCGACTGCTTGTTGGAGCAAAATAGCGCCGATTTCTGCTGCCGCTACGAGCCGCGCCCCGGCGGTGGGGGCCTCTCAGGTGGAGGGTTTTTGCCGTTGCCCGCACCCCCAACCCCGCTCCCTGAGCGGGAGCGGGGTTTCCGACAGCATCAGGACGCCGAATCTGCGGCGGCTCCCCCTGCTCCACGTGAGGGAGCAGGGGGCTGGGGGGATGCGGGGAATAGCGCATTGGG
>JBBRUG010000401.1:0-4885 GCA_038247995.1 Chloroflexales bacterium | reverse complement strand
GTCAGCCTGCGAACTGTCCGACTGCCCGACTGCGAACTGTCAGCCTGCCCGACTGCCCGACTGCCCAGCCGCCCAAACCGCCAACTGCTCCCGGAAAATCTTCGCGTTGTGCCGAATGTCTACGGGGAAGCTGGGGTGGAGCAGAAAGTTGGTGATCTCGGCCGTCATTGGGCAGCGCGCGCCGAGTTCGCGTAGTTCGGCGATCAGCGCCTCACGCCTCGCCTGATCGCGTAGCAATGCCGGATCTTTCGGCTCGACGATGACGATGGGACGTTGGGAGGCCACGTCCTCCAGGGCGTGGCCGGAGGACGGCACGCCCACCAGCGCCGAACGGGCCACGGCAGGGTGTTGATTGAAGACGCGCTCAATTGGCTCGGTGTAGAGTGGGCCGCCGGCGGTTTCCACGCGGTGGCTTTTGCGCCCGTAAAACCAGATCCGCCCCTGATCGTCGAGGTAGCCCAGATCGCCCATGCGGTGCCAGATTGCGTCGTCCTCCGCGATCTTCGCCGCAGCAGTTGAAGCAGGTCGGTTAATGTAGGTCTTCGTTACCGCCGCGCCTTTGACGCAGATCTCGCCGACCTGGTTGGGCGGCAAGACGAGCGCCTCGTTCCACTGCTGGATCGGTTCGTCGGTGATGCCGATGATGCGCAGGGTAACGCCGGGCGCCGGAAGGCCGACACAAGTGCCCGCCGTTGGGTCGCTGTGTTCGGCGTGCGCGGCGAGGATCGCGCGCCCATTGGCTGAGGCAATCGGGAGCGCTTCGGTAGCGCCATAGGGCGTGTGTGTATCGCCGGTCGGGCCGAGGATCTGCTGAAAGCGCTCGTGCAGATAGGTCGGCACCGGGGCGCCGGCCATCAGCACGCGCCGCAGCGTTGGCAGTGTAATGCCCTGATCGATGCAGTACTGGGTCACGCGCGCCCAGATCGCCGGCGAGCCGAAGGTTGACGTAACCTGCTGGTCGTTGATGAATTCGATCACTTCCGCCGGGTCGCAACTTGCCGGGCGCGTTGGGTCGATCGGCGGGATGGCCGAGGTGCAGCCCAGCGCGACGTTGAAAAGCGCGAAGAGCGGGAACGCCGGCATCTCGACTTCACCGGGTTCGATCTGAAATAGGGCGTGCAGCAGTTCGATCTGAGCGTTGAACATGCCGTGCTCGTACAGCACACCCTTCGGCACGCCGGTGCTGCCGGTGGTAAAGATGATCGCCGCTGGGTCGCTAGGCGCCATCGGCTCGATTGGGAACGGCGTGTTGATTGGAATGCTCAAATCGGCCAGGTTGACGTCGCCGAACGGGGCGAAACGTGAACCGACCATAATACTGCGGCGCACGGTGCGGAATGCCTTGCGGAAGGCCAGTTGGGCCAGGTGGGCGCGTGGCACGCCGATCATCGCCGTGGGGGCGCACTCCTCGATGCACTGCGCCAGGTTGCGCCGACCCATCGCCGGGTCGATCAAAATCGGCACGCTGCCTACTTTCATCAGCGCAAAGGTAAGCGCGATCAGCGGCACACCGGCGGGCACCAGCAACAGCACCCGCGTGCCGCGCCCAATGCCGATGCCGGTGAGGCCCCAGGCATAGCGATCACTGACAGTGTTCAGTTCGGCGAAACTCAGCCGCCGGTAGATGATTTTTCCGGCGCGATCACGCCCCTCGCCGGCCACCACGGCCACCTGATCGGGGCGGGTGCGGGCCATCTGCGGCAGTGCGCGGGCAACGTTGGCGTCGGTGATGGTAGTCAACATAACTTCTCATGCCTGATGTTTGAGAACAAAGGAACCAGGGAACCAGGGAACCGTAAGACTGCGAACTGTCAGACTGCGAACTGTCAGACTGTCCGACTGTCCGACTGTCCGACTGTCAGACTGCGAACTGTCAGACTGTCAGACTGTCCGACTGTAGCGCATGAATCAAAAACGCATACTCCTCTGCACGCTCCTCCAGCGGTTTAAAGCGTCCTGATGCGCCGCCGTGGCCTGCAGCCATGTTAGTGCGTAGGATGAGCAAGTTCGGGTCGGTTTTGCGGGCGCGCAGGCGGGCCACCCATTTGGCCGGGTCCCAGTAGGGTACTTGCAGGTCGGTCAGGCCGGCGGTGGCCATAATGTGCGGGTAGGGGCCGGTCGCAAGATGCTCGTATGGATCATAGGAGCGCATGTAGCGATATTGCTCGGGGTCGGCCGGGTTGCCCCATTGATCCCATTCGGGAACAGTAAGCGGCAGGTCGGGCTTGATCAGTGCGGCGATCACGTTCGTCCAGGGCACGCGTGCAAGCACGGCGCGGAAGAGTTCCGGGCGCATGTTCGTCACGGCGCTCACCAGCAACCCGCCCGCCGAGGTGCCGGTAATCGCCAGTTGCGCGGGGCTTGTGTAGCCCTGGGCAGTCAGGTGCTCAGCGCAAGCAATAAAATCGGTGAAGGTGTTCTTCTTGTTTAGCAGGCGGCCCTGTTCGTACCAGGCCCGCCCAAGCTCCTTGCCGCCGCGAATATGGCCGATCGCCACCACAAAACCACGGTCGAGCAGGCTGATCCAACGCGCGTCAAACTCGGGGTCGAAGCTGGAACCATACGCGCCATAGCCGATCAGCAGCGCTGGGCCGCCACTAGCGGGAGCGCGATCACGGCGGCGCACCAGCGAGATCGGCACCTGCGCGCCGTCGGGGGCAGTGGCGTGCAACCGCTCACAGATGTAGTCCGCCGGCGTGTAGCCGACCACCACATCTTGTTTGCGCTCTTGCCAGGCGCCGCTCGCCACAGCGTAATCCACTACGGTCGGCGGCGTTACCGGCGAGTTGTAGGTAAAACGCAGCGTTGAAGTGGCGTACTCGTGGTTGGGGCCGAGCACAAACGAGTAGACCGGTTCGGGGAAGGTGATCTCGCGATCATTAGCGCCGTTCAAGTCGGTGATCCGAATGCGCTCCAGCCCGGCGCGCCGCTCGTAGAGCACCAGATGATCGGCGAAGGGCTCAACATCGCCAAGGTAAATCTCCGGCCGATGCGGGATCAATTCGGTCCAGTGTTCCGGCTCGGGGTGCGCGACGGGCGTCGTCAGCAGGCGGAAATTCTCGGCGCCGTCATTACTGCGGATCAAAAAGCGCTCACCCTGATGGTCGGCAAAGACATCGATCTTCGGCCGATGCGCGGCGAGTGTGCATAGTTCAGTTGTCGGATCATCGGCGGGCAGGTAGCGCACTGTGGTGCCGTGCCAACTCGTGCCGATGAGGAAGAAGAAGGCTTCACTACGCGATTTGTACAGGTTCAGGTCGAAGCGCTCATCGGTTTCGTGGTAGATCAGCGCTGCATCGGCGGGGTTGGCGCCGAGCGTATGCCGAAACAGCTTATAGGGGCGATGGGCATGATCGAACACTGTGTAGAGCAACGTCTGATTATCGTTGGCCCAATCGGCGCTGTAGCCCACTTCGGGAATGCGATCCGGCAGATGTTCGCCCGTAGCGGCGTCGATCACACAGAGCGTATAGACCCAACTGCCGGTTGTATCGACGCCATAGGCGATCTTGCTATGGTCGGGGTTGGGCAGGAAGAGCCGCACATCGCAGAAGGGTTGGTCCTCGGCGATCACATTCACGTCCAGCAGAAGCTCCTCCGGGCCGTCAGGCGCGTGACGACGGCAGTAGATCGGGTGCTCGCGGCCGGTTTCGGTGCGCGTGTAGTAGAGGTAAGGGCCGTGTTGCACCGGCGCAGAGACATCGTCTTCTTTGATCCGTGCGCGCATCTCACGATAGAGCTGATCGATCAGCGGTCGCACTGGCGTAAGCACCGCCTGGGTGTAGGCATTCTCGGCTTCCAGATGCGCGATCACCGCCGGGTTGGTTTTATCTTCCAGCCAGGCATATTCATCGACAATTGTGTCGCCCTGGACGTTGAGGGTATGGTGTTGGGTAGGGGCAACCGGGGGTGTGGGGTTGGTCATAGATGGATCCTTACGGCCCTCACCCCCGTCCCCTCTCCCGCGCGGAGTGGGGTGCCGCGCCTGCGGCGGGGTGAGGGCGACGACTCACGCCATAGTTACGGCGTCGGGTTACCGTGTCACCGGGTCAAAAAACTGTACGATACGCGGCACAATCTCGGCGTGGGCATCTTCGAGCACATAGTGGCCGGCGGCGTCGAAGCGCACGGCCTGGGCGGCAGGGAAACGCTTAAGCCAACCGGCCAGAAAGTGATCGCTAAAACACCAATCTTTCCCGCCCCAGAGGATCAGCATGGGCTTATTGCGCAGTACCGTCAGTTCGCGGTCGATCGCATCAACAACCGGCCAAGTCGGATGGCCGGGGTGCAGCGGAATATCCTGCACAAAGCGCAACGTCGCAATCCGGTCGGCCCAATTGGCATAGGGCAGCAGATAGCCCTGGCGCACGTCGGGCAGGAGCGGTTGTTCCACCGCCATAAACACGGCCGCGCCGGCAAAGCCGTTCAATCCACGGATCGCCAGATCGCCAAAACCGGGCACTTTGCACACCGCAATGCGTAGCGGAATTTGGGGTGAAAGAAACGCCGCTGTGTTCAACACCACGATTCGCCGCACCAACTCGGGGTGAGCTGTAGCCCAACCCATCCCGATCGCGCCGCCCCAATCGTGGACAACCAGATCGATCGGGCCGAGATCGAGGTGCTGGAGCAGGGCGGTCAGGTTGTCGATATGATTTTGGAGACGGTAGGGATAATCCTGGGGTTTGCTCGAAAGCCCACAGCCGAGATGATCCGGCGCGATCACACGCTGCTGTGGGCTAAGCGCACTGATCAGACGCCGATAATAGAACGACCAGGTGGGATTGCCGTGCAAAAGCACCACCGGCGGCCCTGCGCCCGCATCGACATAACTTATTTCACCGCCGGGCACAGCAAAGCGTGCGGTGTGAAACGGATAGATCGG
>JBBRUG010000400.1:0-4886 GCA_038247995.1 Chloroflexales bacterium | reverse complement strand
TGCCGCCGCGAACCTGGTTGTGCTGCGTGCCCAGGACATCCAGATTGCGCAGGGGCAGACGACCACCAATCCCGTGACCTTTAGCGCCGCAGCAGGCGAACTTCCCGCCGACGAGGAGGGGGCGATCAGCATTGATGTGCAGATCGACCCGCGTTTGCCCTTCACGCTTACCCTTGCCGGCGCTGTGTTTGAGTTGTCTATTCCCCCGGAAGGGAGGTGATGGTATCACCCCACGCTGCTAACTCATGGGGAGAACCCTGAGTGTCGTTCGCCTCATCGTCATTGCTTCATTCTTTCAGGAGGCTTGTATGGACTTCGTACTCGATCTGTTCGTGCTGGCGCAAGCCGCGCCAAACTTTCAAGCCATTGTCACCAGCATCTCAACATCACTCCGCCCGTTGGTGGGTGCCATCCTGACGCTCGGATTGATACTCGTCATGATCGGCACTATCGCGTCGCCGTTTATGCCGCAGTTCGCTCAGGAGAACAAAGGCTACTTTATGAAGGCCGGGGTCGCCGCGATGGTGATTGGTATCGTTCCGCAGATCGCATCGTGGTTGGTTGGGATTGGTACGACCGCCGCCGGCGGGTAGTTGGTATTCGGTCGCGTTTCTGGGCGCTCAGTCGATCTGAGCGTCCAGAAACACGATCGTTTCTAGGAAGCGCTGTATGCCATACGAATCGATTGAACAGATCCAGACCCGCGGCTACGAGAAGATTGCCCAGTTTTTGACCGTGCAGCAGTTGTTCGGGGTCATGGCTCTGTTGCTCCCTGGCATTGCCGTGACCACCAGCATGGATGGCCTGATGCGGTTTGTGGTATTGGCCTTGTGCGTGCTGTTGGGCTATCTCCTGGCGACAGAGGTACGCGGCATGGCGCCCTACCAGCGCGTGTTCTGGCGGGTGCGCGGCGTTGTGGGCATGGCCGCGCGCGGGCGCACCCTGGAGGCGACCGACCTGCCCGGTACGGTCAGCGGCGTGCAGATAGCCATTCAGCAGGCCGGTGGCCCCATCCGCCGCGTGAGTAGCGCCGATCTGGCCCCCTTGCCGGTAGCCCGCCCGAAGGAGTCGCACGATGCTGCTGCTTGAGATCGCCCCGCTCCCCATCGAGCAAGAGCCCGACCTAGAGAGCTTCGAGCGGCGTCTGGGCGACTGGCTTGCTGACCGGCGCTATCCGATGCGGCTCCTGGCCTATGCGGACACCTTCGATATGCGGCCGGCTGTCGCGCGCCTCGAACGCCAACAACAGCGGTTGCTACATCTTCGTCGCGCAACACAGCAGTTATTGCCGGTGCTTGAGCAACTCTTAGTCACGCCAAGCGATGTGGATGAGCTGCACGGTCTCATTGGTCTGACCCGTGAACCTGATGCGGATTCGGAGGATGTTCCGTCGTATCGCATCGTTCCTGACCATGCGCCGATTATCGCGGCAGCAGCAGCGGCGTTTGATGGATTGCCGTCGGCGCAGCGTACGGCCGTGCTGGCGCTGCGTGATGGGGCGGCGATCGACGCGACCACGCCGCTAGACGAGTGGCTGGATCTGGCAGATCGCCTCGAAAGTGCGGTGTGGACGGTGCCGCTGGTTCACGATATGGAGGCGTTTTACCGCACCCTTAGTGCCGGCAAGGTGCGCAGCGCCCGCTATATCCTCATCGTCTGGAACCCGCCGGATGTGCAAGACCGCGAGATCATCCTGAGCCTGCGTATGGCAACGGTCTGTGAGGTTGAGCGGATCGATCACCTTCCTCCGGTGCTGCACAAGCGCGTGGTGATTGAAGAAGGCGAAGTGCGCTTCCGGCCCGATGAACCAGGGCAGCCATGGCTCAGTGTACTGCGTTCCTACGATATGACTGGGACGCTTGATGCGACCCTGCTCCACCCGCTGATGGGCCTGCCCGACCGAACGATTATCGCCATTGATATTGAAACGCTCCCCCAGGCGCGGGCGATGCGCGCCGCCGAACTGGCCTACAACGCCGCGCGTGCCGCGATTGCCGATGCGCAGGTGGTCGATACGCGCAGTGAACAGAAAGTAACCGACGCCCGCCGGGTGATGCAAGAGTTGCGGCAGCAGAGCCTCCATATGGTGCAGGTGGCCGTGCTGGTCGAAGGCGAGACGCCGGAGGCGTTGGCAGTCAATCGGGCGACCGTGCGCGATCTGCTCGGCAGTGCGCTCCGCCTCGAAGCCGTGAGCGGCTCACAGCGCGAGCTGATCCGGCTGTTTTCGACTACTCCCACACGCGACATTGATGCGGCCTGGGCGCGCTCGTCGCTGCTCTCGCACGGCGTAGGCTGCTTATTGGGGGTGATCGGCTACTACCGCAGCAACAGCACGCAGGGTATTTTGTTCGGCCGCGACGCCTACCGCGCCTCGCCGCTGTTTATCGAACCCTTCGCCGGCGGCCAGGCCGGGCACATGGCCATCCTGGGTGCTACCGGCAGCGGCAAAACCTTTTTGATGAACCTGATCTCCCTCCGCGCGGTTGCGCTGGAAGGCCACCGGGCGATCTGGATTGATTCGAACAACAACGGCGAGCGCCTGGAGCGCGCCTTTGGCGCGGGCTGCCGGCGCTACGACATTGGCCTGGATCACCGGGTGAACCTGCTGGATTTCGCCTTTGCCCCCGCTGACGGGAATTCGTGGCTGTTTAGCCAGGTGGCCTACGTTGTTTCGCAACTGGGCATGCTCCTCGGCACGACGGTGATGCAAGGGGGGGAAGTACGCGATTTGAGCCCACGCATCTTTACCAGCGAAGAGAGCGGCATGCTGGAGCGGGCGCTGCTCGATGTGTACGCCGGCGTAGACCCGGATACGTCGTCTGAGGACATGCCGATCCTGACTGACCTGGTGCTGGCGCTGGAGGCGATTGAGGAAACCGAAGCGCAGGCGCTGGCGCGCACGCTACGGATGCGGCTGTTTGGCTCGACACGGACGATGGAGCCGGGGCGCACGATGTACGACCGTTGTTTCAACGGCCCGACGACGCTGCCCTGGAACCTCGATCCCGACGTGGTGATCTGCGATCTGACGGCGATCGAGCGCGAAGCCAAGCACATGCTGGTGTTTTACTACGGCTACCTCATCGGCAACATCTACCGCTACATGCGTTCGCCGTACCGCGATCGGAGCCGCAAAACGCTGCTGGCCCTGGACGAGTTCGGATTAGCCAGCCGGATCGAAGCCGTCGGCACCATGGCGGTCACGCTGGCGAAGGTGGCCCGCAAATACGGCATTGCGCTGATGCTCTCGGATCAGAACCCCGTCACCTTTCTGGATAGCCCATCGGGGCAGGCGATCTTTGAAAACTGCCCGATCAAGGTGCTGTTCCACATGGAAGAAGATCCCACGCAGCGAATGGGCCAGGCGCTGCCGATGCTGCGCCCGCTTCACTTGCGGTTCATCGTCGATGCGAAGCCCGGTCAGTGCGTGGCGATCCGCCACGGCACCGTAACGCCGATTGTCGTTGACTCTAGTTCCCGCGAATTCGCGGTACTGCAAGGATCGTAGCAATGCACCAGACCATGCGTGCCCTGCTATTCAGCTGCCTCGCGCTCTTCCTGGTTGCGTGCGCGCAGCCCACTGCGACGACGCCCGCAACCAATGAGGCAACCACCCCAGACGCCGTGCATGCGGCCTGGGTAGCGGCGTTGAAGGCGAGTGATCAGCTACAGGTCGCGGAACTGTTGGCAATAACCCCGCCCGAGGCGCGAGCGATGGAAGCTGGCCGTATCCTCGCCGATGTGAACGACCGCCGCGCTATCCCTGCGGGAAGCGCAATCTGGCCGGGGGCGTTTCAATCGGTCGCGGTGCGCAGCGTGCAGCACGCCGAAGATGGGCTTGCTAACGGCTACAGCCTCTGGCGCTACGAACAAGCCGATCTCTGTTACCGCACCGAACTGCGCCTGGTGGACGGTGCCTGGCGCGTGGCCGGTTGGTATCGCACGGTACAGGATGCAGCACAGTGTGAGCGATAACGAGGAGCCTAATGCCGCGCAATAGTTCCATCCTGATCATCGGTGCGCTGTTTGGCCTCATGGGGCTGATCATCTTCATCATGCCCATCTTCGGGGCGTCTGTCGATGGGGCATCCGTTCCTGCGGTGCAGCCACTTGCGCCAACTACGCCAACTGCGCCAACTGCGCCAAGCGTGGCCCTCCCGCAATCCGTAATCGAAGCGGTGTCACGCACAGTGCTTCTGGCGGGAGGCATCAGCGCGGGTGTCTGTGCTGCGCTGCTCGGCCTCGCCGTCATCGTCCATCGCCGGTTTCTGCGCCGGCGGATGGCCCTGACCGGGCAGTCGGCCAGCATGTTTATGCAGGCGTCGGATGCCGAGACCCGTGAAGCGAATGCGAAGATCATCGCCGCACTCGCCGCCGAGGGCGCAGCGCCGACGGGGTTTAGCGCCCTGGTGGGCGCTGGGAGGCAGACGGATCGGGAAGCTGCGGTTCTGGTCTTTCTGGAGGCTCAGGGGGGCGATGGCGCGACGCTGGATGCACTTGCGGCTTCGGTTGGTGGCTCCCGCTTGCGCCTCTGGTGGACGCTGCGCCGCATGATCAAGCGCAACTTGGTGCAGAAAATCGAAGCGCGGTATCGCGTACCTCAGTCGGAGCAAATTTTGTGAAACCATTGTTGTTGCGTCTTGAACTGCCGCATGTGGCACATACCCCTGCTAATACCGATGCGCTCCAGCGCGGACTGAGCCTGCATCTGCGCTACCGCCCGCTGCGGAGCTTGCTGATCCAGATTGGGTCAGTACAGCAAAGCTATGTTTCCCTGGAGGGCTGCGGCGGATGTGTTCAGGGCCGGTGTGAACTCGGCTGCCCGGTCGAGACCCTGCGGCGCACGCTCTATGCCGGGCTGCATTCGGATGCGGAATTGCGACGAG
>JBBRUG010000399.1:0-4916 GCA_038247995.1 Chloroflexales bacterium | reverse complement strand
TGCGAACTGCGAACTGCGAACTGCAAACTGCAAACTGCGAACTGCAAACTGCGAACTGCGAACTGCAAACTGCAAACTGCGAACTGCGAACTGCAAACTGCGAACTGCAAACTGCGAACTGCAAACTGCAAACTGCGAACTGCGAACTGTCAGATTACCACCCGTCCCGCCATCGCCGCGTCCCAGTAGATCGGCGTGCCGTTGCGGATGGTGGCCCGGATGCGTGGGCGTGGGCCGGCTTCGACCAGCACCAGATCGGCGTAGAGGCTTGGCGCGATCCGCCCCCGATCAGTGATGCCCAAACTGTGAGCCGGGCCGGAGCTGATCAGCGCAATCGCAGCAGGCAGATCAACAACGCCGCGCTCCACCAGCGCGAAGGCGGACTGGATCAGGGTTGCCGGGTGGTAGTCGGCGGCCAGCATATCGACGAGCCCCGCCGACACGGCTTCACTGGCGCTGAGGTTGCCTGAATGCGAGAGGCCACGCAGCGCGTTGGGCGCGCCCATCGCCACATGCATGCCGCGCCGTTGAGCCTCTTCAGCAGCCTCCAGAGTCACCGGGAACTCGGCAATCGTGGCACCCAGGCTGGCCACAAGATCGACCTTTTCGAGCGTGTCGTCGTCGTGCGAGGCGATCGGCAAGCCCTGATCGGCGGCGAGTGCGGCTACATCGCGGGCGATGGCCCAACGTTCCATCAGATCGCCGGCGCGCTCCAATCGTTCGTGCAACTCGGCCTCGACCTGCGCGCGGCCAATCTGCTTCCAGCGGGAGATAAAGCCGATATAGTGCTCTATATCGCGGTACTGGCCCTGGCCGGGCGTATGATCCATCAGGCTGACCATCTGGATCTGCTGCGCCTCCATCAGTTCGATCAGCAGTGGCGTGACCTGCGGGGTTGAAACTTCGAAGCGGGCGTGGATGCGCAGGTCGGTGAGGAGTTCGGGGCGCAGGCGGTTCAACTCACGCACAACGCGCAGCACCATCTCCTCGCCGCGCACACTCTCAGGCTTGTCGTTGTCCCAAAACGAAAGCGCGGTGTAGGCCGTCGTTACGCCGGCGGCGGCCAACCGCTTGTCGATCTCGTGGACAGCCATATCAAGCGGGAAGAAGGCGCCGGGGCGCGGCTCGATCTCGCGTTCGAGCATATCGCAGTGAATGTCGATCACGCCGGGGATGGCCGTAAGGCCGGTAGCGTCAACGACGCGCACGCCAGCGGCGGGTAATTCGCCCTCGGCCAGTTCGGCGATCTGATCGCCCTCCAGCCGGATGGTGCCGCGCTCGATCACGCGATCGGGCAGAACAATGCGGAGGTTGGTGAGGATCATAGATGTGGTTTCCTATTGCGTGTTGCGGATTGGGCCAGATCGAATAGCTATACGGCACGCAATCCGCAATGATCAGGGCAGCGCCAGTTCGATCACATTATCCACCAATCCGGCAATATCTTCGGCATGGTGGAAAACGGCGATCATTGCCACACCACGCGCCTTGAGGGTAATGATGCGATCACGTAGGGCAGCGCGGGCGCCGGCATCGAGCGAGGCGCTCGGCTCGTCGAGCAGCACCAGGCGGCGCGGCGCGATCAGAGCGCGGGCGAGGTTGACTTTCTGCTGCTCCCCGCCGGAAAAGGTTGTCGGATAAGCCGACCAGATCGCCGCCTTCACACCGAACGCGCCAAGCCATTCTTCAGCTTGCTCACAGGCAGTTTCGCTCGACACGCCGGCCTGGAGCAGCGGCTCCATCACCAGTTCGCGGGCGCTAACCCGTGGGCGCGGGCGGAGGAACTGGCTCACATTGCCGATCTCACTGCGGCGCAATTGGGTGATGTCGACATCGGCGGCGTTTGCGAGATCGATCATTCCGGCTGCCGACTGATAGTAGGCCTGGCCGCCGCTGGGCAGATAGGTGCGGTACAGACAACGCAGCAGGGTGCTTTTGCCTACGCCGTTCGGCCCACGCACGAGCAAGAGTTCGCCGGGATGGAGCGTAAAATTCACATCGGCGAAGGCGCCTACTTCGCGCTCAAGGGCGTGAATGGCGAAGGTTTTGTTGAAGTTTTGAACTGTGAGAAGTGGCATAGTGTTGATGCGCTTGTTGAGCCGCAGCGCGCTGCGGCTCAACAAGCGCGAGAATTCTTACAGCTTCGCATGCACTAGTTGCTGCGTATAAGGATGCTGCGGGTCTTCGAGGATCTGGTCGGTGAGGCCGCGCTCGACAACGACGCCGTGGCGCATCACCAGCACGCGGTCGGCGAGGGTGCGGATGACGCCGAGATCATGTGAGACGATGATGGTGGCAATCGGCTGCTCGCGGCGCAGGCGCAACAGGGTATCGATCACGAGCGCCTGCACCGAAACGTCGAGGCCGGTGGTCGGCTCGTCGAGCAGGAGCAGCGCCGGGCGCAGGGCGATCGCTTTGGCAAGCTGGACACGCTGTTGCATGCCGCCCGAGAGCCGTGCCGGAATGTCATCGACCCGATCCAGTGGGAACTCGGAGACGGCGAGTGAGGCGCGAGCGCTGGCGCGTAGGGTGGCGTAGCTGCGCTCGCCAGCCATAATCAACCGCTCGGCGACGTTGCCGCCGCTGGTGGCCCGCATGCGCAACCCCATGTGCGGGTTCTGGTACACAATGCCAATGTGATGCACGCGCAGCATGCGTCGTTCGTAGCGGTTGAGTTCGAACAAATTGCGCTCGGCCCATGCGGGGATCGCGAGCGCGTAATCGCCTGCATCGGGTGGCTCTTCGAGATTGAGCAGGCGTAAGATGGTGCTCTTGCCCGATCCCGACTCGCCCACAATGCCAATTGTTTCACCAGGATAGACTTCCAGATCGACGCCATTGACGGCGCTGATCGGGCCGTAGGTTTTGTGTAACCCGCGTGCTGTGAGCAGCGGCGGGGTGGTGGTGAGGATTGGTTGATCCATATTGTGAATTGGGCCGAAGCATGCTTCGACCTTACGTGGGCGGTTTGCGGCCTTACCTGGGCAGCTTTTGATCGTCCACCGACTTCAGCACGCCCGGCTGGTAAAACTGCCCCGCTTCGTCGTAGTAAGTAGCGCCGATGGCGGCGATTTCGCTGCGGGCATGCTGCGTGAGTTTCGCCACATAGCCGGTGTCGGAGATGCGGAAGAGCGAGGTGCCGTCGGCGACAGGCAGTTCGTCCATAAACTTGTTGCGTGCGCCGGTAATTACGCAAACGCGCCCGGTCTGGTCTTCGACCTGGAAAAAGACATCGCTGAACTCGATCGGGCGCACGTCGGTATAGGGCGGCACGGCATAGAGCCGCTTCTCGCGACCAGCGGAGAGGATGGTCAGATGCGGCGACTGATGCAGCGCCGGCGTATCCCAACGTGGAATAGGGCTGGGGCTCATCAGGTAGCGCCCATGCACGATCACCGGGTAACTGGCGCCCTGCATAAAGCGCCCGAAGCGCACCAACTGCTCATAGAGGCTCAGCCACATCTGGGCGTAGTCGGCGTCGGCGTGCATCTCGCGGGCCTGCGACGTATCGGACTGCACCCGCCGCAACGGCTCGGGGTCGGGCACTTGCAGCACGAGCAACTGGCCTTCGCGCAGTCGTTCCTCAGGGATGCGGTGACGGCTCTGGATCACGCTCGCGGCCAGGGTGTCGGTAGTCGTATTCACGCCGGTCATCCGGGCGATGAAGCGGCGCAGATTAGCCGCATTCACCGAGTCGTCGGCGCCCTGATCGATCACCTTGACCGTATCGGCTGGACTAACGGCAGCCAGGGTAACTTGCAGGCCGCCGGTACCCCAACCGCGGGCGATCGGCAGTTCGCGGCTGGCGTAGGGCACCTGGTAGCCCGGAATGGCGATCGCCTTCAGGATGCGCCGCCGTAGCTCGCGCTTGGCGAAGGCGTCGAGAAAGGCGTAGCTGTAGTCGGTGCGCTGGTGGGCGAGTTGGGTAAGTTTCATAGTTTTCGTCGGGCCGAAGCATGTGCTTCGGCCTTACACTTCGCCTTCCTCTGGCGTATTCGCCTGCCCCGTCCGCGCTTTGCGCAGCGCATCGAGGCCGCTCTGAAAGGTGACGTAGTGCGGGAGTTTGTAGTGGATGCAGAAGCCCGATGCTTCGACAGCTTCGGTGTGGTAAAGCACGAACTCTTCGCTGTGGGCCGGATGCGGGTTCGGCGCGTCCATTTCCAGATCGAGCATACTCGCGGCGATCGTTTTAACTTCGTTCCAGCCCAGGGTAGCGGCAAAGCCGAGCGCAAGCTCTTTGCCCTGCGTGTTCACCACTTCGGCCTGGCTGATCCGCACCCGCCCGGCGCTGAACTGCGCTCCGGTGACCGGATGACGCAGCAGCACATCGGCGTGGCTCAGGCGCACTTCATTTACCGTTGGATGGGCCAGGCCATAACCGCGCATGCTGGCGTAGCCAAGCGTTAGTACGCCGCCGGTGTCGGCGCGGGCGAGCGATTGCAGCCGATGCGCGCGCGGCGCCGGAAACTGAATCGGCTCGCGAGTAACATCAGGCAGACTCGCCGGGTCGGACGCGGGGCGCTCCGGCAGATCGGCGAGCAGACCGTTAGCGCGCTGCCAGGACGCAACAGGCGGCAAAGACGACGGACGACGGACGACGGACGACGGTTCGGTTTCCGGGAATGTGTCGTTTTCGGTCAGTCTCTGGTCTGTCGTCTGTGGTCTGTCGTCCAAAAGATCGAGCCTCAGCAGCCGATGCGAGTAATCTAAGGTTGGGCCAAGCACCTGTCCGCCGGGAATATCTTTGAAAGCAGCGGAGATGCGGCGGACAACCTGTAGCGCTTCCTGACGCACCGGATCGGCGTAGGCGAGCCGGGGTTGGGTTGAACGATAGGCGCGTAAGAGGAGCACGGCTTCATAGAGATCGCCGCCGGTCTGGGCAATCGCCAGGGCGGCCAGTTCCGGCGCGTAAAGCG
>JBBRUG010000398.1:0-4924 GCA_038247995.1 Chloroflexales bacterium | reverse complement strand
TAGGCCAGGATCTCATTCAGGAAGCGTGATGGTTTCGCATTCCCGCCTCGCTGACGACCCGGCGCCCACGAGAGAAAGAGCCGTTCGGCGGCGCGGGTCAGGGCTACATAACAGAGGCGGCGTTCCTCTTCCACGCCCTCGGGTATGATCAGGCTGCGCTCGTGGGGCAGCGTCCCCTCTTCCAAGCCAGTGACAAACACAAATGGCCACTCCAACCCCTTGGCCGCGTGAATTGTCAGCAGTTGCACCAGATCGCGCGCATCCTCTTTCTCATCGGCGTTCGTGATCAGCGCAACTTCTTGCAAAAAGTCAGTCAGGCTGGTGTGCTCCTCAGCACCAACCATCAACTCCTGGAGATGTTCACGCACCTCGGGCAACTCTTCAGTACTGAAGCGCTGCTCCAGAGCAGCCATATAGCCGCTCTGCTCCAGCACATCGGCCAATAGATGATCGGGCGGCATTGTGCCGCCGGCAAAGCGTCGCCAGCGCGCAAGCATCGCCCCCAGCCGCCGGGCGCCCTCAGCCGCTTTCGGCGTCAACCCACGCAGCGCTTCAGGCTGTTCCAACGCCGCCGAGAGCGTGATCCCGTGCTGAGCGGCAAACGTCGTGAGCGCAGCAAGCGACTGCGCACCGAGGCCACGCGCCGGCACATTGGCGATCCGGTTCAGGCTCAGGCTGTCGGCCGGGTTGGCTACGACACGCAGAAAAGCCAGCGCATCGCGCACCACCGCACGGTCGTAGAAGCCGACGCTGCCGCGCACCGAGTAGGGGATGTGGGCATGGCGCAGCGCCGCTTCAATCGGGCGGCTCATCTGCCGTGTGCGGTAGAGTACCGCCACGTGGCGTAGAGGCCGGCCCTGACGCTGGATCTCGCCAATACTGCGTGCGATCTGCTCAGCCTCCTCGCGCCCGTCTTTAGCCTCATTGATCAGGATCGTTCGTTCGCCGGGCAGGCTGCCGGCTGCCGCGCGCAACACCATAGGCGTCACGGCCTGGCTGTGGCGGATCACCGCATAGGCCGCATCGAGGATCGGCTGGCGCGAGCGGTAGTTCGTCGCCAGTTCCACAACATGCGCCGCAGGGAAATCGCTGGAAAAGCGCGTGATAATGCTATGATCGGCGTTACGGAAGCCATAAATGCTCTGCATGCCGTCACCGACCACAAAAAGTGATCGCGGTCGCCCATTGGCCGGACGAGTAAGTAATTCAACCAGGGCGTGCTGGCTCGGGTCGGTATCTTGATATTCGTCCACCAGAACGTGCTGCCAGCGCGCCTGGTAAGCGTCGAGCACATCGGGGTGTTCAGCGAACAGGCGCTGGGTGAGCAGAATCAGATCGTCGAAATCGACGGCATTGGCGCGCTCCAGAGCTGTCTGATAGCGGCGGTAGCAACCGGCGGCGAAGCGCTCGACCGGATCGGCGGCGAAACGGGCCATCAGGCGGGGGGTGAGCATGCGGCTCTTAGCGCGTGAGATCCGGCGCAGGATCTCAGCGGGTTCGAGCAGCATCGGCGGACGCTCAGTTGCGGCATCAAGCGCAGCAGCCGCGAGTTGGAGCTGTTCATCACCGGCATAGATCGAAAAGGAGCCGGTGTAATGGCCGATCCGCCCGGCGATCTCGGCGCGCAGCACTTTCGCACAAACGGCGTGAAAGGTGCCGCTGGCAACCCCGCGCACCCGCCCGCCGAGCAGCGCTTTGAGCCGCTGGCGGAGCTCCTTGGCCGCTTTATTGGTGAAGGTAACGGCGAGGATCGCATCGGGGCGCGCCCGCTGCTGATTGATCAAGTAGCTGATGCGTAGCGTGAGGACACGCGTCTTACCGCTGCCGGCGCCGGCGCGCACGAGTACCGGGCCGATTGGGGCGAGCACAGCCGACCGCTGTTCCGCGTTTAAGCCTTTGAGTGCATCCATACGGGGGTGGATGATACCACGGATGCCGTGCGGGCCTGGTTCCCGGCAAAGCCGAAAACCAGGCCCGCATAAACCTAGAACGGCGCCTCTTCGCTTTCATCGGCGACGGCATCGGCCTGGCCGGGGCGGTCATCAAGAAACATGATCTCGTCGGCGCGTACGAACGTGCGGTAGCGCGGTTGGCCGGTTTCCTTGTCGGTCCAGCTATCGCTGCGCAGGCTGCCGACAACCCGCACGCGGCGACCCTTCTGCAGATTGGTGTTGCACACTTCAGCCAGGCGATCCCAAGCCTCGATCGTCGTCCAGTCGGTTTCAGTCGTCCACTGGCCTTGGTCGTCTTTGCTGCCATAACGATTGGTGGCGAGATTAAAGCGGCAGAGCGACGAGCCGGTGCTCAGCAGGCGCAACTCCGGGTCGGCGCCCAGGCGTCCAATCAACTCCACACTGTTCAGGGTTCCACGAATCTGGCGCATCATATCCATTCCTCTGGCGCAACGCATGGCCTTTGCAGCGGACCACCCGCTAACCACGCGGTTCGCGATCTGTACCGTCGCAGGGGCCCGAAAAGTTGCGGCGGTTGCAGGTTCTCTTGAGGGGTATAATAAGAAGGCGGCAAAACAGACCCAAAGGAAATGTGACATTGATACAGGCCGATCTGCAACCGTCAACCCTGGCAGCTATTCTTGATCTTGGGCGCCTCGTCTGTTCATCACTTGAGCTGGACGAGGTGCTAAGCCGTGTGCTCACGGCAACCCATAACCTCAGCGGCGCCGACATCATCTCGATTATGTTGCTAGACGAAGACGACGAAGCGCTGATGATTGTGGCATCACTCGGTATTTCGCCAAGTGTGCACACAACGACACGAATGACGCTTGACGACGGGATCGCCGGATGGGTGGCCCAGCACGGCGATTTTTTTCATGCAGCCCGGCCCAACACCGATGCGCGCTATAAGCTTATTCTCGACGCACCCCAGGCATGTTTGTTCTCGCTACCCTTACGCGTTCGCGATCGGGTAGTTGGCGTACTGAATATGGCCCGTAAGGTCGATGAAACTCTCTTTAGCCCGGATGTAGTGCAAACAGTTGAGATCTTCGCCAGCCATGCCGCAATCGCCATTGAGAATGCTGCTGCTGCTGCTGCCTTGCGGCACGCTGCTGCGCGAGAACGCATGGTTCGGCTCATCAGTCAGGCCGCCCACAGCGCCGGCGGAGCTGAACCGCTGATTCAGGCGATCCTGGCCGATGTGGGCAGCACCATCGAGGCCGCCACCTGTGGGCTCATTTTGGTCGATGCAAACCAGCAGCGCCAAATTGCCGCAATCTGGCCACTTGATGAGCCTACCGCCGATACCCCATGGCTTACCCACGACGATAGCGCCGGACAAATACCTTCACCGCGTGGGCCGAATGAAATCATCCGCACCCTACTCCCTTTCAATAGTGGGATCGCCGGCTGGATCGTCACACACCGGCCGTGTAAGGGGCATTATTGGCGGCGCGATGAGCGTGCGTTGCTGGATTTTGCGGCCGAGCAAATTGTTCAGGCGCTGCTGAATGCACAGCGTGTGGCAGAGGATCAACGCAGTCGGGCGCTCAACCGCACGCTCAACCGGCTTGCTACAGCGTGTAACGCCATGATCGACCAGGACAGCCTGCTCGACTATATTTTGGAGCAACTGGCTGGTTTTATCACCTACGACTCGGCAAGCGTCTTTTTGTACCACGATGCGCAGTATGCACGCATGGTCGCCGGGCGTGGCTTCCCCTTCAGTGACACCGACGTGGTGCTCTATATGGGGCCGGGGTCATTCACCTGGCGCGTCCATCAGCAACGCCGGGCAATCTACATTCCCGATGTGCACCAAGAACCGGGTTGGCAAAATGTGCCCGGCAGCAACTATGTACGCACATGGATCGGCGTTCCACTGCTGGTAAATGCAACTATGGTGGGCATATTGGCGATCGACAAATGGACGCCAAACGCCTTCAGCGCCGCTGATATTCAAGTGGCGCAGATGTTCGGCGATCATATGGCCGTAGCGATTCACAATGCGCGGCTGCTTCAGGAAGCGCAGACCCGTGCAAACCAGCTCCAGGTGCTGCACCAACTCAGCGCCCGCCTTGATGCTATTCAGGCGATCCAGCCGCTGTTGACAGAAGTGGCCCAACTGTTACATCGAGGCTTTGGGTATTATCAGGTTATGGTTGGCTTAGTCGCCGACGAACAGATCGTGCTCCATGCCGCCTGTGGGCGCGTCAACAGCATTGTCGAGCTGGAGCAGATGCAGCGCTACAGCCTGGATTACGGCATCAGCGGCTGGGTTGTTCGCCACGGCACAACCCAATTGGTGAATGACGTACGCGTCGATCACCGCTATGCCTTCCATTCGCAACTTGCCGACACCGCTTCTGAACTGGTAACCCCGATCATGAGTGGCGGAAAAGTGCTGGGCGTGATCATCATCGACAGCATCCGCACCGGTGAGTTCAGCCAGAGCGATCTATACCTCGCCGAGGCCGTCGCCGGACAGGCGGCGGTAGCCTTAGAAAATATTCAGCGCTATACTGAACTACAACGCACCCAGGAACACCTCCTACATAGCGAACGGCTACGCTCGCTCGGCCAATTGGCGAGCGGCGTGGCCCACGATTTCAACAACTTGCTTGCCGCAATTCTCGGCCATACGCAAATTCTACTGAGCGAGGTTACCGATCCTCAAATGAGCGAAAGCCTAAATATTATCGAACGCGCCGCACTCGACGGCGCCGCTACGGTGCGCCGCTTGCGTAGTTTTGCTCAGGCCGGCGAGCAACCGCCCGACGAATTGGTCGATCTAAACAGTATTGTCGAAGAGAGCCTGGGGCTCACCAGGCCGCGGTGGCGCGATGCGATGCAACAACAGGGCATTCCCTTACAGATTAACCGCCAGTTGACGCCGCTACCACATCTTCCCGGCGATGCTGCAGCGCTGCGCGAACTGGTGATGAACCTGGTGCTCAATGCGCTGG
>JBBRUG010000397.1:0-4945 GCA_038247995.1 Chloroflexales bacterium | reverse complement strand
TGCTAACCTGGCCATGCTGCGCGATCTCATTGGCTGCGGATTGAAGGGCATTAAGGTAGCAATCGCGCAGCGACCAATGCGACCAATTGGCATATGGAGCGCGCACCTCGTTAATCTGCGCAGGCAATCGCTGGAGCAACAGCCCTTCGGCATCGTTATCACTGCTGATCAGCGTATCGTAAAGGAGACGCGCATCAGAAGAGAGTGGGTCATTCGGCAGGATGACGTAGTTTGCACGCCAATTCCGCAGATGCGCCAGGAGATCGTCTGACGTTAGCGGAGCGCCGCCAACAGTAAAGATCTGGCTAATCTCAATGAATAGCCGCTCACGTAACTTGGCGGGAAGTGACTCAACGAGACGGCACGTTATGCTGAGATGTTCAAGGGCGGCCTCAACGTGGTGTTCCTCCCATGCTTCACTCGCCGAACCAAGCCCAAAAATGCTCGGTAATGCTTGGCTAATTAGCGTCGATGCAGTCGAACTCGCATTTCGTCGTAGCAAGTGGATCAATGCAGTAAGTGTTGTTGCATCAGCATCAGGCACAATCGCTTGCAACTCCGTTTCACCAAGATCGGCGACAAATGGTGGGAGTTGTTGCTTCTGGATCCAGGAGCTCATTGTTTGGGCAATCGCATCAGTTAGACGCTTGCGCTCATACGGAAGATTGTTAGGTGTAGGCTGACGCAACGCCTGAAGCACGCCACGCAACCACATCAAAACGGCAGGCGTGATAGGCTCATAATTGCTGATCTCGTTGATCAGGCGGCGAAGTTCTCCAGTGTATGCATCAAGAATATCGAAGCGCTCCCACTGCCGAACTGCACTACCAACATTGCTGAGCGTACGGGGGATCGTATTGAGCAAGAGGTTTTCAACGTTGTGAGCCTCATTCCCAATATGAAACAACAACCCTTTTGCCTCGGCAGAGAGATCGTTGGGTTCGGGAATAACGTAGCGCTCACGCCATAACGTCAGCACAGCATCCATAGGCATTTCGACGGTTAGACCAACACTCGTAGCAAATAGGCGCGCCACTTGCTGCTGAATGTGACGTCGGAGTCCTACGTCGAGGCCCGCAGCAAGAGGCAGTACTAATTGAATACGCTTGAGTGCAGTGTTGACTTCCTCCCTAGTATAACCAAGAACGCCGAATTCTTTAGGTAGCGCTTCTTGCACATCTTCGCGCCAGCGATCCTGTGTGTAGCCGGCGCGCTTAAGTATTCGCGCAAGATCTTCGATGACTTCAGCAGAGTTGTCTGCGTATATAGCCCGCAACTGTGCAGTATTGAGGTTGGCAACGGACATTGGCCATTGGACACCTGCACTCCATGCCGCTAATTGCTCAGCAGTTTGATCAGCACTGACGCCGCTGACAGCACGTCCGGACACAATCCGCATGAGTCCTTCACGCCAGACTTCGTCGCCGTGGGCAACGTCTTCCCAAGCCTTATTGATCTCGTTACGGGCTTTTGCCAGTTCACTCAGCACTTTTTCCAGCTTGTCAAGATTCTGCCAGCGTTGATATTCCATACCAACGGTTGAAACCCGGCGTGCAAATTCATCGAGGATGGTCTGCTCAATACTGCCATTAACAAGATAGGTGAACCGAAATAGTTCACGAGTATTGCCTTGCAGGCGATCCATCGGTACAGCGCTGCGATTGGCTCGCCAGCGATAAATCGCATTCCAGCGATTGTCGCCAGTATATTCTTCAGCGCCAAAAAGTGTTGCTACGCGCTGGATTGTATGTTCTTTCAGATCCTTGGGCAGCTGAGCCAATAGCTCGCACACCGTCATCCAACTGGAAAGCAGTGCCTCAACCGTCGCTTGATTCCACACTTTATGCTGCTCAGGCGCACCGAGAAGCAGTGGGATTTCGTTGATCAGCGTACTAGCTAATTCACTCTCACCATCGTCGATCTTGTTGAGTAATACATAGATGGACTTAATCACAGCCAGGTCGTTATTGGGCAGGAAAGCCGCAAGGTCATCCTCGCTTAGCTTCATTGCGAAGGTAGGAAGTTGTTGACGAACTAACCATGCTTTGAATCGTAGCGCTACTGCTGTACGTAGTGGTGTACCGGGCGGTGGATTAAAACCAGGTTGGCGTAGTCCCTGTTCGACAATCCCGCGCAACCAGCGCTTCTCAGTATCAGTCATCTGAAAGTAGCGAACGGTATAATCCTGGGGCTTCTCTAGCATGTTCTTGAGCAGGTTCGCATCTACATCAACCGAGCGACTGCTAGCGTTTGAACGCCCCATCAAGATAGACAGCGAATCGGCATTGCGCGTAACGAAGGTTGCGAGGAAAAAGATCAGGATCGAGTCATACAAGCCGAAGGGTGGCTGGCGAAATTCCTGAACTAATGTATTCCACGCTTTGCCCACTGCCAAGTGATCGTTTATGCGTCGCCAGATTTTGCCGCTGGCTAAACTTGCACTGCTGGTTGGATCAGCAGTGATATAGTTCTCGAATGCTCCTACAGGCTTATCGATTTGCAGCAGGCCTAAGGTGACAACGCCTGTTCGGAGCACATTGTCAACCTGCGCCTTTGAACCTTTGGTGATTTGGATATCGCCTTTGATGATCTGTTCAACCGCCTTCAGGATTGTGCTACCAAGATCATCAGGCTTAAAGTGTTGTACGAGGCCGGTAATTGGTGTATCGGAAAACACTTTATCCATCACATTACTTGCCATGCCGTTCACAAGGCTGCCACTCTGGTTCGTTCGGCTTTGTCCATCGGCAAACCATTCCCACTGTTTCTGATCTTGAAGTTGCTGTAATTCGTGTTCGAGCCGGGCCTTATAGATATGGCCAACCTTGCCGTTATCTTCAAGGTAGGGTTTGCTCGATTGGTCTAATTCAGGATCAGTGCGCAGCGCACGGAGTGCCTCATAATCACGCAGGGCGCTTAGGACATGAGTCGGTACAATCGGCACCGCAACAACGAGACGGTTATTCGCGGCCGTTATCTCGCGGGCTGCACCTTGCGCTTCAGCACGCTCGGCATCGCTGGAAGTAATGACATACCAGAGTAACCCATCCCGATTGCGTACATCCTTAAGATCGGTTTCGAGACGAGTGCGTGATCGCAAAGCGTTTACGCCGATAAAGTAAGCGCTCAACTTACGATGCGAACCACGCTTGCGGTTATAGTCTGTGGCCGAGATCGCATCTGGCGGGTATTGAGCCTGAAGTTTGCTTACGTCAGTCGCTGAGATATTTTGGGCTCGATTGATGATGCGTTGTTTCAGGTTGCTTGTACTCACCCACCCCCGTGCAGGCAGACGGTACACGCCGGCTTCACTTCCCACCTCACTGGGTGATTCAATCGCATCAACCTGTTCGAGTAAGTTCAGGGCCGTGTCTAGGAGACCTTCGGCTGATGACGGAAGATTAAGCGCACGGCGGAGAAATGTGCGTGTTGGACGGAGCACAAGATCGCTGCCTACAGTCTCACATAATGCTACGATCCTGAGAATACGTAAGGCCAGTTCCTTGCTAATCGTCGCTGTATGGATCTGCTGCTCAGCGCGCTCGAAGGATTCATAAATATCAGAACGTTTCGTGCTGATACTCTCACGGAAGTAATCGAAAAGCAGGTCTAGCGTCAGTAAGCGATGCCACCCCGGATAGTTGTCGTGCAACTGTTCGCGCTGAATGAAGCCACGCAGACCTTTTTCATCCTTCAAGAAGAGGAACATTGTGCGCTGACTTTGAGCGACCCGCTGGTTCACAAGCGGAAGAGCGTAGGTGCTATACGGATGAAGTGGAAACGAACCGTTGACGATGATGTCGCGGATCCACTCGCGGTTACGCCGCTGCAGGCGCCAGATCTCCTCAGCTGTCGCCAATAATTCGTCGCGTTGGGCATTTGGTAAGCGGACAAGCTCTTCCGAACCTGGCACCGGCTTTATAGCGCCGCGAATCAACTCCTCACTCCCCTCAACCTGAAGCGAGTGTTGTTTAAAGCGCCCGCCGCTACGTTCGGTGGCTTTGGCTACCGAAGCGCTGCCAATTGTACCGGCTGCACTGGCAAAAGACTCAAGGCTGGCAACGATAAAATGAACTTGGGACTTACCTGATGATCCGCTGCGCTCAGCGAGATTTTCCACCGCTTTTGTTTCGGCTTCAAATTCGCGCAATTGCTGATCAATAGCGCTCTGGAAACG
Organism: Chloroflexales bacterium; assembly: GCA_038247995.1. Taxonomy (GTDB): domain Bacteria; phylum Chloroflexota; class Chloroflexia; order Chloroflexales; family Chloroflexaceae; genus JBBRUG01. The sequence continues at coordinate 768 of JBBRUG010000397.1, read as the reverse complement.
TTCAAGAAAAGCGGTAAATTCATCGCAGACGAGCAGAATACCGCTGTATTGGCCTGTGGCAACAAGTGCCTCGGCAACACCCGCATAGGCTTCGTGCGGTTGACTATAACCAAAAACGTTGAAGTCAAGACCTATGACAGCCCGAAATGTTCGCCGGAAACGTGCTAGGGCATCATCAGCTTGCGAACCATTTAGAGCGGCAATTAAGCTAGTTATATCAATACGTTCGTGATCTTCGAGAGCCTTACAAAAATCAGCATAGCGCGGATGGCCTTCTTTTTGCCAGGTTTCGATCTGTTCACGCGCGGCAGCATAGCGCGTTTTCGTCATCAAATGATCTAGTTGCTCGCGTTCAAGCGCACGTTGCAGTCCATGCAACACGAATCCAGGGAATGATGAAACAGTGTCAGCCTGGAGCAAGACAACCAAAAAGCATGGTTTGGCTGCGCGGCGATTTTTGACAATCCCGGTGCGCGCAGGATCAATAGTATGCATGCGCTCATAAAATGGCACCATTAGCGGGTCGTCTACCTGGCGTCCGAAGTAGTTGCAGATCATCAGCAAAAGATCGGATTTGCCAGTACCGAACGTCCCTACCATGGCACGAGCGCGTTCTGTACTATTAGGGTCGATGCTTTGAGCAATCTCGGTCAGAATTTCAATGGACTGTGTAGTTGGGATGAAGCTGCGAACGAGGCTCGCGTTGATGGCCGGATTTTCAAAGTCGAATGGCAATTGCACTGACGGTTTGAAATCGGCATCCACTGT
>JBBRUG010000396.1:0-4956 GCA_038247995.1 Chloroflexales bacterium | reverse complement strand
TAGGGTTTTTACAGGATCGCGTCCCAATGCGCTATTCCCCGCATCCCCCCAGCCCCCTGCTCCCTCACGTGGAGCAGGGGGAGCCGCCGCAGATTCGGCGTCCTGGTGCTGTCGGAAGCCCCGCTCCCGCTCAGGGAGCGGCCTGCTCTGAGCGTAGCCGAAGGGGGTTGGGGGTGCGGGCAACGGCAAAAACCCTCCACCTGCGAGCCAACCCCCGCTCCGTCACGCGGAGCGGGGGAGCTGGAGAGCATTGCAATGTGCTATCTCCCCGCTCCCTGAACGGGAGAGGGGCAGGGGGTGAGGGCGTTCGGCAGCCATTCGCCCGACGTTGCAACAGCCCTGCGGGTCAGCGTAAGGCAGGCGCAATGCTTCCGCTCATTGCTATACTACTCATTTCCGGATGGAGCCTCCTGGCTCCTGCTCCTGCTCCTGCCGCCTGGCTCCTGCCGCCTGCCGCCTGCCGCCTGACTCCTATTGACTATGCCGCGCCAGCACTTCGTCGACGGCAGCCACAGCGGCCACTGCATCCCCGGCGGCCAGCGCATCGACCAGCCGGTCGTGGGCATCCGGCTCAGCGGCGCTGGGCAAGCCCTCGGCTTCCCAGAGCGCTGCCAGCGCATCGCGCAGTGCAACGGCGAAGTGGCGATACAACTCAGCCAGGAGCGTATTTTGCGCGGCATCGGCGACAGCGCAATGCAGGGCAATATCAGCATCGAGCGCCGCCTCAAGTTTACCCGCCGTCAGCGCCTCGCGGCGGGCGCGCAAAGCCGAACGGATCTTGCGTAGATCGTTATTCTCACGGCGTAGGGCGGCTAGGCGCACTACTTCACGCTCCAGCGCGAAACGCACCTCGTGTACCTCGGGCACCCGCGCTGCCTGAAGCCGCTCGGCGAGCGGGGTGCGCTCGGCCGGTGTGGCCAGTACGTACGTCCCATCACCCTGCCGCGACGCAAGCATCCCCTTATGAATGAGGGCGCGCATACCCTCGCGCAGCGTCGAGCGACCGACCCCGAGCCGCGTCATCAACTGCGGCTCCGGCGGCAACTTTGTGCCCAGGGGGAATTCACCGGTGGCGATCGCCTGCTCTAAGTGCGTGATGACTTGACCAACCAGGTGATTGCGCTCAACCATAAAGTACCTCTAAACATCAGATCATCAGATCATCAGATCATCAGACGTATTTTACTCGGCCATAGTGTACGCGTCAAGGTCGGCATTCTGATGCGCCCGAAATTGAGCTTGACACCCCTAAATCTGTATGTTATACTCGCCTGCGTTGTTCGGGCGTATAGCTCAGCTGGTTAGAGCGCGATCCTGATAAGATCGAGGTCGGTGGTTCGAGTCCACCTACGCCCACCACACGAACTCCGTCGCAGGCAGTAAGTGGTAGACCAATTTTTGGTGTATACTACTTACTGCCTGCTGTTTGCGGGGCCGTGAACAGGGGGCGATAGCTCAGTTGGGAGAGCGCCTGCTTTGCACGCAGGAGGTCAGGGGTTCGAACCCCCTTCGCTCCACCACCCTGCAATAGTAGCCATCGGCTACAATCAAACGGCCTCATCACGCTTGGCGTGGTGAGGCATCGTTTTGGGAAATGAGAAGATATGCTTACCTACTACCGTGATCGCATCGACACGTTAACTGCTCGGATTATGAACCTTGCCCCACGGCTCGAACGCGCCCATCAGACGGTGCGGCGCCTCGAAACGGAACTCTCAGCAACACCAGTGCTTCACGATGATCCAACTGGGCCAACCAAGGCTGCTCGCGCCGCCCGGCTTTCCGCTGCGCGCAGCATGGCCGAAACTCTGATCGAGCGCGATCGCCAGCTCCGCGTCGCCGTCGCCGTCCTCCAGGTCGAGCTCGACTCCTCCGCTGCGTAAAGCCGCCCCGCCGGGGCGGCTCGGTTGCCCCTACCCATCCCGGAAATATGTTGAAAGGATGATCAGGATCGTTCAATAGGTACCAACGTCGGCTCAATCAACGGCTTGAGCAAGCGAGCAGACGATGCCTACCAACGCGAATCCTTTTCCTACTCCACCTGAATCTAATGGCGCAGCCTCTGCGGGCGCCCGCTTTGCGTTTCCACCGCCGCCGCCATTGGCTTTGTCGGCGCCGGGAAGCGTTGCCGGCCTGAGCGCACCGCTGATCGGGCGTGATGCCGCACTCCAACAACTACTGAAATATTTTTATACCCTTGTCGAAGGCGCCGACCTCCAACTCGTTACCGTGGTTGGCGAGGTGGGCCTCGGCAAATCGCGCCTTGCCCACGAGTTTCATCACTGGGTGGCCCGGCTCCCTGAAGCAGTCCTCTGTTACACCTTTCGTGCCGATCAACAGAAGATCAGCGAACCATACAGCCTGTTGCGCATGTTCGTCGAGGCGCTCTGCGGCATCCACGCGCCCGACCCGCCCGAACTGCGGCGCGCGCGGATTGAACAGGGGTTTGCAGTTATTTTTGGTTCAAAAAGTCGCGAGCGCGCCCACCTGATCGGCCAGTTGATCGGCTACGATTTCAGCGCCAGCCCGTTTGTGCGCGGCGTGCTCCACGATGCACGCCAGCTCCGTGACCGTGCAGTGCATTATGTGCAAGAATGCCTGATCACAATCACCGCTCAAACGCCCTTACTGATCATTGTCGACGACTACCACGCGGCCGATGAGAGTTCGATCGGGGTCTTTGAACAGATCAGCCGCAGTGGCCGGAGTGCGCGGCTTTTGTTGATCACCCTGACTCAGCAGCGGCTCTTTGATCGGCGCCCAACCTGGGGTTACGGCTTGCCATATAGCGAGCGGATCGATCTGCAACCGCTTGATGAGCGCGATAGTCGGCGCATGGTTGCCGAGATCTTGCGCAAAGTCGGTAAACTGCCGCCCGATCTGCGCAACCTGATCGTGAGCCGAGCCGAGGGCAACCCCTTATTCATTGAAGAACTGATCAAGATGTTGATCGCTGAAGGCACGATTGTGCCGCAGGCGGAGCGCTGGGAATTGCAACTGAACCGTCTGGCACGGTTGCGCATACCCAGTAGTTTACGGGAGTTGCTGCGGGCGCAAGTTCAGGGGCTCGCCCCGCATCAGCGCGACCTGTTGCTGCGCGCCGCCATTATCGGTCGCACCTTCTGGGCCGGCGCGACGCTGGCGCTCGGCGGTAACGAGCAGGCGCTCGGCGCCCCAACCGTCGGCGTGCGCCCGTTAACGCTGCCGGCATTACTCGTCGGACTCGAACGCAAAGATCTGATTGTCCCGCAACCGATTTCGTCCTTTTTTGGCGACCAAGCGTACAGCTTCCGTCACGAACTCCTGCACGAAGCGGTCTACGAACTCGTCTCTCCCGAACAACGCCGGATCGGCCACACGCAGGCTGCGCACTGGATGATTGCGCAAAGCGGCTCAGGTGTCGACCGCATTGCCGGGCAGATCGCGACCCACTTCGCGGCTGCCGCTAGGCCGGCCGAAGCCGCAGGATGGTACCGACGCGCCGGCGATGACGCGCGCCGTTCGTATGCGCTAAGTATCGCACTGGAACACTACCGCAGCGCCCTGCGCCAGATCGATAACGCGCCCGCACTTGATGCCGAACAGATCGCCTGCCTGGAAGGCCTGGGGGGCGTCCAGATGAATCTTGCGCGAATGGCCGATGCGGTTGCGAGCTTCACCCAGATGGCGCAGATCGCCGTTCGGCTGGCCGCGCCGGCGCTTGAAGCGCGGGCCTGGAACCAGCTTGCATTTGCCCATGATACGCTCGGCGATCCCCGCACCTCGCAAGCCAATGCCGAACGCGCTGCGGATCTTGCGCGGCAGGCCGAAGATTCCGCCCAACTGGCATTGAGTTGTGTTCGCCAGGGTTGGGCCGCGATCCGGCTCGATCAGCCGCAGTTGGCACTAGAGCTGGGCGAACAGGCGTTACAACTCTTTAAGGCCCTGGACGATCAGCCTAATACTGCGCGCTCTATTGCGATGATTGGGATGGCCTACGAGCATACCGGGAACTATGCCGAGGCCACGCGCCATCTTGAACAGGCTCTTACTATCGACCGGGCGGCGGGCAACTTAGGCTCGGCGTGCAGCCATCTGAATAACCTAGCCGTGATCGCGAATGCCCGCGCCGACTATCAGATGGCGCGCGAACTGCTGCGTGAAGATCTCATGCTCACTCGTGCGATCGGCAGCCGCGTCGGCGAGATCTATGCGTTGAGCAACCTGGGCACGGCGCTGATCGGCCTTGGCGAATATGCTGCCGCTGAAGTTGAGCTTCGGCGCGGTATTCATCTTTGTGAAGTTAGCCGGATCGCGGTCTTTGCCGACTTCTACCGTGATCTTGCCGAAGTTTGTCTGGCTCAGGGACGCGAAACCGAAGCGCTTGAGGCCGCCCAACAGGCCCTCGATCTCAGCCGCAGTTCCGCTAATCCGCGTGAAGTTGGCGCAGCCTTGCGCGTCCTGGGGATGGCGCTCAGCCGGCTAGGCGATACCGCAGGCGCAACTTCGATCTTTGCCGAGAGTGCCCGCGTCTTTCGGGAAACGTCCGCCGACGCCGAACGGGCGCGCACCTTGCGGGCCTGGGCACGCCATGTCCGCGTTTGGGGCGATCCATACCGCGCCCAGACCATCTGGCAAGAAGCGTATGCCCTTTTTATGGCCTGTGATCTGCCGCTTGAACTTGCCCGCTCGGTGGATCTGACTGAATTGATGGCGTAAAGGAGGCGCTACGGCGCGTCCCTACGCCAAACCCGCTTCAATTTGACAGCACAGATCATGTTTGCTATACTCCCGGACGTCGTGCGGAGGACGCCCTGTTTCGGCAGGCGGTCCAATCCACAAGGTGGCTCCCGTGTCGGTGCAGCGCCCCTGGCCTGCCCGCTCTTTTTTTGCCCGGTGCCACCGGTCCGTGCGGTCGTACCTTACCAACCGATGCGATGCGAGCTATGTTTGGATGGGGCTGACGCCGTATGGCGT
>JBBRUG010000395.1:0-4958 GCA_038247995.1 Chloroflexales bacterium | reverse complement strand
TACTCGTTGCTGAGTTGCGTGTTACCCTGGCTCAGGGGATGCACCAGCACCTCGCTCAGCGAGATCACCGAGGTTACGCCGCGCACGGCTCCGTCGGCGACACGCTGGAATATGGCGCTCACCAATGCGTCGTAGCGCGGGTGTTGCTCGACAAAGTAAATAATCGGCGCAGTATCAAAACCCAGCGCAGTGACATTCGCGAGGGCGTCATCAAGACTGATCATCTGACTCGTCCCACTCATCGCGGAGCGTATTCACGTACGCTTGCGCATCTATGCCTTGCCAGATCGCCGCGCCTAATCCGTGCAGACCCATAATACTGAGGTTCTTCTCGCCCTCGGTATTCGTTAAGTCCTCAGTAATCCGGCTCAGCAGCCGCAGCTTCGCAGCCCGCGGCAGCGCCTTGATCTGCTGGTCGTACAGTTGATCAATATTCGGTTCTGCACTCATTCAAGCCTCCCTGGGCGCGGTGCACGGTGTCGGCTCCGGTTGTGTATGACTGCTATGGTACGGCGCGGCGGCGGGGGTGTCAATGCTGCATTGCGCCAGTGTTGCGAAAACGCAGTATCGCAGAAGTGCGATTTCGCAGAAGTGCGATACTGCGATACCTATTTTACATCCTGTCCGTGGCGGCTCAGGTACTCGGCCAGGGCCTCCTCCATCACCTCGTAGAGCTTGCGCCCATCATTGAGGGCCACGCGCTTGCAGCCAAGAATCAGATCCTCACGGAGCATGTAGCCCCGGTTCACGCGGCGCAGTCCGTTGGTTTGCGATTTCGCACTTGTGCGATTCTGCGATTCTGCGATTTCGTGATTCTGCGAATCAACCGGTGTTTCGGCCGGCGTTTCCGTCGATAAGCGTACACCCTGGCCGCGCCGAATAATCGGCTTGCCGCGATCGCCGGCGAGCATATCGTCAAGTTTATTTTTTGCTGCCATAGCGGGCCTCCAATTCCTCTGCAAGCGCTTCGTAAGCGGTCGATCCGGCGCTGCTCGGTGCGTACACTCTGACCGGCTCACCGGCCGCCGGCGACTCGGCGAGTTTCGTATTCATCGGGATCACCGTCTCAAACACGAGGTCGCCATAGGTGTTGCGGATCTGTCGCTCAACCGCCTGGCTCAGGTTGGTGCGGCGATCAACGAGCGTACAGACAATTCCGCCGATCGACAGGGCCGGGTTCAAATCGCGGATCAGGTCGATCGTTGCTTCGAGCTGCGGCATGGCCTTGAATGCGTAGGCATGCACCTGGAGCGGCACGACCACGGAGTCGGCTGCCGCCATGGTGTTCAGGGTGAACAGTCCGAGTGAAGGCGGCGGATCGATCAGGATGTAATCGTACTTAGTGCGTGCATCACGGAGGGCTTTACGTAACAACAGCTCGCGCCCTACCTTGCCGGCCAGCTCCAGCTCCGCGCCGGCGAGGGCCAGGGTCGAGGGAATGAGATCAAGGCCGGCGTTGGTCGCTACCGTTGCGAACTCGGCGCCCGCCTCGATATTCAACAGCACCTCGTAGATCGAATACTCTAGATCTGCCGGATCGATCCCCAACCCCTGGGTGAGATTGGCCTGGGGGTCGATGTCGATCAACAGCACCTTTCGCCCGCGTGCTGCAAGCGCCGCCCCAAGGTTCAGCGTCGTCGTTGTCTTCCCAACGCCGCCCTTCTGCATACACAGCCCAATCACCTGTGCCATACCGGCTCCTTTTCGCATAATCGCAGAAATGCGATAACGCATAATCGCTAAAGTGCGTTTCTGCGTTATCGCAGTTTCGCACTATCGCAGTAGTGCGAAGTATAGCATATTGCGTAGCCCGGCTTATGCGCAGGAGATAGTGATATCGTGAAGGGGCGGAGCGCAGTGTAAGGCGCCTGTAACCAATCCTTCAACTTATGCTATAGTTGGTGCATAATCTGCACCGTGCGGTCACATATGATCATGGGTGGTGCATAATCTGCACCGACTGTATTATGAGGCGCGTATGTCCAATCCCAGCTCATCTCGGCCGCCGCGGCCACAGGAACAGCTTCCGATCACGCTCTTCGAGGGCGTCGTGCTCGCCGCCCGTGCCGATGACGGGCGGATCTATGTTGGTCTCCGCGATCTCTGCGATGCCCTGGGTTTGAAGCTCCCCGGCCAGCGTCGGCGGATCGTTGCCGATGAGCATCTTCATCTTACTCAGTTTCGGGTACAGACCGGGGGGCAATTCCGTAACCTCGACTTCCTGCTCCTCGAAGACGTTCCGCTCTGGCTTCTGGGCGTGCAGCAGTCGCGGGTGAGCGAGCGTTCGCAGGAGCGCTTCAGCTATGTGAAGCTGTACCTTGTGAGTGCTGTGCAGCGTGCCTTCGCCGAACTCTCCGGTTTGCCCGACGCCCCAAGCAGTGCGATCGAGGAACTCACGGATCTTGACCGGATCGACCGGGCGTTCACGCAGTTGGCCGAGCTTGGCCAGCGCCAGGAGCAATTAGAGGTGAGCTTGAACCGGGCGCGGAGTGCATTCCGCGATCTCCGTTCGCTCATGCAGGAGATTCACGAACGGGTTCAGGCGTTGGAGCATCAGGCGAAGGCGACGCTCAGTCCTGCCCAGCGCGGCACGGTGTATCAGATGGTGCAGCAGTGGGGTACGGCACGCGCCGAGCGCGACCAGCAACTGGCGCCCGGCGTTGTCATCCGCAACAGTTGGCGCGAGCTGAACGCCGCTTTTGGAGTAAGCACGTACACGCAACTACCTGCGGGGCGCTATACCGAGATCGTCAACTACATCAAGAATCAGTATCGAGCAGTCACCGGGCGCGAGCTTGACGCTGTGGAGCAAGCAGACCTGGAGGATACCGATGCATCCTGAATCGCTGAGCGTTCGCCTGGGTCGCAGACTGCGTGAAGCGCGGGTGAAGGCGGGGTTGACGGTGCGCGAGGCGGCGCAGGCTGCCGGCCTCCCGAACCACTCCATGCTCGTGCGCTACGAAAACAATGCGGCGCACCCCCCGCCCGAACGGCTAGAGGTGCTCGCAGAGATCTACGAGACAACCCCTGCCGCGCTCCTTGCCGAGCGCGATGAAGCCGTCGCTCTGATTGCCCTGCTTGATCGGGCTGACCCCACAACGCTCCAGCGGATTCTTGCTGCGCTTTATTGAGTAGCCCTTGTTATCAACCGGATCGATCCCTAACCTCTGGGTGAGTTTAGCATCGGGAGCGATGTCGATGAGTAGCACTTTCCGCCCGCGCGCTGTGAGTGTCGTCCTTCTGCATACATAGCCCAATCGCCTGTGCCATACCGATCTTTTTCGCATTATCGCAGTAATGCGATTATGCGATTATGCGTTATCGCAGTAATGCGAAGTGTGGCATATTGACGGTGTACAGCTTGTGGCTCAGTGGATGATGTCGTCAAGGGCCAAAGCGCAGCGAAGGCTTGCAAGCCGGCTTAGCCGGCGCCGCCCTTGACGGCCAGACCTGCCCGTAGGGCTCTACTACTGGCGGTACGTCGCCCCTACCACCGCCCGATAGTTCGCGTCCAGTTCCGGCTCCAGCAGCAAGATCGCCGCGATCCGGCGGGCGATCTGGGTTACTTCGCGGGCTTCGTCTACGCGCAGGCCGCGTCCGAGCAGCGGGCGTTCGCGGTAGCTGAGCCACTTCTTGAGCACCTGGTAGCCGCCGATGGTGTAGCTCCAGACGCGCGGCGGCACGTTGCGCCAGGAGACGCGCTCGTTCAGGTACACATCGAGCGTTTTGCCGTCGGGTACGACGCCCAGTTCCGGTGTGATCTCCCCAGCCTTGGCGCGACGCTCCAGCGTTTTGCCCTTGCCGGGCATCGTAATGCCGCCGCGCCCGGCGTGGCCCCAGCCCGCCGTCACATCGAGATCGCCGCCGGTCGGGTTGATCTGGCCGCCGCCGGCGATGCTCAGCACAGCGATCGGGCGCAACGCTTCGGCGATAACGCCGCTGGTGACGCCGGCGACCGGCTGTTCACTATCGAGCAGCGCGGCAACACGCCGGCCCAGTTCCGCTGAGGCCAGCAGCAGTTCCCGTGTGGCCGGCAACGGAATGCGCGGCCAGTCCTGGCGTAGCGCACCGGCGTTTTCGTTGCGGTAGTTTGGCGCATGCAGCACGGCGATGCTGTGGTAAAACAGCGCCTCGGCTTCGGCAATCGAGCCTACCGCCTGCACATAGGCCAGTGCTGTATCGCTGAGATTGAGCTGCCGCCCATTGCTGAGGTTGCGAGGATCAACCTCGGCGGCGAAGTCGAACATGTCGCGCTGTTGCGCGGACGTGCGTAGGTAGAGGGGGAAGAAGCTAGACAACCCACTGCCAAAATTATCCGACAAAACTTGAGAGACATACCCGCGATCAAAAATATCGTTATTTTGTCTTTGTCTTGCTTCGAGCCAAATATTTCCTATGAACACATGTGGGGAATACTCGACCCGATTACGATCAAGCAATTTAGTTTCAGGTTCCCAGTAAAGCCAGCGTATATCAAAGGGCCGGTAGCAGTAGCGAACAATGTTCTGTGGTAAGAAACCGCGTTTCAAAAGATACTCTCGCGTAGGAATGGCATCAAATCCTGAACCGCTTTCCATCACCCCTGGCGAAATACGCTCCATCTCGGCATGGCTTATCGTCGGGTCGAAATACTGTTGCATGCGCGTAATCAATGCATCGCGGTCAGTGTCTACTACTACATCATCGCGACTGGTTTTGACGCCGGGGAACGCGGTTGGGAAGATCTCCGGTAGCAACGGCCAATTTAGATAGTCCCTACCAATAGCACGCGGCTTGAACGGAAAGCCAATCTCCGGCACCGGCCTGATCGCTACATAGGGGTATGGCAACGATTCGTGCAAAAACGGGCCATTTGCTAGGTTTCCCCCGGCCTAATGCGGAATCGTTCTGTTGCCGCCTCCATTTCTGAATGCCAGAGAATGGGTCATCTCTGGCAAAAAGGCTGAGCACCACCCGAT
>JBBRUG010000394.1:0-4991 GCA_038247995.1 Chloroflexales bacterium | reverse complement strand
GCCGGCGCAACCGTCAGGTGTGTCAGTGGCCGGTCGGGCGGCGCTGCCTCCAGCGCGGAGGCGATAGCGGCGCGTAACAGGCTGACCCCGGCGAAATCGTTGAAGTGCCCGGCCTGGAGCGAGGCGTCCTGGCGGTTATCGGTGAAGCTGAGCAGTTTCTGCGCACTGGGTTCGAGGTCAGAGCGGCGCATCTCGTCGACCGTCGTAACGGAGATCAACGTCGTTGCCGTACTGCGCCCTTCGCTGCTCAGGCGGGCGAGTTTGCGAAAATCGTCTTTGTTTTGGCGGGTGTAGACGGTGCCGCAGTGCAGGCACGTGAGAAACGGCGTCGGCAGAAACTAGGCGGTCAGGGTGTCACGATCGGGCAGCGCCGTGACGGAGCCATCGGTGCGCACGTTCAGGCGGCGCGGCACATACGGTCGATACTCCTTCTTGATCGTGCGGCCTTTCCGAGTCAGGTTGAACCAGGTGTCGGGCAACAGGTCCTCCGACTCCTCGCTCCAGGTCGCTTCGCCCGTAAGGAGATAGCCTGCGATGGCCGGCTCGGCCACGTCTTCCCCCCGTGACATCGGTTGGCGCGGGGTCACGGCTGCGTGCTCGGGGTCGTAGGCGCAGAGCGCGTAGTGCTGGCCGCACTCGCGGCAAAAGACCAGGGGAAAGAGCAACCGTTCGCCGTGCGATCCGGCAATGTAGCGCTGGCCTTCGAGCGTCAGATGGCGGTCGGGCGGCGTCTCCAGCGTACTGTAGACGGCGCTGCCCTGGGAAATAAACTGATGGAGTTTGAAGGCGAAGCCCGGCTTCTCGTCCGGGTCGCGCACGGTGCTGCCGAGATCGAAGAAGCGCCGCAGTTGGGCCACGCAGCGTTCGACGGGAACGCCGGTCTGTGCTGCCAGCGTCTCGGCGCCCTGCCGCAGGGTTTGCGGCTCGGCGCGGCGCAGCGTCCCCTCCTGATCGGCGCGCAAACTGAAGGTCTGCTCGATCCAGTGCGCAAGCGGGTGACGCTGAAAGCTCGGCCAATCGAGCGCGGCCGGCAGATCGGTTTCGAGAGCCGTGCGGAGTGCCGCCAGTGACGGAGCGGGCAGTTGGGGGACGGCGTAGGTTAACGTCTCCTCGATCACCTGGTCGGGCGGGAGGTGTACCCCGAAGATGCTGCCGGCAACCCGGGCCACGGCGGCGCGGCGGTCGGCGGCGGAAGCACCGCTGACCATCGTCGCGCTGGTGCCGATGCAGGTCAGGTTCGGGTTGCCGGAGCGCTCACGGAGGCGGCGCAGCAGCATCGCGACATCGGCGCCCTGGCGTCCGCGGTAGGTGTGCAATTCATCCAGAACGACAAACTGAAGGTCGGCCGCGCCGGCGTTGACGAAGGTGAATTCGTCGGGGCGGGTCAGCATCAGTTCCAGCATCACATAGTTGGTCAGCAAGATATGGGGCGGGCGCTGCTGGATTTCGCGCTTCTCGGTATCGCGCTCTTGTCCGGTGTAGCGGGCGAAGCGCACCGGGCAATCGGGCATGTTCGCGAAGAAGCGCTCGATGGCCTTAGCCTGCGAATTGATCAGGGCGTTCATCGGATACACGATGATCGCCCGGACGCGGCCATCCTCGGGGCGCTGCCGCAACACATGGTTGACGACAGGAATCATATAGGTCAGGCTCTTGCCCGAGCCGGTGCCGGTCGTAACCACGTAGTTTCGGTCGTTGGCAGCCAGATCGATCGCCTGCTTCTGGTGGCGATAGAGGTGCAGGGAGCGTAATCCACCGTCCCCATCAGGAACACGGAAGATCGCGCCACAACCGGGGTGCAGCGTGCCGTGCTCCACCAGGTTCGCCACGGTGCTGGCCTGGGTATAGGCCGGCGAAAGCTGGACGAGCGAATCGGGCCAGAGCCGTCCTTTGGCGAGGGAGGTATCGACGAACGTGCGGATATCGGGGTCACGAATGGTCAGGAAGCTGCGGGTGTAGACCGCATACTGGTCGATGATCTGCTGACGAAGTTGAAAAATGTCCACACGCATCCTCGTGCAGTCGGTACGAAGACCTCAACCGCCGGTGTTGTGAAGGAAAGATCGGGAAACCCATGCGGTGACACAGCGGAAGTATAGCATGTGTATCGCCCGAAGGGATGACATGTTCGTGAAGATCCGCCAACATCACTGTTCGAAGGTCTGGCCACCCGTCGAGGCGAGGTACGCCCAGTGCTGGTAGGGCAGACGCAGCACGACCCGTTCAACCGGCGCCTGCCCCATTGCGGCCATGCGGCAGAACAGCGAGACGCTGCCCTGGATGCGCAGGCATGCGCCATCGGGCGAGTTGAAGAACGGCTCGCCGCCCTGCCGCCACACCAGAACGGTTCCGCCGTCAGGAAGCGCACCGAGCGGCTGGATGCTGTAGAAGCCACATTGGGTGAATGCCACAAGCATGAGCGCGGCGATGAGCAGCGAAGCGATCCAGCGGCGGCGGCGGGGAGCGGTGACGGGGTGGGATGGAAGCAGCGCATTGGTGTCCACAGCGGTTCCTTGTTGATCGAAGAAACGTCTCCTGACACCAGCATAACAAAGCGGACGGGCGCAAATGCGCATTATGAAACAGAACTAGGGAAATCATCCGAAAGACCTTGCTATTTGTTGTATTCGTGCGCATTTGCGCTCTATGTCGGGCATATGCTGAGGCCATAACTACGAATGCCGTGTAGTGCAGAAAGGTCTCTCGTCATGCTCACGTTTCACCGCCCGCTCATTGTCGCCGTGCTACTCGCCCTGCTCGTGGCCTGTGGTGGGGCGCCGCCATCCAGCGCTCCGGCTGGAGACCAGCCGACCCCAGTGACTCAGGAGGTTGCGGCTGCCACATCTGTGCCCGCAGCCCCTACCGAGGCTCCAGCCGCGACGGCTACCCCGGAGCCGACGGCGACGGTTGCCCCTACGGCCACTCCTGAGCCGGCCGAGCCCGGTACGAGTCGCAGCACTCCGCTCCCGCTCGGCAGCGAAGTGCGCTTCGAAGACTGGGCCGTCACGCTCTCCGCCGTCGCTCGTGGCGCGGAGGCGGCTCAATCTATTGCCGAAGCCAATCAGTTTAACGACCCTGCGCCAGAGGGTTTTCAGTACCTCCTGGCCACGCTCACCCTGACGAACATCTCCAGCGAGCAGGAGGCCAAGAGCGTGCTCTTTGGCGTCGACTTGCGCGTCACCGGCGACAGGAACGTGCTCTACAGCCGCGCGACTGGGGTTGTGCCGCAGCCGCTGGAGGGTGAGCTTTTCCCCGAGGGTTCGGCTACCGGCCAGATCCTGTTCCTCGTACCCGCCGACGAGCGCAACCTGATGTTCTTCGTTGCCGAAAGCTTCTCCTTCGATCCGGAGGCGCGGCGGTTTGTCGCCATCGATGAGGGAGCCACACTCAGCCCCGACCCAGACCTTGCCGGCGTCGAGGCCACGGACGCGGGGGCGACCCGTTCTGGTCCGGCGCCGCTCGGTACGACCGTCGTGAGCGAGGAGTGGGAGATTACGTTACTGGAGGTGCTGCGGGGTGCTGATGCCGCTCAGCGCATTACCGAGGCCAATCAGTTCAATGATGCGGCGCCTGAGGGCCAGGAGTACCTGATCGCCCGCGTGAGCGCCCGCTACCTGGGCGCCGGCGACCCCGACAACGCCGCTGGCATCGACCAGAACGCCTTCAAGGTCACCGGTGCGTCCAACGTCATCTACGACCGGCCGAGCGTCGTCGCGCCGCAGCCGGCCCTCGACGCATACTTGTTTCCCGGCGGGCAGGTGGAGGGTTGGGTGGTCGTGCAAGCGCCGGCGGGTGAGGCAGGGCTGACCTTTGTCTACGAGCCGCTGTTCGACTTCGGGAGCGAAAACCTGCGCTTCCTGGGGCTGGAGTAGTCACGAGCGTGTCATTGTGAGCGGGAGGGTCAGGTGCGACGGGATGCACCGAACCCTCCCGCTCGATCAATACTCTGGATCAGCCACACGGCAGAGCGCACGTTCCATCCGATAAAGAGCCACCTGATGCCATCAAAGCACAAAGTTCTTTAGCAGCGTCTCCAGATGGTGCATCGGTAGATGCACACAGCCAAATACAATCGCGTGATGATGAGCAGTCGCCTGGGTGCGTGCATACTACCGAGGCTCACCACCGCCGTCCATCTTCAACAGTAGAAGGGAACGGGGCGGTGCAGGTGCCATGTACTGGCCGTGTTTATCGAGGAAGATGAAGATATGGATCCGCTAAGCCACCTGATGCTGACTCGGATTGTGATCGGGCCAGGACGAGTTCCGCTCCTGGCGACGCTCGTGCCGGATCTGCCCTTCTACAGATGCTACCCCACATGGGTGGCCCGTCGTGGCCTGATTACCGCCGCAATTCGGAGTGGTATCTGGCCCGCGCTGCCAGGCTGGCTGCTCACGCTTCATCGCGCAAGCCATAGCCTGCTCCCTAGCATGACGCTCCTGATGGTAAGCGTGGTCTTCCAGCGAAACGAGCTGCGGCTGGTTGCGTTGTCCTGGCTGCTGCACATCTTTGTCGATATGCTCAGCCATCGGCGCGAACCTTGGGGGCCGCGCCCACTCTGGCCGCTTAGTGACCTCGCCTTCGCGGGTATTGGCTGGGCAGACACACTTGCCGCTGGAATTGCCCGTCTCGTGCGAAACACGAGCGCGTAGGTCGTGCAGGTTGCCCCTATGCTACAATGTGCTTATGGCCTACCGGGGTGATAGAAAGGGGCGACACCGATGCAGACGATAACCGTTACGGAGGAAGTCTACCGCCGCCTTCACGAGCGGGCGATGCGGCTTCAACTGACGCCTGAAGCGTTGATTGAGCACCTCCTCGCTCCTCCGTCAAACGATGATGATGTGATCGTGCCACCGGCCGGGTCGGTGGATGCCTTGGCTGCGGTCGGTCGGCTCAGCGTCCTCTTTGCGGACATGGCGCTCCCCGACATCGATAGAGCGTTGGCCGATCCGATGATCGCCCTCGCCAATGTTGATCTCGACGATCTC
>JBBRUG010000393.1:0-5013 GCA_038247995.1 Chloroflexales bacterium | reverse complement strand
CTATGATTGGGGCGCAGATCGCGCAGCTTGGCCTGCCGACGCTCTTCGTGCAGGAGGGCGGGTATGCGGTGGAGGCGTTGGGGCGGAATGTGGTGAGTCTGCTTGAGGGTGTAAGCAGGGTGAGGGCGTGAGGCAGCAGGCATCAAACATCTACACCCATCCGTAACGCAGCAACTCGATCTGGCCGAGTGTGTTCTACCACATGCTCCAGAATAGCCTGGCCCTGATCGCCCCAACGCCTCCACCGCATACCCGCCCTCCTGCACGAAGAGCGTCGGCAGGCCAAGCTGCGCGATCTGCGCCCCAATCATAGCGTAGCCGGCCGTGCTCAGCGCGAAGTCGCCCAGCGGATCGTCGATGTACGTGTCGAGGCCGACCGACACCACCAGGTAACGCGGCGCATAAGCGGCGATCGCATTCAGCGCCTGATCAAGCACAGCTCGGAAGCGCGTATCATCGACGCCGGCTTCCAAGGGCAGGTTCAGGTTGTAACCCTCGCCGGCACGGGCGCCGCGTTCGTCGGCAAAGCCCAGGAAGAAGGGATACTCGCGGGCCGGATCGGCGTGGATCGACACGCAGAACACATCGCTACGCTCGTAGAAGATCGCCTGCGTGCCGTTGCCGTGGTGGTAGTCGATGTCGAGTACAGCCACTACCGGCGCCCGCATGCCCCAGAAGCCGGCGTCATCAATACTATCCCTGGCGTCGCTCACTACGCCACCGCGGGCCAGGTAGTTCGCCGCGACCGCCGCATTATTCAGAAAGCAGTAACCGCCTGCTAAAGCCTGCGCGGCGTGGTGGCCCGGCGGACGGCACAACGCATATGCGCTCCGCTCGCCGGCCAACAAAGCAGCCGCGCCGGTCAGCGCCGTATCGACCGCGCCCCGCGCTGCAACGTACGTACCGGCTGTAATCGGCGCGCTCAAGTCGAAGCTGTAGCGCCCGGCCAGCGCCGTGGGATGCACCGCCCGCTCAGGCGGCCCGATCAACGGCAGCACACTCGGCAGTACCGCCTCGGCAGGTAATCCCGCCGCCACCCAATGGGCATAGGCCGTTTCCAAATACGCCACATACGCCGCATCATGAACGGCCAGGATCGGCGCCGCATCAAACGCCTGAGGCGAAATCGGCGGCGCAAATCCGGCCTCAGCCAATGCCGCCGTAATCATCGCTACCCGGCGTGGCGCCTCAAAATACGCCACTCGACGACCGTCAAGCAACTCAAACGGTGGGTCGTGCTGCTCCTGGTGGGGGTTCGTAATGATCTGCATAACCCTATTGTAGCGCACTCGCTGAGCAGCAGCGGATAACCAAATTCAGTCCAATGTGTGGTACGCTTCCGCCGTGCGCTGACGCCAATCAATCAGCGCCGTGAACCGCGTTATCACGCTTACTGCGTATTCTGCCAGGATCAGGGCAACACGCTGCAGATCTTCTGATGCGTGTTGCCTGTTCAGCGCCAAATGAGCGGCAACCCCAACCGATACGGCAGTTCGATCGGCGGCCCGGACGGCTGAAGCTCAACCGCGCCCAGATCCGGCCCGACGCCAACGGTGCGTGCGTTGCCCAGCAGGTCATCGCTCGGCGCAGCGCTGGCCGTACCGGCATCGCGCGCGGCACTGCTTGCCCCCGGCCTGCCGTAAGCTGTCGCCAGCGCCACAAACGCCTCACGAATGCTCACCGAACCATCGACAAAACGCTCATTCGTCGCGTCCCAACGCGGGAGCACAAGCGCGTCGAGCGCCGGCACGGCTGGATCGCCAAGCATTGCCGCTGTGTCATCGCTCACATTCACTAAGTCATCGCTGCTCTCCGGCACAGCCGCCCCGCCGTTCCAGTAGAGGTTATTGCGCAGCTCAAAGCTCGCCGTGTCGGCCGGCGGCGTATCGGAGAAGTCGTTCATCGTCCCGCTTGGGTCGGCCCAGATGTTGCCGTAGAGGTTGATGTTTGCATTCGGCAGGTTAGCGCCCTCGCGGTTCAGGCGCAGCGCAAAGGCCTGGCCGGGCATGTCGCCAAACACCGTGTTGTAGCGGAAGGTAATGTCGCGCGCACCCTTTACGCCGAATGGCGCGCGGATCGGGTTGGCGCTGTTACCGAGCAGCAGGTTATTTTCGATCAGCACATCACGCGCTTCATAGTAATCGTTCCCATCTTCACCCACCAGCACAAAATTACTGCCCGGCGATCCCTCCCAGTTCAGGAAAATATTCCGCTGGACGGTAATCTGCTCCGTGCCGACGATTCCATCTGAATCGCCGTTGCTGTCTTTGATCACAATGTAGCTGCTCGTACTATTGGCGTTTGTGCGCCCACTGCCGGCAAAATTGTTGAAGAAGATATTGTCTTGCACCAGCACATCAGTCACGCTATTGATGTCGATATGCTCATCGCTGCCGGCCTGGTTGTAAAACATATTCCCCAAAATCGCCACATTGCGCGCTCCGTTGTTCACCTTCAGAATGTCGTTGTTGTAGCTGTCGTGCAAAATATTGTTACGCAACACGATGCGCTCGGTCACGCCTTCGCTGCGCAAGTTCTGGATCTGCACCACCAGCGCGCCGGCGCCGGGGCCGCTGTGCGCAATATCAAAGCCTTCCAGCGTGATCCCCTGGCCGTAGTAGCTCGTCACGACCGTCGCCGTATGCCGCAACCGCGCCGTGTAGGGCTGTGCGGCGCGCACTGTCACCCCAACCGCAAATTCCGCATCGAGCCGCACCCGCCCGTTGTAGATGCCGGGGCGCACCAGGATCGTACTGCCGTCGGGAACCTGCCCCAACGCATACTCAATCGTCGCCCAAGGCTGGTCAGTAGCGCCGCTGCGCTCTGCCGCATCGCTGCCGTCGGTGGCCACGTAGTACGTTCCACCCTGAGCGCGCCCCGCAGGTGGAGCCGTACATCCCAACCCAGCCAGCAAGATCACGATCAGGGCATAACGCAAGGCAGAATGCAGCATCATGACGCTCTCCTCCTATGTTCCCTTCACGCCGCTGCGCCATCCTACCATGCCCCGGTCAGTTACTACTACGTGACCATCATCCCACGCAGTTCTGGTTCCCAGTTCCCAGTTCGCAGGCAACCGACCATTAACCATTGACCAGCGTCTATCGTCCGTGGTTCGCCAATCTGCGTCATCTGCGCAATCTGCGGATCCGTCTGTCGTCCATAGACGCGCGTCCTGCCCCCCGCCTTGCCGGTGTAGGGTTTTTACAGGATCGCGTCCCAATGCGCTATTCCCCGCATCCCCCCAGCCCCCTCACGTGGAGCAGGGGGGAGCCGCCGCAGATTCGGCGTCCTGATGCTGTCGGAAGCCCCGCTCCCGCTCAGGGAGCGGGGTTGGGGGTGCGGGCAACGGCAAAAACCCTCCACCTGAGAGTGCCCCCTGCCCCCGTGGTATACTTGCCCCCGCTAACACCCGACACACACCCTGGACACACCAGATGAAACTTTTCAAAGCCCGTGCCCCGATGCGAATTGGCTTTTTCGGTGGCGGCACCGATGTCAGCCCCTACGCCGAGGAGTACGGCGGCAAGGTGCTCAACAGCACGATTAACCTTTATGTGCGTTGTATGCTTACCGCCTCCAGCACGCCCGGCCTGACCATTCGCTCGCTCGATCTGCAAGAAGTCAGTCGGCGGGTGAGCGGGCGCGAATGGGAAGGCCACCTCGCCTTGCCCCAAGCCGTGCTCGACGCAATGCCGCATCTTGGCCTCGACGCCGCGCCGGATGCACCCGGCTATAAAATTACAATGTTCAGCGACGCGCCGCCCGGCAGCGGCCTCGGCTCCTCGTCGGCGCTGGTAGTGAGCATGCTCAAACTGCTCTACGCCATCGCCGATGAACGCTACGACCCGCATCAACTCGCTGAACTCGCCTACCGCATCGAGCGGGTCGATCTCGGCATCCCCGGCGGACGTCAGGATCAGTATGCCGCCGTCTTTGGCGGAATGTGCGTCTACCACTTCAGCGCCGGTCGGGTGATCGTTGAGCCAGTGCTTACCGACCCCACCGCTCTGCTTGAACTGGAGAGCTGCCTGATCATCGGCTACATCGGTGATCGCCAGTTACTCACCCGCCACCTGATGACCGACCAGGTTCAGCGCCTGGTTGCCGGCGACACCCTACGCTACCACGATGAGACGAAGGCCTTCGTCGATCAAGCTTGCAAACTGCTCCGCGAACTGCGTATCGCCGACTTCGGGCGCCTGCTCCACGACGCCTGGGAAGTCAAAAAAGCCTTCTCGCCCTATATTGCCCCGCCGATTGTCGATGAGGTGTATGATCTAGCTCTCCGCCACGGCGCGTGGGGCGGTAAGATCACCGGCGCCGGCGGCGGTGGTTTTATGGTCTTCGCCTGCCCCTTCGACCGCCGCCTGGAACTCGAACGCGTGCTCACCGAAGCCGGTGTGATCATGCGTCCGTTCTCCTTCGTCACCCACGGCGTGCAGGCCTGGAGCGTCGAAGAAGAGCGCCCGCGTAAGGCTGCAACATCGGCGTAGCTGATGTTTCGGCCCACAGTGCCCATCAACCGGCGCCGGCCCCCTCAGCCGAAACGGAGCCATAACCTTTTGCCTGGCTCGTGCGGTATACTCGTACCTGGCAGGCAAGATGGTTGACGGCAACTTCGCCGCCGATAAGCGCATAAATTCATTTTTGAACCCGTTAGAATAGCCCTATCAAGATTGTCATCTGAAACAACTTGTCGCTGTTAGGTTGCTGTGCTACGCTGCAATTCGGTAGACAGTCAACTGCGCACCATGGGTAAGGGTAGTTCGCGAGGCGCCCCGAAAGCTAATCGCCTCCGCCGCTGTGGTACCTGAACCATGCCTTCCGGCCTCCGCCACTGTGGTACCTGATGTATTCGGCCTCCGCCGCTGTGGTACCTGATGTATTTCGACCTCCGCCGCTGTGGTACCTGATGTATTTCGACCTCCGCCGCTGTGGTACCTGATGTATTTCGACCTCCGCCGCTGTGGTACCTGATGTATTTCGACCTCCGCCGCTGTGGTACCTGAT
>JBBRUG010000392.1:0-5014 GCA_038247995.1 Chloroflexales bacterium | reverse complement strand
TGATCGAGTGGCGCAAATTGTGCTGAACCTGGTGGGCAATGCCATCCGTTACACGCCCGCTGGCGGCCGCATTATAGTGAACGTAGGTGCTGCAGCCGACACGACCTGGGTGCAGGTAGTTGATACGGGGATGGGTATACCGCCTACTGCGCTGCCGTTTCTCTTCGAGCGTTTCTACCGCGTCGATTCGTCACGCGCACGTACTAGCGGCGGCAGTGGCATTGGGCTAACGATCGCACGTCATCTGGCCTGGGCGATGGGCGGCGAACTGACGGCTGCCAGCCCCGGCCCTGGAGCGGGCAGTACGTTTACGTTAACGCTGCCGCGGGCAGTGTGACAGGCGGCAGGGTGCAGAGACATCCCGGCGGGGGCGTCTGTCATACGGATCAAGGTAAGGACTTCCGCCGCGTCAGCCCTCACCCCTGCCCCCTTTTGGGGGTAGGTTTTTTCGGTCCAGCCGCCCATTCCCCTCACCCCAAACCCCGCTCCCTCGGAGGGGAGCGGGGCTTCCGAGCGCATCGCACTGCGGAATCGCTGCGGCGGCTCCCCCTTCTCCTCTTGAGGGAGCAGGGGGCCGGGGGGATGCGGGGAATAGTGCATCAGAACGCGATCCGGTAAAAACCCTACACCTGCAAGCTGGGGGGATGCGGGGAATAGCGCACTGGGACGCGATCCTGTAAAAACCCTACACCTGCAAGCCCTGCCCCGCTCCCGTTCAGGGAGCGGGGCGATAGCGCATTGCAATGCTGTCCGGCTCCCCCGCTCCGCGTGACGGAGCGGAGGTTGGGGGGTGAGGATGGCGCGGATCTCAGACGTTGCATCAGCCCTGGGCGTCTGTACCGGGCAGGCCGCACTGCTTTCCAAAGGTGTTACAATAGGGCGAGAGGCTCCGTGAACCGCCGCCGCTGGAGGACGAACCTCTAGAGGAACTTCCCGACTCCTCGCCCACCGTATGGTGGAAGGTCGCCCCGCGAAACAGTAAGCGGGGGCGCCGCTGGGGTAACCTGGCGGCGACGCAAGACGGCAACAGAGAGCAGTCCCGCTTTTCAGGCGGCAGGAGGCCGGGCGCAGGGAGCAGTCCTGCTGCGCGTCCCCGGCCCGTTGGTGGAGCGTTGGTAGGGTGCAGCGATCAGCCTGCTGCGTGCCTCCGGCCTCCTGCCGCCTGGATTGTAAGGGGTGAAAGGGCCGGGTAAGAGCCGGCCAGCGTCGGCAGTGATGTCGGCGGCTAGGCGACTGCGCCGACTGAGGGGGAGCAAGGTGCGTGGGGCGGGCTCATCGGTGGGAGGAGGGGTGCGGCATGCCGCACGCCTGCGTTTGTACCACCCCGCACGCTCGCATCGCAGCCGCAACGGTTAACCGGGTAATCCCCGGGGCGCCAGGCGCGGCCTCCGCATTGCGGAGAGATAGATGGCGGCAAACAACAGAATCGGGGGTATGCTCACGGAGCCTGATTCAGCAGGGGGTCGGCGCGGCGCAAGCCGTTAGCTTGCCCCCTGATCTGTGCCCACGGCGGCTTGCAGCAGCACTTCTACGGGCTGGAAGTCACAGTAAAAGGTTGAACCGACGCCAACCGCGCTCGCCACGCTGATCCTGCCGCCCATCAAACCTACCAGGCGTTGACAAATTGCCAGGCCCAAACCGGTGCCGTTAACCCGCCGTCCTTGCGGTTGCGCGATCCGCTGGAACTCATCGAAAATGACTTGCTGATGTTGCGGCGCAATGCCGATCCCGGTATCTTGCACACTGAGGCGAATCATGTCGCCGTGACGATGTGCGGATACAGTGATTCTGCCGGTGTCGGTAAACTTGATTGCGTTGATGATCAGGTTGGTGAGTACCTGTTCGAGGCGGGCCAGATTGGCGTGTACCGGCGGCAGATCGGCGGCCAGTTCCACATGGAGTTCGAGGCCGCGTTCGGCGGCCTGCGGGCGTAACAGGCCAGTGACGTTGTAGAGCGGGCGTAACAGTGCCACGGGTTCGAGTTCAACCTCCAGGTAACCGGCCTCCATCCGCGAGAAGTCGAGAATGTCATTGATCAGGTGCAGTAGCGTAATGCTGCTCTGGCGCATATGCACAAATGGTTCGCGCATTGTGGCGGTGGGGGCGCCATATGCGCCGCGCTGCAGCATTTCCGTGTAGCCGATGATTGAGGTAAGCGGTGTGCGTAGTTCGTGGCTGACGCTGGCCAGGAACGAGGCCTTCAGCCGGTCGGCGGCGCGCAATTCTTCATAGAGGCGGGTGCGGACGGCGGCGTCGGTGATCAGTTCGCCGATGGTTTCGGCCAGGCGCAAATAGGTCGCATCGGCGGGTCGATCGGCCTGATTGCCCAGGAGCAACAAGCCCAACGGGTTGCCCTGATGAAAGAGCGGCACGATGACAAGCATGGCGAGTTCTTCGTGTTGCATTTGGGCATACACGCATGGCAGATCGGCGGGCCGTTCGGCGCGGCGCAGCGGGAGTGTTTTGCCGGCGTGCAAGAGGCCCAGCAACTCGGCGCCGAATGCACCAGTGATCAACTGGCCTTCATAGCCGTTGCGACCGATACTGCGCTGATCGGCTACAATGTTCAGCCCACCGAGTTGATCGAGCAGGCCGACGGCAACGCGCTCCCACTCGCCGGCAGCGCTAATCGTCTCGGTGATCGTGTGGATGAGCCCTTCAGTTTCGGTGGCTGTGTTAGCGGCGCCGGCAACGGCACTGAGCAGGCTCAACTCGGCGAGATGGCGCATGCGTTGTTGTTCGACCCGCACGCGCTCGCTGATATCGCGCACCAGAATCAGCGCGCCGGTGGGCACGCCATTGCCGGCCAGTAGCGGTCGGGTGCGCAACTCGATGCCGTGAACTGCGTCGCCGGCCGCATAGACAACTTGCCGCGTATGGGCGACTTGCGGCTCAGCGAGCAGATCACGGATGTTGCCCACCACCGGCGAGGCGGCGATGAGTTCGGCAAAGCGCCGCCCGGTCCAACGCTCGTTGGGGAGGCCCAAGAGTCGCGGAGCCAGTTCATTCACCTGGGTGACATACCCAAAGCTGTCGAGCACTACCAGGCCATCGGGCAGCCCGGTGAAGATTTCGCGTTCGGCGAGCGGGCCAAGATCGACTAGTTGGTAGCGCCAGTTGGCGTAGAGAACGACCAGACCGGAGGTGAGGATAAAGAGCGGTGTCGGGTCGTCGCGCCAGGGGTCTTCGAAGCCGGCCAGGAAGGCGATGTTGCCGACAACCGGGATGAGCACGGCAATCAGCATGATCCGGGCGTGGTACTGATTGGGCGGTGTCGAACGGCGGGCGGCATAGGCAAGCAAGATCACGCCTACGCCGACACAGAGATACGCATACAGCGAGTGAACCCAGAAGGCTGGGCCGCGTTCGACGCTCACCCACATAAAAGCGCGCTCAGTGTCGGGCGTGATGCTAGGCCACCAGAGGCCGTGAAGCGGGTTGGTCAGGGCGATCACCAGGATCAAAAGTGCAGGCAGAAACAAACCCATCCGCATCCAGCGTTGGGTCC
Source organism: Chloroflexales bacterium (assembly GCA_038247995.1). Lineage (GTDB taxonomy): Bacteria > Chloroflexota > Chloroflexia > Chloroflexales > Chloroflexaceae > JBBRUG01. The sequence goes on along the minus strand of JBBRUG010000392.1, from coordinate 1,506 downwards.
GCCACCACTGTCCGGAATAGGCAAGCGCGAGCATCAGCCAGCACGGCCCAACGAGCACAATCCCCACATACTGCAAGAGCGACCAGAAATAGGTGCCCATAAAGCCGGGGTGGATGATACTGATTGAGTAACAGAGACACCACCAGCAGGTGGCCGCCATGAGCAGAGTAAACGATTGACCGCCACGCAAATACCGTCGCCGCCAGGCATACATAGCCATGTATCCCGCAATCAGGGCGGGGATTAGATAGAGCAGCACGTGAGGGAGTGCGCGCATAGCCCCTCCGCCGACAGCCGCCGTCGCTATAGTTGGAATGAAGTGGTGCGCTGAATGCGAGTTGGTAGCTGCCTGGGTAAGAAGTGTTCGGTTAATTTGCTAGTACGAACGTAGCGACTGATTGGAATTTACCGAGCTTATGGTACGATAGTCCTATATGCGCCACTTACCAAGCATAATTGTTATCGGGGTGGGTCTGGTACTTACGGCATTGGCTGTTGAGCGCCGCCGAGCGCAGCAAACGCCACGCCTGGGGGCGCCGTTACCAGTTGCCCCGACGCCGCTGATCTCAATCTTGATCCCGGCGCGCAATGAAGAACGTAGTATTGCGCGTTGTGTACAGGGCGCGCTGGCCCAGGGTCACGCGTACACCGAGGTGATCGTGTTGGACGATCAATCCACCGACGCGACTCCGGCGATCCTGGCTGAGTTGACGGTTGGTGCGAGCCTACCGGTATTGGCCGGCGCCGAATTACCGCTGGGATGGGTCGGCAAGTGCCATGCGTGCCGGCAACTCGCCGATGCGGCCGAGGGCGAATGGCTGCTGTTCCTGGACGCCGACACGATGCCCGGCCCCGATCTGGCCGCAGCAATGCTCACCCACGCCCTGGAGCACCAGCTGGATCTGCTGAGTGTAACGCCGCAGCTTGAATTGGAAAGTTTCGCGGAGCGCTTGGTGCTGCCGGCGTTTTTTACCATGCTCACGGCGTTGTACCCGCTGGAGCGGATGGAGCGCCCTGACGCCGGCCCCGGCGATGTGTTTGCAAGCGGTTGGTGCTTTCTGGTACGGCGCAGCGCCTACGACGCTGTAGGTGGGCATTGGGCGGTGCGCGGCGAGGTGCTGGAAGATGTGCGCCTGGGGCAGGCGTTACGTGCGGCCGGCTACCGAGTTGGCGGCGCCGATGGGACGGCCCATGTGCGCCTACGCATGTATCGCAGTGGCGCGGAAGTTGCGGCAGGGCTGGGCAAGAATGCTGCTGCAGGTTACCGTAGCGGCGGCACACGCTCGAATGTAGTGATTGCCGGAATGCTTGGGCAGGCACTGGGGCCGTTCTGGCTGGTTGGCGCAGCGTTCTATGCGCGTGGCCCAGGGGCGCACATTGCCCGTTGGGTTGCCTTACTTGGCCTGGGGGCAGCGTTGCTGCACTGGGGTGAGATCTATCGTATGCGCTATGCGATCCGTCCGCGGTCACACACGTTCTGGCAGATGGGGTAAGTGCCCTACCTGC
>JBBRUG010000391.1:0-5064 GCA_038247995.1 Chloroflexales bacterium | reverse complement strand
ATCGTTGACTTCAACATGCAGCGCGTGGGCCTGGTGCGCAACGATGCCTATCTCCTCTACTACCTGGCGATCACCATGTATGACACATGCCGCCAGGCCGGGGTGACGGGTCTAGAAAAGCCGAAGGAGGCCGACTTCAGCGATGCGATGCCGACCCTGGCCTTCAACCGTCTCCTCGGCGATCTTGATCGGGCACGCGACGGACGACGCTTGATTGTCACCGTGGATGAGTTTGAGAAGATCGAGGATCAGATCGATGCCGGACGCCTCACGCCGGATCTCATCGACTTCTGGCGCGGCACCTTCATGACCTTCCCCTGGTTTGTGATGGCGTTTGCCGGACTCTACACCTTAGAGGAGCGCCGCCATGACTACTGGAATCCGCTCTTTGGGAGTGTCGAGGCGGTGCGGGTGAGTTTCCTCTCCAGGGCTGCAGCGCGACAACTCATTGTTCAGCCGAACCCAGACTTCGACATCGACTACGACGAAGACGCGATCACGGCGATCATCGATCTGACCAACGGACAGCCTTCGCTTATCCAACGTATCGGAACCAACCTCATTGCCCGGTTCAACGAGCAGGTCTTCGAGGCAGGGATTGAGCGCGCACGCCGCTTCAGCCTAGCGGACGTACAGGCCGTCATCGCGGCACCAACCTTCGAGCGTGATGTACAGGCATACTTCGATGGAGTGTGGGGCCAGGCGGAGCGCAGCACTCCGCCGGGGCAGACTGCGATCATGATCGCCCTTGCTCCCTATCCTGAAGGGCGATCCCTTTCAGCGTTAGCTGCTCATCTCCATCTGCCGGAGGAGGAGATCAGCGCAGCGCTCGCCACACTCCAGCGCCACGATGTCGTCATCCAGAAGGATGCATGCTACGGCTATACGGTCGAACTGATGCGCCGCTGGGTGCTGCGGCAGGTGAAGCGCTAAAGGAAATCTATGCCCATTCCCGACTTCCAGAACTTGATGTTGCCGCTGCTCCACCTCGCCGCCGACGGCGCCGACCATCGGTTCAGGGATGCGATCGAAGCGCTGGCGCGGCAGTGTGCGCTGACGGACGCGGAGCGGGCGGAGTTACTGCCGAGTGGAAAGCAGGCGCGCTTTGATAACAAGGTCGGCTGGGCGCGCACGCATCTGGGCAAGGCGCTCTTGCTGGAGAGCCTGCGGCGGGGCTGGTTCCGGATTACGGCGCGGGGGCAGGAACTGCTCGCCGATCCGCCGGAGCGCATCACCGTCGCCTATCTGCTGCGCTATCCCGAGTATGCGGCGTTTCGGAGCACGGAGCAGACAGTGGACGAAACGGAGGTTGCGCCGGACTCCGACCCGGTTGCGCCAACCTCGTCCGGCGCAACTCCCCCAACGCGGAATGCCTCTACCGTTCTCGATGCCGCCTATACGGTGCTGAGTACGGCTGAGACGCCGCTGCACTCCAACGAGATCGCGCAACGAATGATCGCGCAAGGCCTTTGGGCCACGCAGGGAAAAACACCCGGCGCAACGGTGGACTCGCGGATTGCCGTAGCCATCAAAGCCAACGGCGACGCCTCGCGCTTCCGGCGAGTCGGGCGGAGCATGTTTACCGTCCAGCCGAACAACACCGCGCCAGCGCCGACTTCTGACGCGCGGGCGCAGCCTGAACCGCCGCCTGCACCGGCGAATCCAGCGAACAACCGCATCGCATCGTTGTCGTTTACCGATGCTGCCGAACAAGTACTGCAACGCTTCGGCAATCGCCAACCGATGCACTATCAGGCGATTACCCGCCACGCCCTCGACCTGGGCCTGATCGCCACCGATGGCCAGACCCCGGCGGCGTCAATGTACTCGGTCATCCTGACGGAGATCGACCGCACTCTCAAGCGCGGCGAGCAACCGCGCTTCACCAAGCATGGGCGGGGGATGGTTAATCTGGCGGTTTGGGAGCCGGTCGGCCTGCCCGCCGAGATCGAGCAGCACAACCGCAATGTGCGTCGGCAGCTTCACGAGCGCCTGTATACGCTATCGCCCAGCGACTTTGAGAGCCTGATCGGGCAACTGCTCGTGAAGATCGGCTTTGAACATGTGAGCGTCACCGCAGCCAGCGGCGATGGCGGGATCGATGTACGCAGCACCCTGGTTGTTGGCGACGTGATTCGCACCCGGATGGCTGTGCAGGTGAAACGCTGGAAACGCAACGTCCAGGCGCCGGTGGTGCAGCAGGTGCGCGGCAGTCTCGGCGCGCACGAGCAGGGACTAATCATCACCACGAGCGATTTCAGCAAAGGCGCTCGCGATGAAGCTGCCCGCCCCGATGCCACGCCAGTGGCACTGATGAACGGTGATCAACTCGTTACGCTGCTGATCGAGCACGACATCGGCGTGCGGCGGGCCAGCTACGACCTGATTGAACTAGGTGAAGCGGAGGAGTGAGGAATACGCTGCCTGACCTCGACGCGACGTTGGCCGACCAAATGATGGCGCTTCACGCCGAAGCGTAGCGTTCTCGTCCTCGCCAAACTTTGGCCACGTTCCTGGCCGCGCAGTGCGCGTCCCACGCCGTAACCTCCCCACGCCAATCCATAGGGCAATGTAAATCTACCACCGCGCTGCGGTGGTTTTTTCGTATGCAGGTATCTGCCTTGATCAGAAAGGCCCCTGCATGCACCCCTTCATTGAAACGCCGATCACCGACGCCGCCCTGTTCCACTGCCGCGCTGGCGGCTTTCCGCTGCACCGCTGCACCTACACCCTCCTCGACGCGAACGGCAACGATACGTCCAACCCGGAGCAACCCGTCGTCATTCGAGTGACGGCACTCAATGGTGAGCGCTTCCGCCTGCGTGACCCCGCCGACATCCAGCGCTTTCTCGCCGCCGTCGGTCGGCTCACTGACGAGGTAGCGTCATGAGCGCTCCACAACGCGCCGGCGGCATCGCCCGCCAGGCGCAAGTCCGCCACGCCCTGGGCGAGGACGGCTACCGTGCCCATCAACGCGCCCTCTACCAACGCGCCGTCGCGAAGCACGGCTCCACCAAGATGCAGGCGATCCTCACGGCGGCGCACGAGCAGCGGCGCTGCTGGCGGCTCGCGAACCCCACGCCGGCTGAGGCGGCGCTGCACTGGGAACTGATCCATGCCGGGTTTGTGCTCCACGCCAATTACACCGACGTCTGGGAATGGAGCCGGTATCGCACCGATTCGTCGTGCTGGTCGTTCACCGCAACGGATGGCCTGATCGAGGCGCGCGTCGGCCCCTACGCCTGCGACCTGCTGTTACCCACGCACGCCCTGGTGATCGAGGTCATCGGCGGCGTCCACCGGCTGACCGCCGAACGCGATGCCGTCCGCACGGCGGCATTGGCGGCGCAAGGCCTGACGGTGGTCACGCTGACCAACGCGCAGGTGTTTGCGGGTGAAGCCGACCGGCTCTTTTATCAACTGCTGGAGGTGCCCCATGCTGCCTGACCTGGAGACGAATCCCATCGCCGCTCTGACCGACCATCCGATTCTCTCGCCCGCCGACGAAGTCGCCCTGATCGCCACCATGCGCGCCGGCGGCAGCACCGCCACTGCGGCACGCGACACGCTCGTACGCCACAATATGCGCCTGGTCGTAGCGCTGGCCACCCGCTTTCAGCGCCGCGCCGGGCCCCATCTCACCCTGGAGGATCTGATCAGCTTCGGCACGCTGGGGCTGCTCCGCGCCGTCGATCGCTTCGACCCGGCCAAGGCCGGCAAGCTTTCGACCTACGCCACCTGGTGGATTACCCAGGCCATCCGGCGCGGCATCATCGCCGAGGGCCGGCTGATCACCATTCCGGTGCATCTCCACGAGCGGCGGGCGCTCCAGCGGCGCACCGAGGCGCAGCTAACCGTGCAGTTGAACCGCCCGCCCTCCGCAGCCGAACTGGCCGCAGCACTGGCCTGGAACCCGCGTCAGGTCGCCGCCCTTGCTGCGCTCGATGCTGATGCCGAGTCGCTCAATGCCCCACTGCGACCCGACGAAGCGACGACCGAGCGCGGCGATCTGATCGCGGATTGGCGGTATGTGCCGGACACCGTGGTGCTGGCGACAATGCAGCACCGCGAACTCGCCACCGTGCTGGCTGCCTGCCTGACCGAACGCGAACAGCGGATCGTGCGGGCGTACTTCGGCTTCGATACCGGCGAGAACGCAACGTTAGAAGCCGTCGGCGCAGCGGAAGGGGTGACCCGCGAGCGGGTGCGTCAGGTGATCGCCGCTGCCCTGGCCAAGCTGCGCGAGCACCCGGCGATCCAGGCGTTTCGGGCCGATGAGCCGGCCTAAGCGCACGCCGCGATCAGCTTTATGCGGCAATCATCCGCAGCCGACAGTTGCCGCACTCCTGGATCGGGGTGGCCTGCCCAATGGAGCCTTGTACAGCTAGTATCATATCGCCACTACCCACCAGTGCTTACCAGCCGCCGACGCGGCTGGTTCGGTGTGCCCAGGTTTCCAGCGACACCGAAAGGGCACAGCAATGACACGGTTCACCAGCGCGAACGCCGCCGCATACGGGCGGCGCGGCGGACAGCGTTCGCATCAGCAGCTCGAAACGCAATACGCCGATCTCGTCTTGCGCAACCCCTCAGCGGCCGAGCGGGTCGCACGGCTCATCCAACAAGGCTATCGGCTCGTCGTTGCCCTGCGCAGCGTGAACATCGTCGATCGCGCCGCGAAGGGAGGCCGCTGATGCGGATCCGCGAACTTCCCCTCCACGAGCGCCCTGCGAGCCGCATCGCCGATCACGGCCCGAACGCACTGAGCGATGCCGAACTGCTCGCGCTTGTCTCCGGTCAGCACGACCTTGCCATCTGCGCGGAAACGCTCACCACGTTTCACGGCTGGCTGGGGCTGCTGCGTGCTGATCTCCATGCTGTCGCTGCCAGTTTGGGCACACCCCGCAAGGCCGCCAGTCTCAAAGCCGCGCTGGAGATCGGACGCCGGCTGATGATCGCCGGCTACGCGGGCCGCCTCCAGGTGCGCTCGCCCGCCGACATCGCGCAGTACTTTATGATCGAGATGCGCGAGCTGGATCAGGAAGAATTGTGGGTGGCGTGTTT
>JBBRUG010000390.1:0-5096 GCA_038247995.1 Chloroflexales bacterium | reverse complement strand
CCGCGTAGCCGCTTCAGCGGCCCATTGCTCCGCACCCGAGAGCAGCGCCCTTCAGGGCGCGTATTCCCCCAACGCGCAGGTCGACCAACTCTTTGATCTCACGCATGCAGAGCTAGCGCGAGCGAGGAAAGCACGAAGTACACGTATGGCGAAGTGTGCGTGGGCGCCTGCTGCCTGCGACTATGGATTAGCCGATTAGACGATCCCCAACGTAAAGAGGACACACCGCTCGATCTCAAGCATCGTCTGCTGGCTCACGCTACCCAAGCGCCGAATCAAACGCGTCGGATCCAAGACCCGTAGTTGGTGACACAACACAACCGAGTCGTTGCTCAAACCGCCCTCGTCTGCGGCAACCCGCACACACGACGGCAGCGCAGCCCGTCGCAGATTGGTTGTAAACGGGATCGTGATGACAGTGGTTCTAAAGCGGTTGATGGTATCGTTTTGGAAAATGAGTACCGGCCGAATGCCGGCTTGCTCGGAACCGCGGATTGGATTCAGGTCGGCGAGCCAGATCTCACCGCGGATGAAGATCATTGCTGATCCTCAGTTTGCAGACGAGCACAATATTCGTCTAGCCCCACTTCCGCCAACGCGCGATCCTCATCTTCAAATTCCTTGTAGAGTGTTGCTAGTTGGGTTGCATCACCCGATGGCAGCGGTGCGAGCCGGGCACGGAAGCGGACAAAAGCAACATAGTCAGCAACCTGCTGAAGTTCTGCCTCACTCAGGGTGTCAAGGGCCTGGGTCACTTGTGCCTTGACGGATGTCAGAGTCATCAGTACCCTCCGATGTGGTACGCCATATACGCGCGTTAGGGGCGCATTCACTGAGCATTCACGTTGTAAGCAGATGCTCGTTGACGGTTGTTCAAAGTATATCACAGCGCCAACGTACACGCTAGCGGGCATGAAGCGCTGCGGCTGGAACAACGCCTCGCCGCGCTGGTCAACGCGGCCTACGGCTTAACGCCGGAAGCCGAAGCCGTGCTATGGGAAACGGCCCCGCCGCGCATGCCCATTCCGCGATCAACCGCGTAGCCCTGCGTCCGTTGCGTTGCCGCCGGGTGTGGGCGGTGCCGCCACGCATGCCCATTCCGCGATCAACCGCGTAGCCGCTTCAGCGGCCCATTGCTCCGCACCCGAGAGCAGCGCCCTTCAGGGCGCGTATTCCCCCAACGCGCAGGTCGACCAACTCTTTGATCTCACGCATGCAGAGCTAGCGCCGAGCGAGGAAAGCACGAAGTACACGTATGGCGAAGTGTGGCTGAGGATTACCAAGACCAGCCAGGGGCCGCAAGTAACCGTTCACGCCGTACGCCTACGCCGCGGGCAGCAGCCGCATCGCCTCGCCAAAAGGAAATGCGCCAAGATCACGCCCGCCGGGAGTGACCACCCAGAGCGTTGGGCAGCGCGGCGGGGCAGACGGAAAAGCGCCCCAGCCGTCGGTCAGGTAGATCGCCACCGACGCCGCATGCGGATCGCTGCGCTGGGCCAATGCGCGGAAGAAGGGCCGAAAGTCGGTGCCGCCGCCGCCCTGTGGCGCGGGCAGTTCGCTGCGCGCCGTGAGCGGATACGGGCCGTACAACTTCATATCGGCATAAAAGAGCTCGCAGCGCAGATGCGGATAGGCGCGCAAGATCGCCTGCACCTCAGCAATGAACAGTTCCAGCGCCCCTTTAGCGATCGATCCGCTCGTATCCACCACAACATATACCCGTAACGACTGGCTATCGAGCATCTCCAGGTAGGTGCCCTGGCCGACAAAGCGGCGGTCGAAACCGGCAAAGTCGGTCGGCGTCTGCACGAGGTAGCGCCAAAGCAACGTGCGCCAATCGAGCCGCGGAACGCGCAACTGGCCCAGTTACGGCGCTCCGCAACGAGTGAAGGGCGCTCGGTGCCCGCAAACCACTGGTGCGCGGGCACTCGACCTAGAGCAGTGGGCATTCCACTGCGCCCCTTGTGGGCGCGCGGCAAGCCGCCCCACGCGAAGCGGACGGCTCAATCGTTATGCTGGCCGCTGTAGTGTACAAACAAGCGACCGCTTTGAGCGTCGGGCGCATGCACACCGCATTGGCACGCGCTGTGCGGTCTGCTTCTTGCCGCGCGCCGCCTGCGTCTTGGCCCTACTGCTCCCACACCGCCAGATACGCTTCCGTATCACCGCCCGGTACAGCCTGCACGGCATTCCGGGTGATGAACGCGCCGGCGTTGAGGGTTGCCGCCAGCGCCGCAGCGCCATTGCGCACCGCCACGCCGTTCACCCCACCCCGCCCGCCTGTCGGCCCGGCGAAGGCCACCCAATGCTTGCGCTGCGTAAAGTCGGGCGACACTACCAGCACGTAGGCGTCGAAGGAGCCATACGCCCCGATCGGCGCGCCGGAAATCGTCACCTCGTCGCGGTCGGCAATCGCTGAACTTGCTGAGCCAGCGATATACACTGTGCCGTCGGCGTCGGCCGTGATCGCCTCCCCGCCAATCGAATTGCCCTGGCCGTTATCCCGCCGCGTTAGCACCGACTGACCGAGTTCCAGCGCACCGTCGGCCGGGTTGAAGCGCCCGAACCAGAGCATCTTCACATTGCCGACATTGGTTGGTCGGGTGTAGTTGTCGGTCTGCACGGTTCGGGCATTTGCACTCCGGTTCGCGTCCTGCGGGTCACGACTGAAAACCGACACCCCGGTGCCGCCGTTGATCGAGCCGGTGAAATAAAGCTTGCCGTCGCGTCCAAGCGCGATCCGCTCGCCGCGTGTGTCGGCGGTGAGGTTTCCGACCTGAGCCGGAAAATCGTAGCTGCGCCAGCGTAGTTCACCGCTGTAGTTGTAACCACGGATAAACGGATGTTGCAACTTGGAAGCCACCTGGGTAAACCCGGTGGCGATCACCAACTTATTTCGGCCATCAACCGCAATGTCGTTCTGGGCGCTACCGGCCACGGCCCAATTGCCGAGCGGCGCGCCTTCGGCATCATAGGCATACGCTGTGCCACCCACCAGCACCGCCGCCGTGCCGTCTTCGCCCACTGCACAGCGCTTCCCAACGCCCGGCGCAGCGCTCCACAGCACGTCGCTCGCCGTCGCATCAAGCGCGGCAAGCCCAAAATCGCCGCACACAATAATCATTCCGTCGGGGCTGATCTCCAGATCATTCACACTTGCACCGATCCGCGTGAATGCGATCAGCGATTGGCCGGTGCGATCAAAGCGCATAACGGCGCCCGAGGTGCCGTTCAGCAGTATCGTTACGTCAACTGTTGGCGCATAGTCCGGCAGCACGCCGGCGATGACGATCGTGCCGTCGGGGCCAATATCGACGGCTGTGCCGCGATCCGCCTCCGCGCCGCCCAAGTGGGTTGCCGTAGCCACATTCAGATTCGTATTAGGCCCGGTTTGAAAAGCCGTCCGCAGCAATGGCAAATACAGTGTCGTTGCGGGCGGTTGCGCCGCCGTGCCGCCAATAATCCCAACCGCCAGAATCGTCACGATGAGCAGGGCTGTGATGCGTTGAATATGATGCACAAGTGACCTCCGGTTGCTACTATCTGAATGAGAGCAGGCGCCGTTGCCCGCACCTATAAACGTATTCTTAATAAACTTTTTACAATTTAGACCGACCTCCGCCGCGCGGCCAGCATCAACCCGGCAAACAGTCCGAGGTAAACGACAGCGGCAATCACGAGGCAAATCCCGATCACATTCACCGTTGTCGCCTCCACCGCCTGCCCGATCAGCCAGGGAATACCCGCCGCGCCGATATTCGCCGCAGCTACTTGCAATCCGATCGTGTCTGGGGCGTAACTGCGCCCCACGCGCTCCGTCGTGGTAGCGATCAGCGCCGGAAAGATCGGCGCAAGGCTCAGCCCGGCCAGCACCAGCCCACTGACATTTGCAACCGGCCCGCTGCCGAGCCCGATCAGCACTGCGCCGATTGCTGCACCGATTGCGCCGCCCCAAAGCTGCATTACCGGCGTCAGCCGATGACCGAAGAGGCCGGCCAGAATACGCCCTACCGTCAGTGCGCCCCAGAAGAGCGTCACCCACTGCCCGGCCACTTCCGGCGCCACGCCGCGGCCAATCGTGAGCAAGGTATAGCTCCACTGCCCAACCGCCACCTCAAAGCCAGTGTAGACAATAAAAACCAGCATACTCAGCCAGACGATTGGACGCCGCAGGGCGGCGCGCAGGCCCACCGAGGGGGTCGGCTCTTCGGCGTCCCGGTTCGCGTCGCCGGCCTCCATGCGCCGCCGATTCAGGATGAAACAGAGCGCCAGGAACAACTGGCCTACGGCTACCATCACATAACCAAGCTGCCAGGGTCGTTGCGCCACCAGTAGCGCCGTCATCAGCGCCGGGCCGGCAGTTGCGCCGATGCCGTAGCAGGCGTGCAACCACTGCATCACCCGCGGGCTGAAGCGCACCGCAGCATAGGCGTTCAGGCCGGCGTCGATCGCCCCACCGCCCGCACCGAGCAGCACGGCCATAAAAAGCAGGCCCAGCCATGGCGCAACAGCAAAACCGAGCAAGGCCGTCGCCGTCGTCAGACAGCTTAACGCCAACAACCGGCCCACTCCCAGACGAGCCAGTAAGCGCCCGCTAAAAATGCTTGAAACGAGAAACCCGGCCATAAAAAAGGGGGCGATCGTGCCGAGTGCCCCAATCGGCTGATCCAGCGTTACCGCCATCGAAGGCCAGGCTACACCGAGCAATCCATCCGGCAAGCCCAGGCTGATAAACCCGAGAAATGCCAGGCCAATGACGAGCATCCGTCCCCGTCGCGCCGAACCTATCGGCGTCGCTTCGGCTGTCTGCATTGCAGTCGTACTTCCCTCTTCAGCGTCCAAGCTGAACGCCCGCTGAAGTATAACCGGCGTTGCCCGCCGCTATGCCGGCTAGAGAAGGCTGGCATCCAGCCGCACAAGCATCCCAAAACCCAGGGCTTGAGCAACGTCGGTGCACGGTCGCCGAACGCCCTCACCCCCGTCCCCGCTCCCTGAACGGGAGCAGGGAGATCGGGCATCGTACTGCCGTCCGGCTCCTCCTCTCCGCCTGACGGAGCGGGGGTCGGGGGTGCGGATGGCGCGGATCAGCGACGTTG
>JBBRUG010000389.1:0-5100 GCA_038247995.1 Chloroflexales bacterium | reverse complement strand
CACAACCCCCCCCCCTGGTGGCCCCCCCTCGTCCCCCGGGGCCTCCCCGGTTACCCCCGGTTACGGGGGGGGTTGGGGGTTCGGGGGGGGTGGGGGCAACACTGCTCAAGATTGCTGGCTTCTCTTGTCCCCTTGTTCCCTTGTCCTCTTGTCCTTCTGGTACGAGCCAATTCGCATAAATATGGGCTTCCAGATGGTTAACGCCCACAAAGGGCAGGTCGCGCTGCCATGCGATCGCCTTGGCCGCATTGAGCCCGGTGAGCAGGGCGCCGCTCAGTCCGGGGCCGTGGGTGGCGGCAATCGCATCGACGTCTTCCCAGCCACCGGGAAGTACGGCCAGTGCTTCTTCGATCACCGGGGCGAGGGCCAAAATATGCTGGCGTGAAGCGACTTCGGGCACAATGCCGCCGTAGCGCTGGTGCATGTCCATCTGTGAGGCGACAATATTCGCCAGCACGGTGCGCCCGCCGCGCACGACCGCTGCCGCCGTCTCATCACACGAAGTCTCCAGGGCCAGGATTGTGAAGGTTTCAGTGAGTTCAGGGATCTTCATAGCCTAAGTATACGCCATCCACCGCCGTCACGCATTCATCGGGCCTGCGGGGCAGGGCAGCAGCAAAGTCGGTGCACGGCCGCCGAACGCCCTCACCTCCGTCCCCCTCCTCACTGCTCAACCGAACTCTGCTATAATTCGCCGCGCACAGTGCCCGCCTCCGCTTGTTATAGGCTGTCCGTATATGTCGAATGAAGATCAGCGCCTCGTTGAAGCCGGCCAACGTGGAGACGTTGAAGCGTTTAATCAGCTTGTTCGGCTCTATGAAGGGCGTGTTTATACCCTCTGCTTGCGCATGCTCGGCGACCCCGACGCTGCTGCCGATGTGGCGCAGGACACTTTCATCTCAGCTTATAAGAACCTGAATCGTTTTCGCGGCGGCATCTTTCGGGCCTGGATTTTGCGGATCGCGACGAATGCCTGCTACGACGCGCTGCGGGCGCGCAAGCGCCGTCCGGCTGTCTCACTCAATGCCACCTTCGGCGACGAGGACGAAAACGGCGGCGGCTTCGATCTGCCCGACCCGGCCGAATCGCCCGACGCTGCTGCCCAACGCCAGGAGTTGAGTGCCGCAATTACTGCCGGCATTGCCCAACTACCCGAAGATCAGCGCGTCGTGGTGATCCTCAGCGACGTGCAGGGCCTCGCCTACGAAGAGATCGCCGAAGTAACCAACACCAATCTCGGCACGGTAAAATCGCGTTTAAGCCGTGGCCGTGCCCGGCTGCGCGATATTTTACGCGCCGGGGAACTGCTGCCGTCAAAATTCCGTCATGATGATGTGTAGCTGACAGATGGCACACATCGGCGGCCCACCGTCGGTACGTAGATCAATTCGGCCCCTCGCTCGTTTCGGTGTAGCGGCCGTCCGAATGCATGAATACTTTACAGCCTCAACCGAATACGCCGACTGATGCCGATCTTGAGCTTTTATCGGCGTATATCGACAATCAACTCAGTGTCGCCGAGCGCGTGGGCCTGGAAGAGCGCCTGCGCGCTGAACCACTTTTGCGCGCCGAACTAGCCGAATTGCGCACGACCACTGAACTGCTGCGTGATCTTGAACCGGTGCGCTTGCCGCGCTCATTCACCCTCGACCCGGCAACGGCGCCGCGCCGCGCGCGCTTCTTCCCGTTCGCCTGGGTACTCCAATTTAGCAGCGGATTGGCCGGCATGGCGCTTGTTTTACTCGCCAGTGTGCAACTGCTTGCTGCGCCCAACATGGCGCCTGTAGCGTTTGAAAGCGTTCCCGCACCGATGCAAGCCCAAGGCGAGGCCGGCGATCTAAGTGTCGAAGCCGTTCCCGCGGCAACCATGGCTCCCGCCGAAGCTATGCGCCTCCAGGAAACGGCAGCAGTTCCCGAGGCGTCGATGAGCACCGCCGAAGATAGCGCCGTCCAAGACGATGCGGCTGCTCAGGCGCCGCTGCCGAGTGGCGGCGGAACGGCGGCCATGGAGGCCGTGCCCGCTCCGGCGGCTGAACCTGGCATAGATAGTGCTACAACGGCAGAAGCTTATGCGCCTCCCGATGAGCAGGCGACCAAAGCGGCGCCTACACTGGCGCCTGGTCTGCCGCCCACCCTTACGCTTGCCCTCGGCGTGGTGCTGCTTATCGCTGCCGCCGGCACGTTCCTCTACGGGCGCATGCAACGGTAACCATATTGCGTACTGCGTATTGCGCCTGTAGCCGAAGGCATAGCAACACGCAATACGCAATGGATCTTGCTGTATTTTTATGCCTTCTCCGCACAACCAATCTATTGCCGACTTGCGCACTCAACTGGCTGCCAACGATGTTGATGGCTTGAGCAGCGCCGAAGCACGTACGCGTCTTGAGCGCTATGGGCGCAACGAACTACCTACAGTCGCACCTGCGCCGGCCTGGCTGCGCTTCCTCAATCAGTTTCGTGACCCCCTGACCATCTTGCTGCTCATTGCGACGCTCGTCTCGTTCAGCGCCTGGTTGATCGAGGGCGATGAACCGATCCCTTTTGAAGCGCTCACTATTCTGGCGATTGTGTTGCTGAATGGTGTGCTTGGTTTCGTGCAAGAACAGCGCGCTGAAGAAGCCGTTGCCGCACTAGCAGCCATGACGGCACCATTCGCCCGCGTACGCCGCGATGGGCAAACCCAGCAACTGCTAACCGCCGAATTGGTGCCCGGCGATCTTTTATTGCTCGAAGAGGGCGATACCCTCCCCGCCGATGGCCGTGTCGTCGAGGCCATTGCCTTGCGCGTGGCCGAGGCTACGCTCACCGGTGAGAGTTCGCCGGTGAGCAAAAGCAGCGACCCTGTGCCAGCCGACGCCGCCCTCGGCGATCGGCGCAGTATGGTTTTCAGCGGTACTGCCGTTACCACTGGGCGTGGCCGCGTGCTGGTAACCGCAACCGGCGCACAAACTGTGCTCGGCGGCATCGCCGATACGCTCCAGTCTACTCCCGACGATCCGACACCGCTCCAGAACGAACTCGCCGGCGTCGGGCGCGCCCTCGGAATTGGGGTGATTGTCATCGCCCTGGTCATGAGTGGCGCGATCTTGCTGCTCAGCGAGATTAGCGCCCTGCGCGACCTGGTCGATGTGCTGCTGCTCGGTGTTTCACTCGCCGTCGCCGCCGTGCCCGAAGGCCTCACGGCAATCACCACCATTGTGCTCTCGCTCGGCATGCAGCGCATGGCCCGCCGCAATGTGATCGTGCGCCGCCTCGCCGCCGTGGAAACCCTTGGCTCAACCACGGTAATCTGCTCCGACAAAACCGGCACGCTCACCAAAAACGAGATGACGGTGCAGACCGTGATCACGGCTAGCGGGCGGGTCGATCTCTCCGGCGTCGGCTATACGCCCGAAGGCGAACTCATCCAAAACGACGCGCCGCTCAACGATCCTGAACTGCGCACCGAGGTTGAACGCGCCTTGCGCGCCGCCGATCTGGCCAATAATGCCGCTCTGGTTCAGGACGACGATGGGCGCTGGCAGATCCAGGGCGACCCTACCGAAGGCGCCCTGCATGTTGCAGCGCGCAAAGCCGGGCTGCCTGAAGCGCAACTGGCCGAACGCTTCCCGCGCATCGGCGAAGCCCCCTTCACCTCCGAGCGTAAGCTCATGAGCACCGCGCACACCGATGCCGAGCGCGGCGACCGTTTGGTTCTTTTTGCCAAGGGTGCCCCCGATGTGCTGCTGGCCAATTGCACTCACCAGCGGGTTGGATCTGGAGTGCAACCGCTCACCGACGCTGATCGCAAGACGATTCTCGCCAACGTCGAAACCCTGGCCAATGAAGCCCTGCGCACGCTCGGTGTGGCCTATCGCTTACTTGCCAACGATGTACTGAATGGTGAACTCGGCCCCGACCAGGAGTCCGATCTGATCTTCCTCGGCGTGCTGGGCATGATCGACCCACCCCGCGACGAAGCGCAGCAGGCTGTCGCCGCCGCTCAAAATGCCGGCATCCGCTCGATTATGATCACCGGCGACCATCCGGCCACAGCTATCGCCATCGCCACCGAACTCGGCATGATCTCAAATGGTGCCCGCAGCATCACCGGCGCGGAACTCGAACAAACCAGCGCCGAGCAGTTGCGCGAACTTGTCCGTGATGTTTCGGTGTATGCGCGGGTCGCCCCCGAGCACAAACTGCGGATTGTCCAGGCGCTCAAGGCTAACCACGCCATTACCGCCATGACCGGCGACGGCGTGAACGATGCCCCGGCGCTCAAAGCTGCCGACATCGGCGTGGCAATGGGCATCACCGGCACCGATGTGAGCAAGGGCGCCGCCGACATGATCCTCACCGACGATAACTTTGCCTCGATCGTCGCCGCAGTTGAAGAAGGCCGCGGGATCTTCGCGAACATCCAGAAGTTCCTGCGCTACCTGCTCGCCTCGAACATTGGCGAAGTGTTTACCATGTTCTTTGGCGTCGTGCTGGCGGGGGTGATCGGGCTACAGGAAAACACCGACGCCGTGATTGTCGTGCCGCTGCTCGCCGTGCAAATCCTCTGGATCAACCTGCTCACCGACGCCGGTCCGGCCCTTGCGCTCGGCATTGAGCCGGTTGATCCGGATGTTATGACCCGCCCCCCACGCGATCCGCAGACCCGCGTGATCACCCGGCGCATGTGGCTCGATATCGTCTTTGTTGGGGCGATCATGGGCACCGGCACCCTTGCCGTGATGGATGCCAGCCTGCCCGGCGGCCTGATCGCTGGCGACGGCACCCTGCCCTATGCCCAGACAATCGCCTTTACTACCCTCGTCTGCTTCCAACTCTTCCACGTCTTTAATGCCCGCTCGGAAACCCGCAGCGCCTTCAGCGGCCTGTTCCACAACCCCTGGCTCTGGGTCGCCATCACCGTCTCATTTCTGCTCCAGATCCTGGTTGTCTATGTTCCGTTACTCCAACAAGCCTTTGGCACCGTCCCGCTTGCCCTGAACGACTGGCTGCTTTGCATCGCTGTGGCCAGCAGCGTACTCTGGCTCATGGAACTGCGTAAACTAGTCCGCCGCCGCTTAGCCTGACCAGTTTACAGTTCGCTTTTCGCTTTTCGCT
>JBBRUG010000388.1:0-5101 GCA_038247995.1 Chloroflexales bacterium | reverse complement strand
GGTTTCGTGGATGTACTAGTGCGTCAGCATGTGAAGGCATGACAACGGGCCAGTCGGCACGCGGCGGCCACACATGCAGGGTGGTCTGGAGGGCGGCACGCCCTTCAGCGGGGGTGCAGGGGGCGGAGCCGCCCTGCAAACCGCTCGGCGCCAGCCGACTCGCAACGGGCCAGTCGGCACACGGCGGCCACACATGCAGGGTGGTCTGGAGGGCGGCACGCCCTTCAGCGGGGGTGCAGGGGGCAGCGCCGCCTGCAAACCGCTCGGCGCCAGCCGAAGAGAACGGGGTGCAGGGGGCAGCGCCGCCCTGCGAACCGCTACCCCAAAAAGCCCAACAACAACTGCGCGATCACGATCTTGGCGATGGTTGCGATCGGGTAGACGGTAGCATAGCCGATGTTGGGCAGGTCGTTGTGGGTTTGTTCGCCGGCGAAGCCAAGGACTGCCGGTTGGGTTTGCATCCCGGCAAGCATGCCGCTCAGCAGGCTCATGGGGATGTGTAATACTTTGTGGCCGATATAGAGCAGCGTAATGGCGCTGATACATGTGATGAGCGCGCCGGCAATAAAGATCGCCGGGCCACCGCCCTGGGCAAAAGTGCTGAAGAAGCTGTAGCCCGAGCGGGTGCCGACACCGGCGAGAAACAGGGTCAGCCCGAACTGGCGCAAGGTCAGGTTGGCGCTGTAGGGCAGGCTCCACACAATTGGCCCGGTGCGCTCGCGCCAACCCAGGAACAAGGCCACGAGCAGCGGGCCACCGGCAAAGCCGAGCGTGAAGGTGATTCCACCCGGCAGCGGCAGCGGGATCATGCCGACGAGCAGGCCGAGCATCAGGCCCAGGCCGAGCGAAACGACATCCACTTCGGAGAGTGAGCGATACGAGTCGCCGAGAAACCGACTGACGGCGTCCATCTGTTCGCGGCGGGTAACCACGCGCACGCGATCGCCAAGTTCCAGCACCGTATCGCCGTGGGGCAGCAGATCAACGTCGCCGCGGCGCACACGGGTGATGATCGCGCCGTAGTGAATGGGCAGGTTGAGATCGCGCAGACGCTTGCCGGCCACCGCCGAACTGCTCACAAAAACGCGCCGGAAATCAAGTATGTGCCGATCCAGTTCCAGCGGGTCGAGGGCGATTTCGCCGAGCGCGTTACTGACCCGCTCGACCTCTTCGGCGCCGCCGATTACGCTCACCAGATCACCGGTGCTGAGCCGGGTGCTGCTGGTTGCCAGCGCCATAGTGCCGTCGTGTTGAATGCGCCCGAACACCACGTCCCAGCGGCCTTCGGCCATGAGTTCGGCGACGCTGCGACCGATTACGGCGGGCTGATTGACCCGAATGGTGCGGCTGATCAGGTCTTCGCCGCCGGCGCCGAGCGCGCGCAGGGCGTGCGCCTCGGTGGGGTAGTCTACTTTCCAGATCCGCTGGCAAACGTACAGGGCCAGGATCATGCCGAGCACGCCCACAGGGTAGGCGATGGAGTAGCCGACGACCGGCTCGGCGAGGGCAGCCGGATCTTCCACACCGCTGCGGCGCAGTTGCTCCAAGATCGAGGCCAGCGCGGGGGTATTGGTCAGGCTGCCGGCAAACATGCCCGCGGCCACCGGCACGCTCAGGCCGATCAGGCGCTGGGCGACTACCGTGAGGCCAGCGGCGAGCATAATCACCCCGAGCACCAGCATGTTGTCGCGTAGGCCTTTGCGCCGCAGCGATGCGCCAAAGCTGGGGCCGCTGCTCAGGCCGATTGTGTAGACGAAGAGCACCAGGCCCAGCAGATAAATGATTTCGGGCAGGCGCAGTTCGGGGCTGAGTGCGCCGAAGCCGAGGCCGACAAAGAGCACCGCCGCCACGCCGAGGCTCACCCCGCCGATGCGGATGCGCCCAAGCAGGTAGCCAATCGCAGAAACGGTGAACAGAAGCAGGAGCGGACTATCGATGAGCAACTGAATCATGGGGGGCTATTCTTTTCTGGCTTGCGGGCTACAGGAACATGTGCGATGTAACGGTAGTGCGCTTTTGCGTTTTGCCTTCGCAAGCGCACGCCACCGGTATGGTATCATGTAAGTGTATGGTTGAATGCGATAACCCACTAGCAAGAGGTTGCGATATGGTCACGGAAGACATGGTCCGCGCTGCGCTGAAGAATGTAATCGACCCCGAGATTGGCCTGGATATTGTGAATCTGGGCCTGATCTATCGCGTGGATGTGCTTGAAGAGGGCAAAACGGTCGATATCGACATGACGCTGACCACGCCGGCATGCCCGGCCGGCCCGCAGATCATCGAGCAGGCCCGCAAGGAAGTTCAGGCCCTGAGCGATGTTTATAAAGAGATCGAAAACGTGCAGATCAACCTGGTCTGGACGCCGTTCTGGAACCCGTCGCTGATGACCGAAGAGGCCCGCGACGAGCTCGGCTTCTTTTAGGCACACTGAGGCACTGAGGGCGCACTGAGGCACTGAGGCACTGACCGGTACAGGATTCACGAGCGGAGTGGGCCGTTTGGACGCGTGCGCGTTCCAAGCGGCCCTTGTCGATTTTCGCCAGCTTCTGCGCCCAACCGCCTGTCGCTTGCGCTCTACGCTCGTCCCACGACAGCGGCGCGGGTGGCACACTGCGCCTGCAAGCCCCAGATCGGAACAAATTTTAGGTAGTGCGCGACCATTTTCTCGCCCAGCGTCGGTGGAAACGCCGCCGCCTGGGCTTTCCAGCGCGCGATCCACCCTTCGCCGTAGAGCGCCTTGCAGGCCGAAATACCTTTCAGCGCTTTGGCCAGCCAGCGCATACAACTGCGCACTTTCCGGCGTCATTGGCGATCATTCTCCTGCTCCTGACGGTAAAAGACCTAGTATAATAGGCACAGTGAAATCCGGCATGCTACGCGGCAGTGGTCTTCGTTTCCTCATTCCTTACGCCCGCCCCTACCGCAATCACCTGCTCCTCGGCACGCTCTATGCGCTGATTGGCGCGAGCGCCAGCGCGTTCAGCCCGGCCCTGCTCGGCGTCGCCATCGACGAATTGCGCGCCGGCCTGCGCGTCGATATCATTGGCTGGTACGCCCTCGGCCTCGTCGGCCTTGCCGTCATTCTCGCGTTCTTCCGCTACAACTTGCGCATGCTCACCGGGCGCGTCGCCGTCGGCGTCAGCTACACGATGGGCCAGGATCTGTATGCGCGCCTGCTCCAGCTCGATCAGCGCACCCTGCGCGAATTCGGCACCGGTGATCTGCTCTCGCGCGGCACAAGCGATTTCATCTATATCTGGCGCTTCTTCAGCGCCGGCTTGCAGATGTCGGCCCACGCGCTCTTTTTGCTGCTGATCGGCTGCGCGCTGATGGCGCTCAGCAGCCCGCTGCTCGCCGGGATTGTCGTGTTTATGCTGCTGGTGAGCGTGGCGAGTCAGATCGGTCTGGGCGGGCGAGTTGAGGTAGCCTTCGAGCGCGTGCAGCGCGAGCTCGGGCGCAGTTCGGCCTTCGCCCAGGAGCATTTGAGCGCCGCGCGGATGCTCACTGCCTACGGTCAGGAGCCGCCCGCGATCGCTGCGTTCGCCCGCGCCAGCAATGCGTATGCTCGCGAGAACATGCGCTATGTGCTGATCTCCAATGCCATTATTCCGCTGCCGAACCTGGTGGTGCGCCTGGCTGCCGCGCTGGTGTTGGCCTTCGGCGGCGCACTGATCATCAACGGCGAACTTTCGGTTGGCCAATATGTGCAGTTTATTGTCTACCTGGGTTTGCTCAGCAACGCCGCAACCCAACTCAGCCGGGCCTTCGAGCGGCTCCAGCAGGGTAGCGCCGCAGCCGGCCGGATCGGTGAACTGCTGCATCGTCGGCCGCGAGTTGCCGATGCGCCGGAAGCGCTCGCCCCGCCGATCCAGGGCAACCTGCGCTTCGAGGGCGTCGGGGTGAAGTACGCCGGGCGCTGGATGCTGCGCGACATCACCCTCGACGTGCCGGCGGGCAGTACGCTCGGCATCGTCGGCGCAACCGGGGCGGGCAAGAGTACGCTGCTGAGCCTGCTCGTGCGCGTCTACGACCCCGACGCCGGGCGGATTTTGCTCGACGGCAACGACCTGCGCACGATCGAACTTGCGCACCTGCGCCGCGCCGTCGGCTATGTTCCGCAAGAGGCGTTGCTTTTCGGCCTGCCGCTGCGCGACAATATCGACTTCGCCGGGGTGGGCCTCACCGACGCCGATCTGCACGCTGCGATGGGCGCGGCCGGGCTGAGCAATGACTTGCCGCAACTGCCGCACGGGCTTGAAACCGTTGTCGGTGAGCGCGGCACGACGCTTTCCGGTGGCCAGAAGCAGCGCACAACGATCGCCCGCGCTTTGGCGGCCCACCCGCAGATCCTGGTGCTCGATGACGCGCTTTCCAGTGTGGATGCCGCAACGGCGGCACAGATCCTCGGCGCACTCAAGGGCGAACGGGCCCAGCGCACCTGTCTGATTGTAACCCAACGCCTCGCCGCCGTGCGCGACGCCGACCAGATCGTGGTGCTCGATAACGGCGCAATTGTCGAACGCGGTACGCATACGGAACTGCTGGCTCGCGACGGTCATTACGCCGCAATGTACCGCCGTGAGCTTCAGCAAGCCGAGGAGGAGGGCTGAGGACTGCCGACTGCGAACTGCGGACTGCGGACTGCGGACTGCGGACTGCCGACTGCCGACTGCGAACTGCGAACTGCGAACTGCGAACTGCCGACTGCGAACTGCGAACTGCGAACTGCCGACTGCGAACTGCGAACTGCCGACTGCCGACTGCGAACTGCGAACTGCGAACTGCCGACTGCCGACTGCGGACTGCCGACTGCGAACTGCCGACTGCGGACTGCGGACTGCCGACTGCCGACTGCGAACTGCGAACTGAAGGTCGGGCGCGCGCCTAGTGTGGGGGACAGCGTAATGGAGGGGTTCAAGCTGCAGTCACTGCGCGGCTCATTGCACGACTCATTCAGTGCCCTCAGTGGCCATCAGCCACCTCAGTGATCCCGGGGGGAAGCGCCCTCAGTGGCATTCTCAGCTCAGTGCGCTCAGTGCGCTCAGTGGCTCAGTTCCTCAGTGATTCCGGGGGGGAGCGCCCTCAGTGGCATTCTCAG
>JBBRUG010000387.1:0-5121 GCA_038247995.1 Chloroflexales bacterium | reverse complement strand
TGGCGCCCCAGTAACCATTTATGCAACCGGCGTGCGCAATGCCTATGATCTCGTCTGGCATTCGAACGGCCAGCTCTACCTGCCTACTAATGGTTCGGCTCAGGGCGGTAACTCGCCGAATACGCCGGCCCCACTGCCACCAGGGGCTTGTGCCAATCGGATCGACGGCAACCCTTACACCGGCCCCAGCGTACCGGCGCAGTTTGGGATCAAGGCCCAGCGCGACTATCTGTATCGCGTGGTGCCGGGCGGTTACTACGGCCACCCGAACCCCACCCGCTGTGAGTGGGTGTTGAACGGCGGCAACCCGACCAATGGCGTCGACCCACACGAGATGACGGCCTATCCGGTGGGCACGCAGCCCGACCCGAACTATCGCGGCGTGGCCTACGACTTTGACCTGCACAAGTCGCCCAATGGCGTGATCGAGTATCAGAGCAATACGTTCGATGGGGCGCTGCAGGGCTGGCTGATCGTCACTCGCTACAGCCAGGGCAAAGACCTGATCGCGCTGAAGCCGGGCGGCCCGAATCTCGACATTATCGAGGCCCGGGAGCGCCTACAGGGTACGAACAACAACTTTACCGGCAACGGCCCGCTGGATCTGGTTGAGGATACGCGCAACGGTAACCTGTATGTGATCCAGTTCAGGGTCAACAGCCCGAGCCAGATTGCGCTGCTGCGACCGGTGGGCGATAATGCGCCGCGCATTCGTGCTACGCCTGGGCCGTTCATCTTCACCGATCCGGTCAGTACTGGCGGAGCCAGTCCGTCCCAGCAGGTGAACATTGGGAATATCGGGCAGAGCGCGCTGACGATCAACAGCCTGAGCATGATCGGCGCCGATGCCGGCCAATTCAGCATCGTAGCCGGCGGCGATCTGGGCAGTCTGCCGGCGACGATCCAACCCGGCGATTCGCGGACGGTGAACGTGGCCTTCACGGCGACGACGGCCGGCCCGAAGAGTGCGCTGCTGCGGATTAACTCGAATGCCGCCAATGGTACAACGCTGGAACTGGTGCTGCGCGGCCTGGGTACGGCCGGCACCAGTGGCGCGGATGAGCCTTCGTTGCAGTGGATCTTGGATACCTACGAGATCAGTGTCAACGTCGGCGACGATAATCCGGCGAACAATAAGATCCATGACAACACCGGCACCGCCACCGGCGCGCTGCTGGGCCAGGAGATCGCGGCGCAGCGCTTCGAGCGTGCCGACAACGCCACGCCGGTGACGATCGAACCGCTCGCCGTGTTCGGTCCGACGGCGAACAACCCGATTGTGCGCTTCGGCTGGTACACCCACGATGACGCGCAAGTCACGCAGAATCAGCTCTTCCAGGTGGACAATAACCCCGCCAGCAACGGCCAGCGCCTGGCCCCGGCGCTGGAGAATGGCGCGACGCTCACTTTCGACCCAGGCACGACAGCGTTTGGCTTCTACTCGACCTGGCCGTCCTTCAATAATCGCAATGTCTTCGGCGAGGACGTGCTGAACACGTGGGAGACGAACGCGGCGCGGCTGCACAAAGTGCGGGTCTACCCGCTGCGCGACAGCACCGGCGCCGTGGTGGAGAATGCCTATATCGTTGCGACTGAAGAGAACGATAGCGGCTTCGACTACCAGGACGTCGTCGTGATTGTGCGCAACGTCAAGCCCGCCGGCGCTGCGTCGCCCCCACCGCCGAATACGCTGCCCATAGCTAAGGCTGGGCAGGATCAGACGGTGCAAGTGGGCAGCACGGTGGGCCTGAATGGTACTGAGAGCTCTGATCCTGACGGCACCTTCGTGATCTATAGCTGGGTGCAGATCGGCACCCCAGCGGTCACGCTGACCGGCGCGAACACTGCTACTCCATTGTTCACCGCGCCCGGTTCGCCAGCAACATTGACCTTCAAGTTGACGGTTACGGATAATCGGGAGGGCACGGCGACCGACGATGTTGTGATCACAGTCATCAACAGTGCAATCGGGCAGGTAACGGCGAGCAGCAGTAGCCCGACCGTGCTGGGCCAGGCCACGACGTTCAACGCCAGTGTGGCAAACAGCAGTGGCGTTAGCTTTAGCTGGAACTTCGGCGACGGCAGTCCGGCGGTTACTGGCGCCAGCGTCAGCCACACCTACCAGCAGGAAGGCGTCTATCCGGCCAAGGTCACGGCCAGCCGCAGCGGCGCTCCGTCGGTGAGCCAGAGCGTACAAGCGCAGGTGA
The DNA here is from genome assembly GCA_038247995.1 of Chloroflexales bacterium. GTDB lineage: Bacteria > Chloroflexota > Chloroflexia > Chloroflexales > Chloroflexaceae > JBBRUG01. Next base: position 2,914 of record JBBRUG010000387.1, on the reverse strand, counting down.
CCAACCGCGCCCCGGTGGCCCAGGCAGGCACCGACGTGCGCGTTCCGGTGAACGCGAGCGTGACGCTGAACGGCAGCGCCAGCAGCGACCCTGATGGTCACGCTATTTCCTTCAGTTGGCGGCAGGTGAGCGGCGGCCCGGTGACGCTGAGCGGCGCGAAAACGGTCCAGGCCGGTTTCACCGCGCCGAACCAGCCCGACACGCTGGAGTTCGAGCTCACCGTGACTGATGCATACGGCAAGCGCAGCACCGACCGAGTGCAAGTAATCATTGAGTCGGCCAACCGGCCCAACACGGCCCCGGTAGCCAAGGCCGGCGCTGATGTGCGGGTGGCGGTGGGCAGCACAGTGAACCTGAGCGGCGCAGCGAGCTTCGACCCGGATGGTGACGCGCTGAGCTATGCCTGGAGCCAGGTGAGCGGCCCGGTGGTAAGCTCGGCGGCGGTGATGAGCGCGGTGGCCATGGACGACGTAGCGCTGAGCTTCACCGCGCCGAATGTGGCGGCTACGCTGGTGTTTGAGTTGACGGTGACCGACGCCTTCGGTACGAGCGCCGCCGATCAGGTGCTGGTGCTGGTGGAACCGGCTAACCGTACTAACGCTGCCCCGCTGGCGAACGCCGGCCCCGATCTGCGCGCGCCGGTGAACGCTGAGGTAACTCTCGACGCAAGCGCGAGCAGTGACGCCGACGGTGATCTGCTCAGCTTCACGTGGAGCCAGGTGAGCGGCCCAACGGTGGCGCTGAACGGCTCCGGTGCGCAGGGAAGCTTCTTTGCCCCGAGCACTCCGGCGACGCTGGTTTTTGAAGTGACGGTAACCGACACCTTCGGCAAATCGTCCAAGGATCAGGTGACGGTACGGGTAGTGGCGGCGACCAGCGCCAACAACCCGCCGACGGCGAACGCCGGCCCTGATCAGCGCGTGCCGGTAAGCACGCCGGTGACGTTGAGCGCGCGTGGCAGCAGCGACCAGGACGGCGATGGGTTGATCTACACCTGGCAGCAGGTAAGCGGCCCGAGCGTTATGCTGAGCAATGCCGACAGCGCGGTGGCGCAGTTGGTGGCGCCGGCCACGCCGGGCACGCTGGTGTTCGAAATGACGGTGACCGACGCCTTTGGCGGAAACAACAGCGACCGCGTGACGCTGACGGTTGGCCCGGCGAGCGCAAACGGCACACCAGTGGCAAGCGCCGGGCCGTCGCGTGGGGTGAAGTTCAGCGATAACGTGCGCCTAGATGCGAGCGGCAGCAGCGACCCCGATGGCGATGGGCTGCGCTTCAGTTGGCGCCAGGTGAGTGGCCCGAGTGTAACCCTGGTAGGCGCGCAGACGGCGCGGCCCGTGTTCGCTGCACCGGGCAGTGCAGCCACCCTTGTCTTCGAGGTAACGGTGACCGACGCCTTCGGGGCGAGCAGCAAAGCCCAGGTAACGATCGGTGTCGCTGCAACGGCGCAAAATCTCGTCAAGATCTACCTGCCGATCATTAGGCGGTAGGGGCAGGCGGCAGGCGGGCAGGCGGCAGGCGGCAGGGCCGGCGGATCAGCAATGATCTGTCGGCCCTGGTGTGTTTTCGGCAGGGGCGATGGTAGGGGGCGGGTCACGACCCGCCCGTACATGGCGGGGGGCGCGGCGCGGCGGGCGAGGCCTATTCCCGCAGCCAGATTGTCAATCCTGCCTCGTCATAGCTTGTCCCGAAGCAGTCGGTGAGGGCGGCGTACTGAGCGGATTCGAGTTGCCCCCAGGCCAGCACGGCAGCGAAGCGCTCCCGACTATGCGGACAGGCTTCAGGCAGTGGCGGCGCACCACGGACGGGGCGCCAGAAATACGCGGCGATCTCGAGATCGGGGCGGACATACACCGGCCCATTGCCGAACATACGCGTGCTGACGCCGCCGTATTCCAAAGGGTAACGTGCGCTGAAGTAGAGCCCGTCGTAGTAGCTTTCGATATAGCGCAGGGCGCTGGTTGCGCTGAGCGGCGTAGGGCGCGGCAGCACCAGAATGCTCTGGGCGGGGCGCATGGTTGCCATTGCGGTGCGCCACGCTTCGGCCTGCGGTTGAAAGCGGGCTGTGTGCAGGCTAAACGCACCAATACCAAGCAACCCGATGGCCAGGCTCAGCACTGCGATCGTTTGGCGCAGCCGGCCCTGGGCCGGCAGACGTATGGCTGTGAGTGCGAGGAGCGCGCCCCAGAGTGCAATTCGTGGTTCGACGACGGCAATGGCGGCGGCAAAACTGGGCACAGCCCCATACAGCACGATCAGGGCGCCGAGCGGCGCTAAACGTTGCCAGGTCGAACCATCATCGGCGCGGCGTGCCGCCCAGATGATACACACGCCCAGCAGCAACAACAGCCCGCCGATGAGCAGATTGGCGGCGCTCAACAGCCGATCGGGCGTAGGCATCTGCTGGGCGAGTGTAAACGTGCGCAGGCCGAACGTGAGGCGGGCAAAACGATCGAAGCGTAGCTCCGGATCGAAGGTGTGCAGCCAGGGTAACGCCTGTTGTGCAGCGAAAAACAGCCCAATGGCCAGCGCCGGTGCGCCGCTGATGAGCAACCACACTGGGAGGCGCAAGCGGCCCAAGATCCAGGCGCCGCACCAACTAAGCGGCCCGATCAGCATGATGACGGCCAGCCCAGGCCGCCCGGCCAGTGCAATTAGCGGTTTCCCACCGCTCCCGGCGAGCAGCAACATGAACAAATGGCGCGGCGGTACGCGTTCGGCTGCGGCGCGGACGCCAAATGTAATGGCAAGTAACCCCCAAACAACCAGGTGCGCGCTATAGATCAAACCAATCAGCAGCGCTAGCCATGCCAGGTACGAAACTTGCTGAGTTGTACGCCAGGTGCGGTAACTACTCAGCGCACAGAGCGCCAGGGCCGTTGCCAGGCTAAAGTTGATCCAACCCGATGTAAAC
>JBBRUG010000386.1:0-5140 GCA_038247995.1 Chloroflexales bacterium | reverse complement strand
GCTGACTGAACTTGAGCCGTCGGCGCTACAGATCGATATGGCCGCCCTGGAAGATCTGCAAGGCACAATCGCCCTGCTGCGTGATGTTGGCGTGTTGCCGTAATCGTTCATTCTCACCTGCTGTTGTTGTGGAGTAGCCGCGACAACAGCAGCAAACAAATCTTGTGACACAGCTTAGGCGCACTGCTCAGTTCCGTTCGCGCGCTCGATCTGGTTCGTGGCGTCCCCAATGGTCGCAACTCCTGCTCTGGCTTGGCGCGCTGACCGTTGTAGCGGCGCTGTTGCTTCCGCCAATCTACCTCGCTATTCGTGCGCTCGAAGCCGGCGATGCGGCGATCCAGTCGCTTTTGCGCCCGCATACCTGGCTGATCGTCGCCCGTTCGGCCGGCTTGTCAGTCGCCGTCACCGCTGTGGCCGGCCTGATTGCGGTTCCCCTGGCCTGGTTGACGGTGCGTAGCGATGTGCCGCTCCGGCGCCTCTGGGCTGTGCTCACACCCCTGCCGCTTGTGATCCCGAGCTATGTCGGTGCATACCTTTTTGTGTCCGCCCTCGGCCCGCGGGGTTTGCTCCAGCAGTTCCTTGAAGCGCCCTTTGGCGTTACTCGTCTGCCGTCGATCTACGGCTTCTGGGGCGCGCTCTTCACCCTGACGATCCTCAGTTACCCCTACATGCTCCTCGGCGCGCAAGCCGCACTGCGCCGGATGGATCCGACCCTGGAAGAGGCTGCCGCCAGCCTTGGTCATAGTCGGCGGCAGATCTTCTGGCGCGTGATTATGCCGCAATTGCGGCCGGCCCTCGGCGCCGGTGGTTTGCTTGTGGCGCTCTATGTGCTGCGCGATTTCGGGGCTGTGGCGATCCTGCGCTACGATACGTTCACGCGGGTGATTTTTCAGCAGTATCGTTCGTTCGATCGCGCCCAGGCCGCGTTCTTCGCGCTGCTCCTGGTGGGCCTGACGCTGGTGCTTGTGGCGCTGGAAGCCCGCACGCGTGGGCGGGCGCGCTACGATCAGGGCAGTGTACGTGCGGCTCGGGCGCCGGCGTTGATTCCGCTCGGTGTCTGGCGCTGGCCCGCCTTCGCCTTCTGCGCTACGATTGTGAGCTTAGGCCTGGTTGTGCCGACAGCGATCCTGCTTTACTGGCTCGCGCGTGGGTTGCTCGCCGGCGAAACGCTGGGTGTGATCGGCCCGGCGGCCTGGAGTGCGCTTACCGCTTCTGCTGCCGGTGCTGCGGTTACGGTTGTCGCCGCGCTGCCGATCGCGATCCTGGCGGTACGCCATCCAAGCCGGATCAGCGCGCTTCTGGAGCGGTTCACCTACGCTGCTTTCGCCCTGCCCGGCATCGCCGTGGCGCTCGCCCTCGTCTTCTTTGGCATTACCTTTGCTCGCGGCCTCTATCAGACCTTCGCGATGCTCATTCTGGCCTATCTGATCTTGTTTTTGCCGCAGGCGTTCGGCGCGCTGCGTTCGGCGCTGTTGCAGGTACACCCAAGCCTCGAAGAGAGTGCGCGTAGCCTGGGGCGCCGCCCGCTTCACGTCTTTTTTACCGTTACGGCGCCGTTGATCCGTCCTGGGATCATTGCCGGGGCCAGCCTGGTATTCCTAACTGCAATGAAGGAGCTTCCCGCGACGCTCTTACTCGCGCCGATCGGTGTGCGCACACTGGCTACCGAAGTTTGGACGGCCGTCTCTGAAGCCTACTTTGCCCGCGCCGCAGCCCCGGCGCTCCTGTTGATTTTGTGCTCGTCGTTGCCGCTGGCCCTGCTCGCGGCGCGCGAACAACGTGAGCATATATGAGTGAGGTTTGTTGCACCCAGGTGCGGAAATGCTTCGGTGCGGTGTGCGCCGTCGCTGACGTGACCCTCCAGATCTGTCCCGGCGAGATCTTGGCGTTGCTCGGCCCCAGTGGTTGCGGCAAAACAACGATCTTGCGTCTGATCGCCGGCTTCGAGCCGCCCGACAGCGGCCAGATCATGATCGCCGATCAGCTTGTTGCCGCATCGGGGCGCTTTACACCGCCTGAACAGCGCAATGTGGGCATGGTCTTTCAGCAGCACGCACTCTTCCCGCACCTGAGCGTTGCGGCGAATGTCGGCTTTGGCCTGCGTGGTAGCGCCCGTGTCCGCCGCGAGCGGGTGCGTGAAATGCTCGAACTGGTTGAACTGGCCGGTATGGAACAGCGTATGCCGCACCAACTCTCCGGCGGTCAGCAACAGCGGGTCGCTCTGGCGCGCGCCCTCGCTCCCAACCCGGCGGTGCTCCTGCTCGACGAGCCCTTCAGCAACCTCGATGCCGATTTGCGCACCACGATGCGCGCTCAGGTGCGCGCGATCCTCAAGCGGGTTGGTACCACGGCGCTCTTTGTTACCCACGATCAGGAAGAAGCCCTATTTATGGGCGATCGGGTGGCCGTGATGCGTACCGGCCGGCTCGAACAGGTCGCCACGCCGCAGGAACTCTTTCTCGCCCCGGCCTCGCGTTTTGTGGCCGAGTTCATCGGCATTGCAAGTTTCCTCCCCGCCGAACTTACGCCGGTCGGCCTACAGACCACGCTGGGCAATGTGCCAAGCCTGGCCGACTGCAGCGCCCAAAGCGCCGTTGAAGTGCTTGTGCGCCCGGACGATCTCGCCGTCACCGCTGATCCCGACGGCAATGGGCGTATTGTGGGGCGGTTTTTCCGCGGCGGCGAGTATCTCTACGATGTGCAACTTGATACCCAGCACGTCTTGCGCTGCATCTGCAACCACGTCTACGACTACCCGCTCAATACCCGTGTGCGGGTCAGCCTCGAACCAGGTCACCCGCTCGTCTGGTTCCCTGCTGATCGGCCTCAGTCCACGTCGTAAAGCCAGAAAACCTGCCGGAAGGCGCAATGCAACGGCCAGATCATTGGCTCGAAGGGAGGCGCTGGGCCTTGCACGACACACGCTTACCCATTCGCTCACTGATGATCATCGGCACCGTTTTGGCGTTGCTGGTGCTAAGGCCGCCAGAGCTAAGTTATGCCTGTTCCTGTGCGCCATCCTCCCCGCTGGAAGCGCGTGATCACGCTGATGCCGTCATCGCTGGCCGCGTTGCAGCCGTTACCGAGCCGGTTGCCGTACCGCAGTTCATGGGGCGGTTTCCCTTCATTCGCTTCGCGCCCGATCCGGATGCGCCGATTGTGCTGACGGTCGCAGTCGATACGGTTTGGAAAGGGCCGGATGCACCTCGCGTCCGAGTGTTGTCGGCTAACCCGGCTACATCCCAGTGCGGGGTCTACGTCACGCCGGGCGCAAGCTATGTGATCTATGCGCTGCAAGACGGCCCAACGCTGCGCCGGGAGATCTGCCAGCGCTTTATTGAGCGCGCCCAAGCCGGCGACGATCTGATCCAGTTGGGGCCAGGCGCGCCCCCCAGTGCCCAAGCTCACGCGCCGGTCGCAGCGCGCAATGGCTGGCTGTTTGCCGGTATATTCGCCCTCGTCCTGCTTGGCATACTATTAAGCACTGAGCACCATGCGTGAGCCACTGCGGCCACGGAACCGGGTGGCGCGCTGCGCTCGCGCCATGGGATGCAGGCGCAATCGATCTGCGCAATGCTGTAGGCACAGCGCTCGTCCTGCGCCTATCGACGGACAACCTGACGTCGCTCAGGCGCTGCTTGCCGTCTGGGCCAAGCTGTTGAGGCCAACCCAATCAAGCCGAATTCACGGCGGAAGATGAACCAGCATTTTAGGAAAGGATACCCAATAGAACAGCAAGGGCTGTAGGCGGGCGTCCACGGAACTGCGCTGAACGCTACGGCACCGGCGTCGCTTCAAGCCGGCTGTGCCGCAGGACAGAACTCCAGAGCGTATAGAGCGCGGTCAGGCCGTACAAAAGCGCGGCGATCATGTAGATCTCACGAATGCCGATACTGTCGGCCAATTGCCCGAAGAGCAGCCCGCCGACCAAAAAGGCCATGCGCGCAAACATCTCGCGGAGCGCATAGACCCGGCCAAGCATGTTCGACGCCACCGAGGTCTGAAGCAACGAGTCCTGAGCGACATCGCGGAGCGCAAACGGTGGGCCAAACGCCATCGAGACAAGCACTGCGACCATGACTGAGGTTGAAGCGGCGTAGGCGAAGGTCAGCGCGCTCATTAGAAAGCCGTTGGCGATAATGATCCATCCTGGGCGTGCTCCCAGGCGCTGCGCAAATGAGAGGGCCAGAATTGCGCCCAGGAGCTGCCCGGCGAAGAACGCCCCGCTTTGATACCCCCAGGCATCAACATCGGCGCCAAGTGCCTGAACCGTAAAGGACAGCATCAGCGCCGATGTCCAGGCGCCGTGGGGCCAGGACTCGAAAAACTCGACGGTGATCAAGGTGCGCGCGAGCCGATGCTCGCGGAGGTAGATGAAGCCATCGGCCACATTGCGCCAGAAGCGTACACGCGCCACCGACTTGGCCGGATTGGCGATGACGCCGATCAGGCTTGCGCTTCCGGCGGCAAGCACAAACAAGCCAAGGTTAAGCGTTGCAAGCAAATTTGGCCCACTAGTCGCGGTAATCAAACCGCCGGACGTGTAGCCAATCGTAAACACGACTTGGGTTGTGGTGAAAAGGACGCTATTGGCCCATACTAATCGCTCGGTGGGCACCACAACCGGTAGCGTGGCAAGAATTGCCGGTTTGTGCATGATCTCGATCAGCGTCAAACCAAAGACCAGCAGGTAGCCTGTCCAGAGTCCGTCCATGCCGTTCGCCATTGCGAACAAAAATACCCCAAGCATGCCGGCACGAACCAGATTGGCGACCACCAGCACAGGGCGGCGCGGCCAGCGATCCACAAGACTGCCGACAAATGGCCCAAACACCAGTGGTGGAAGATTGCGGGCGACTAGAACGCCGGTCGCCTGAAGCGCCGAGCCGGTTGAACTAAAAACTAGGACAATGATGCTGATGGTCGTTAACTCATTGGCCAGGGTGGCAATAAGTTGGGTCATCCAGAGGAAGAAGAACGAACGTTGTCTGATGAGTTGCATCACTTCCTAAAACTCCTGATGGTGCATCCGCCAAGTTTCTTGATGGGAGGGTTCGGGAGGGCTTAGCCCTCCCGAAAACCCATTCCCCGGCCACGGCTGTTATCGAAGTTGCCGGTGGTGGAGTATAGGATTGGGGTT
>JBBRUG010000385.1:0-5153 GCA_038247995.1 Chloroflexales bacterium | reverse complement strand
TCTTAACTGGATATGTACGAACAGTTTTTTATTAGCTCATAATAGCGACCTAATCCGCCGTGAGGCGACCCACTCGTTCCATTCGGCGCTCTTGCCTTCGTAGGCGACGTAGTGGATACCGGCACGCTCATCGAGGATTGTTGCCGTGTACCAGCGTTGCTTCCGCTGCACTTCAATCGTGGCGCCGATGGGGTAGCGCGGCCTGCCGAGGTTACGGATCTGCTCGACGTTCACCGGCTCCCAAGGAGTGGTCATAGATGCTTGCCTTTGGCTGCAAGAAATGGAGTAGATGCTCTAGTACCCCTCAGGCGCGCGATAGCGCTCTAAATTCTGGAAGCGCGTCGTACGGGCCTCAAAGCGTAGCGGAATAACCCCTAGCGGCCCGTTGCGGTGCTTCGCTATATGCACCTCGGCGATGCCTTTTTTATCGGTTTCCTTGTCGTATAACTCCTCACGATAGATGAACATCACGATGTCGGCATCTTGCTCGATACTGTTATGAGATATAATATCATTTACGACAAAGCTATGGAAATCCTCAACAGTCAGGTCGTAGACCCACTCCTCGCCGTCAGACTCAATCGCGACAATCTCGTCCCAATAGACAGCGCTGGTGATCAGTTCATCATCAGTCATCGTTGCAACATTGGGGCCGGGAAGGTGCCGGGGCAGCGCCAGTCGATCGTTCGGCGTCAGTTCGTCGAGGCGCTTCCAGCCGTTAATCGTCAGGAATTTGTGGTTGCCGGTGGCCCGAATGCTCCGCCCGAGGCGCGTCGTAAGTTTATAGACCGGCTTCACACCTGTGCAGAAGGCATTGGTGACACGGCGCGGTTCGAGCTTCCACGTCTCGGGGTTGAGCGCCAATACGTTATAGCCAACCGTCCCGACAAGCTCATCGATACGCCGGTAGATGCCCGAGTCAGGCAGATACACCAGGCTTTCGCCGGTCAGGCAACCCGACTCACGCAGGTCGCTCAGCATCGGTATGTGGCTCTGGCGGCCTTCGACGGCGCGCGAGAGCTGCGAAAGTGCAATTACCGGCACATTGAGTTCGCGGGCCAGCGCTTTGAGCCCCCGGCTGATCTCGCTGACTTCCTGGACGCGATTATCGGTACGGCGCCCCGACATCAATTGCAGATAGTCGATCATTAGCAGGCTGATCCCGGCCTCGGCGGCGAGGCGGCGCGCCTTGCTGCGCACTTCGCTGATGCTTAGCCCCGGCGTGTCCTCAATATAGATCGGCAGTTCCGAGAGCACGCCCATGCCCTCCAGGGCCAGGTTCAGCTCATCGGCCCGCAGCGTGCCCGTGCGTAGGCGCTGCATATCGATGCCGGTATGCATCGAAAGCATGCGCTGCACAAGCTGGTCGCGGCTCATCTCCAGGCTGAATACACCAACCGTATTGTTCGCTGTATAGGCGACATTGTAGGCCAGCGAGAGCGCGAGCGACGTTTTACCAACACTCGGCCGAGCGGCCAAAATGATCAAGTCGGATGGTTGTAGGCCGCCGGTGAGTTCGTCGAGGTCGGTGTAGCCGGTTGGAACGCCAGCCACTTCGCCGCGGCGCTCTTGCAGCGATTCGATCTGGGTGAAAAGCTGGTTGACCACCGTGCCGATATGCACGAAATCCTGGCCGCCGCGCCGCTGCGAGACGCTGAACAGCTCAGCTTCGGCCTTGTCGATCGCATCTTCCAGCTCCAGCGTTTGATCAAAGCCGACGGCGGAGATCCGCCCGCCAACCTCGATCAGGCGCCGCAGCACAGCGGTGCGCTCAACGATCCGGGCATAATATTCGACGTGAACCGCTGTGGGTACTTCGGTGGCGAGTTCGGTGAGGAAGGCCAACCCGCCAATTAGGTCGAGGCGCTCCTGACGACGCAGTTCGGCGGCGACAGTAGCGATGTCGGGCGGCTCGCGCCGGTTGTAGCAGGCCAGCATCGCATCGTAGATCAGCGCGTGCTTTTCCAGATAGTAGTGCTCGGTGGGCAGCCAACCGGCCACTGCCACGATCGCCTCGCGTTCAATCAGGATCGAGCCCAGCGTTGCTCGTTCAGATTGTAAATCAAATGGAACGGAGCGATCCATCGGCTCTCCCCTGGTTTTCCTCGGTGTATGCCCAGCCTATCAACAGGTCGTCCACAGAGTTGTCCACATGGCCCTGAGAAAGAACGATGTGCCGGGGCAATTGCCGCGGCACATCGAGACAGGTCTTCAGTTTGGGGTGGAACAAGGCGAAAGACCGCAGACGAAAGGGTCGCAGTATCCGTCTTTCGTCCTTTGTCCCCCGTCTTCGGTTGCTGAACTAGGCTTCCTCGTCGGTTGCCGTCTCGTCAGTCGGCGCCTCAAGCTTCTCGGCGGGCGCTGTTTCAGCTGGGCCGCCTTCGCCTTCAACTACGACATTCAGCACCGGCACCAGGTCGGCCATCAGGCGCACATGCACGGGGTAGATTCCGGTGCGCTTGATCGGCTCGTCGAGGTCGATCTTGCGGCGGTCGATTTCGATGCCCGTCTGCGACTGGAGCAGTTCGGCGATATCCGAGTTGGTGACCGAGCCGTAAAGCCGATCCTGCTCGCCAACCTTCACCGTGAAGCGCAGCGTAACGCCGTTGATCCGACCGGCCAGCGCCTGAGCATCCTTGCGGGAGGCCTCAGTGCGGCGGCGATTGGCGGCCATCCGCTCTTCGGCTACGCGGATCTGGCCGGGCGTAGCAATTACGGCAAAGCCCTTCGGCATCAGGTAGTTGCGCCCAAATCCACCGGAAACGTCTTTGAGTTCACCAGCCTTGCCGAGATGTTCGACATCGGCGGTGAGCAGAACCTTCATTTTCGAACTCACAGTAACCACTCCTCGCGTGCGTCTACATTTTTAACAACGGCGGGTATTTTACCACGAGGCGGGGAAAGGCGTCAACGATGACACCCTGGATCGGATCTATTCTGCCAGCCACTGCGCGACCAACGCTTCAAGTCTGCCGGGGCGAACGCGCAGGGCGAAGCGGTCGGCTTCGACGCCATACTGTATATCGGCTTCGCTTAGCGCATAGCGCTCGACGGCAGCGGCATCCTGGTTGCGCAGCGCAAAGGCAAGTTCGGTGATCTGCGTTGGTGGCATGTCGGTTTGTACATACCCCACCAGCGAGCCGGTCAGGTCTTCGGCAGCTAGTAAGTTGGTCAGGTAGCCCCGCGTGCGCAGCCGTTCGGCAATCGCGAGCAGCACCTGCTGTTGGCGAGCGATCCGCCCAAAATCTAGGTCGGGGTTTCTGATCCGGCTGTAGGTGAGCGCAGCTGCGCCATTCATTTGTTGCGGCCCGGCAGCGAAACGTACCGTCGTGGTGCGGTTATCGGCGGTGGGGAAACGCCGGTCGATCAGTTCCGCCGGTACATCGACGACAACGCCGCCAATCGCATCGACAAGCGCGGCAAAACCGCTCAGGTCGATCAGGGCGACATAATCGATTGGGACGCCGATCAGGTTGCTCACCGCAGCTCGCGCCAGGCTCATGCCGGCGCCCGGCGGCCCGGCTCGCTCGCCAAACAAGTAGGCGTTATTGATCCGGTTGATCCCATGCCCCGGAATCGGCGTCCACAAATCGCGCGGCAGCGAAAACAGCGCTACCCGCTCTTGCACCGGGTCGATCCGCACCAGCATAATCGCATCGGTGCGCGGAATGGCGTCGCTTCCGGGGCGGCGGTCGCTGCCGAGCAGCAAGATCGTCACTGGGTCGGTAGCGGCACGCACCGGCGCAGCAGGGGCGTCATTGACGGTCAGCGGCGGCAGGGTCAGGATCGGTGGCGCAGCGTTGGTAGGCTGAATCATGCTCACGGCGTCGGCGGGCAACGGCGCTGGAGTAACGCTCAGCGCCGCTACATTTCGGCGCACTCCCGAGGCAATGCGCAGCGCGCCCATTGTGATCAGAGCGCAGGCGCATAATCCGACCAGCGCGAGCAATAAATTTGGGCCAGGACGCTGGAGACGCATAGATGGCAATCGTCGGCGCGGCATCGAGCCATATTGTAGCCGAAAAGCGGTGTATACTTCTAGTACAGAATTCAGAATTCAGAATTCAGGCGTCAGGCTTCAGAAGCGCGAGCCGAGAAAGCATGCTTGCTCACCCTTGACTGCGCTGGAATTGATCTGGTATTTGGTGTTCAGCGCATTTGGAGGGCCTGGTTTGTTCCTCCTGACTCCTGACTCCTATAAAAAAGAGGTATCCGTGACTCAGCAGATTGCAGTTATCGGCGCCGGGCCGGGCGGTATGGCAACCGCCATGCGGCTGACGGCGCAAGGTTATCAAGTATCTATCTACGAAGCCGCTGATCGGGTGGGCGGCCGGATGCGTGGCCTGGAGGTCGATGCGTATCAGTTCGATACCGGCCCCACTATTTTGCAGGTGCCGCGCGTCTATGATGAGTTGTTCGCAGCCTGCGGTTTGCGTTTTAGCGATTATGTGACCCTCACCCGGCTCGATCCAAACACGCGGATCAAGTTCTGGGATGATACTCACCTCGATCTGACGTCGAACCTCGCTGCGTTCAAGGCCCAATTGGCTACGTTCGGGCCGGATTTGCCGGCTGCCTTCGAGCGCTGGTATATCGAGCATATCGCGAAGAACGAAGCCGGTTACGGGCCGTACCTCGGATCGCCGGTGCGCTCGCCGTTGGCTTACCTCAAGCCGAATGAGATCGCCGCCGCCCTGCCCTTCCGGCCCTGGGAAAGCCTCTACGATCACTTCAAAGGCTTCTTCTCCGACGAGCGGCTGGTCTACGCCTTCGGCTACCAGGCCAAGTACCTGGGCATGCACCCCACTGCTTGCTCCAGCGTATTCAGCCTCGTTACGTACCTGGAGTTCGCCGAAGGAATTTGGCATCCGCAGGGCGGTTTCCGCGCTCTGGCACAGGGTATTGCCCGCGCTGCCCAAGATCTTGGCGTGCAGATTCACCTCAACCGCCCGGTCAAACAGGTGATCGTTGAGGGCGGGCGGGCGCGCGGCCTGCTCACGGCCGACGGCGAGCGGATTATGGCCGATGCCGTAATCGTCAACGCCGATTTTGCCCACGCCGTGCAGAATCTGCTCCCCGCCGATGCGCGCGGCTCTTACACCGACCGCTGGCTCGAAAAGAAGGAATTCTCCTGCTCGACCTTCATGCTCTAC
>JBBRUG010000384.1:0-5256 GCA_038247995.1 Chloroflexales bacterium | reverse complement strand
AGGTTCGCATACGGGTGGGCCTGGGAGGGCGCAGCCCTCCCAAAAACCGTTTCTCGGCAATGCGCGTAAGCGACGTTGCCGGACGCACGATTAAGGAGTTGTTATGCACATCGTGGTGTGTATCAAACAGGTCCCGCGCGACAACTCGGTAGCGATTAATAACGACCTGAGCGTGAACGCCGACGGGATCGAGAAGATTATGAACCTCTTCGATGAATATGCCGTCGAGGAGGGCATTGCCTGGAACGAACAGCACGACGGCAAACTTACTGTTTTGTCGCTCGGCGCCGACACTTGGGTTGAACAGTTGCGGCGGGCGTTGGCGATGGGCGCCACCGATGCGCTGCTGCTGAGCGATCCGGCCTTCGCCAACCTCGACACGCTGGCTAGTGCGCGTGTCGTTGCGGCGGCAATTACCAAGCTTGGCGATGTTGACCTCGTGCTTACCGGGCGTAACTCCACCGATGATGAGAGTGGCGCATTTGCGCCCGCCCTGGCGCGGAAACTCGGTTGGGCGCAGTTAACCTATGTTGGTAAGATCCAGGCTCTCGACCCGGCTGCGCAAACCATCATCGCTGAACGGCACCTGGAGCAGACAGTCGAGACGGTTGAGGGCGCGCTGCCGGCCGTGGTCAGTGTGATCAAAGACATTAACAGCCCGCGTTACCCCTCGCTGCTGAAGATCAAACGGGTGGCAAAGATCGATCCGCCGGTCTGGAACGCCGCCGACCTCGGTCTGAGTGACGCTGACCTCACTTCTGCGACAACGCTGGTTACCCGCACGCCCGCTCCGCCGCGCGCCAGAGGCGAAATGATCGCCGGCGCCGATACTGCGGCGAAGGTGAAGGCGCTGGTGCAGAAGCTCTTGGAAAACCAGGTGATTTAATTACGTGTTACATCGTGCGGAACGCACGATGTAACACGTAAGGAGTGCATTATGGGTAGCGTACTGGTCCTGATTGAACAGGTGGGCGGCGAAGTTGCCGCAGTGTCGCGCGAGTTGCTTGGCAAAGGCAAGGCCTTGGCGTTGGCGCTCAGCAGTTCGCTTACCGCGCTGGTGATCGCCGAAAATGGCGGCGCGCTGGCCGAAGCGGCGGTTGCGCTGGGCGCCGATACAGTTTATGTGGTGAACGACGCGGCGCTCGCTCAGTACACCACCGATGCGTATGTCGCGGCGGCGCTGGCCGTTGTGCAGACGGTACAGCCGTCAGTTATTTTGGCCGGTTCCAGCTTCCAGATGCGCGATTTCGGCGCGTCGCTTGCTGCCGATCTTGGCGCCGGCCTGGCGGTGGATGTCACCGATATCAGCCTGGCTGATGGTGCAATCCAGGTGGTGCGTCCCTCGCACGGCGGAAATGTGATCAACACCTACCGGATGGCCGCGAGCGCGCCGGCGGTGATCCTGGCGCGCAAGCAGAGCTTCCCCGAAGCCGAGGCGACGGATGGGCGCAGTGGCTCGATCCAGACCGTGGCCATGCCCGAGGTTGCGGCGCGTACAAAGGTAACTAATACCGCTGCGAAGAGCGGCGCCGTGAACCTGAGTGATGCGCCGATCATTGTTACCGGTGGGCGTGGCCTGGGCAACAAAGATAACTACTATAAGCTCATCCCGCCGCTGGCCGAAGCGTTGGGCGGCGCTTACGGCGCTTCCCGGGCGATCGTTGATGATGGCTGGGTGCCCTATGAACATCAGGTCGGTCAGACGGGTAAGACGGTTAGCCCCAAACTGTACATGGCCTGCGGCGTCAGCGGAGCAATCCAGCACCTGGCCGGTATGCGCAGTAGCCGCACAATTGTGGCGATCAACAAAGACGCCGAGGCGCCGATCTTCCGCATCGCCAGCTACGGCCTCGTCGGCGATCTCAACGAAGTGCTGCCGTTACTGACCGATGAACTTAAAGCACGCCTTGGGCGCTAAGGTATCGTATGACGTGCTGGCGCCGTGCGGCGACGCTAGCACGTCGAGCCTTTTATGATCGCTTCTCTACGCGGTACAATTGTTCATCTCGCCGTCGATCACCTCGTGTTGGAGGTGGGCGGCGTAGGCTACCTGGTGTACGCGCCGCGTACCGTGTTGGGCAGTGTCGGCGCCGTGGGCGATGCGCTTTTCCTGCTGACAGTGCAGATCGTGCGCGAGGATAGCCTGAGCCTCTATGGCTTCACTAACACCCAGCAGCGTACCCTGTTCGAGAGCTTGCTTGCCGTCACCGGGATTGGCCCGAAGGTGGCGCTGAATGTGCTCTCGGCCGGCGCTCCCGACGAGTTGCGTTTTGCCATTGCCCAGGGCGATACCGCTCGTCTGGCGCGGGTGCCGGGTATCGGCAAGAAGACGGCTGAACGACTGGTGCTGGAATTGAAGGGCAAGCTCGATCTGAAGGGCATGCCTACCCCGATGCCCGGCCTCACTCCTGCCGCTGCCGCCGTCAACAACGAACTGGCCGAACTGCTCGTCAACCTTGGCTATAACAGCGCCGAAGCTGCCACTGCGATTGCCTCTCTCCCCGCCGACGCCCCCGATACCCTCGAAGACCGCTTGCGCCTGGCGTTGCGCTATTTCGGCAGCGCGTAACCTGACCGGGTGACAAGATGACGGGGTGATACGGCAGTGCTGTTGGCCGTCAGGTGTCACCGGGTCACCCGCTCACCATGTCACTCGGTCATCGTCGCAGCGTCGGCAAGTAGAGCCGCCACGGCTCGGCGAGCAGCGCCAATTCGTTTGCCGGCAGGTTGTTCGCGCAATCCCGGCGGCTCGAAGTTAGCTGTCGGCGTGCTTGGTGTGTAAGCGCTGATGCGCAGCATAACGATCAGGAAACGGCTCCAAAGGGAAGTTTTGCTGCGCGCCATTGTTGTCCTGCTCAATGTTCATGTGGCGGCTCCGACGGTAGTAGATTGCCTGGTGCGGCGGCTTCGCCCAACGCCGTTTGCAAAATCGTCACCAGACCATTGAGGGTGGCAAAATAACGGAGATCGCCTGTCGGAGCACTCTGGAGCGATCCACGTAGATCACCGCCGGACTCGCGCCAGATCCGTAGGATAAATACAGTGCGTTGGTGTGGCGGTGGGGCCATAATTTCGAGGTGGTAGTGGGTGTTGCGTAAGTGGTAGGAAGAGCTTTTCGCTCGGCGCTGGCCCAGGGCCGGGCGTTGCTGTCGGGCCGGGCGTTGGGCTGGGGCCGGGCGTCGGTGGCGGCGCGCTAACCCCAGGCCCACAGATGATCCCACTACAGAGCGTTGTCTCGCTGCCTACAGCGCCGGCAGCCGGTTGGCCCAGTGCGGCGCGCAATTGCACGCCTGCGGCGCTGAGCGTGCCCCCGCCCCCGGTGAATGCGTTGTGCGGGATCGATTCCCCAGCGGCGAAGATGATCCCGGCGAACAACAACCCGGCGAGTACACTGATCAGAGCCAGGCGGGTGTAGGTCGTTTGCTTCGGCTGCATTGTCCTACCCCCCTATTCACACGCGCTGTTCGCGTCGCTGTAGGCCCCCTTGTACGATTGAGTGCATTGCAGCGAGGTGGGCGCTGAACCCGGCGCCAGCTTATTTGTGTTACTGTGGATGACCTGCGAGGTAGCGATCAGGATCGTTGCGCTGCCGCTAGTTTCCACCAGGTACGAGTTAATTGTGCCGCTCGACCAGATCTGCGAATGGGCGATCCGCGTAATCCCGCTTACACCGCCAAAAATGGTACGCCGATCGCCACAGAGGATGCTGTCGCGCACCTGGGCGGCCGTTGAAGTGTATTGGATCGCGAAGCCTGTTCCGCTATTTCCAGCACAACTCTTCTCGTCGGTGGTGCTTGTACCGCCGATCAGCACACTGCTCTCGATCAGTGGTTGTGGGAAGCCGCCGGCAACATTGACTACGCCCAACGCAGCGTTCACGCCGGTACCGAAGCCGGTGGCGCCATAAGCGCGCAGGCGGCTATTGCGGATCGTCGGTTCGGCGTCATTCAGATAGACTGCGTAGTGTCCGGTGCCGCCGGCGCCGGTTGCCTCGGCTACAACATGCTCGACAACCGTGGCGCGGGTGGCTGCATTGCTCCAGATGCCGATGCCGAAGACGCCGGTGCCGCTGTTGCGGATCGTGATGTCGCTCACCCATCCGTTGTCGTCGAGTTGGACCGTAGCTGAGACATTGCCCGGCGTGCCGCCGCTGCGCGTCGAGGTGACAACTGTCGCATTCGGCCCGGCGCCGCGTAGATGCACGTATTGGCGCACCTGGCTCAGCTCGGTTTCGGCGTAGACGCCGGGCGCCACCCAGACCAGGTAGCGATTAGTGGATGCGGCGCTGCTGGTTGTGGCGAGGGCTTCGGCCACCGAGGTGTAGTCGCCACCGCTCTTGGCTACGACGATCACATTCTCGTAACTGCCGCCCAGGTCGCTCGGCACGCCGGTGATCCCGCTCCAGGGCACGCTGGCGGCTTCCTGAGCCTGGAGCGCGTAGGGTACGGCGGCGAGTTGTTGGCGCGGCAGCGTGGTTGCGCCGGCGCCCAGATCGACGGTGGCTTGCAGGTAGCGCTCGGGCTGGTTGAACGCCGCTGCGGTGAAGGGCGTTACACTGCCCAGGAGCACACTGAAAAAGCCATCGGTGACGCTCACATTGCTCTGGGTTTCCTGCCAGAGCGCGCTCCCGCCGGTGAGGGTCGGGTAAATCGCGAAGCTGATCGACGTCGTCCCGTCGAAGGGTTGATTCGCACCGTCCTGTAAATAACCCTGGTAGCTCACGATGCCGGGCGCGCCGGCCTGAAGCGCCGCCTGTCCGGCGACAGTACGGGCCAGGCCGATCAAGGCGGAACCGACGAGTGCGCTGACGAGCAGGACAATGAGGATTGCATTACGGCGGGGGAAGAACCATAGCTTAGACATCAGCACCTCCTGAGGAACGTCACCGGCGCCGGCTGCCCGCTGCAGCACGGTTGGATCTTGGGTGGGATGCCGGTGGGAATGTGCTGTGACAATAACAGGTGGGTATCGGGGGAGTATCGTGGGCGGTGAGGCAGTGAGGACTATTGTGACACACAGAGGGAAACCGAGGAACTGAGGAACCGAGGAACCGAGGAACCGAGGAACCGAGGAACCGAGGAACCGAGGAACTGAGGAACCGAGGAACCGAGGAACCGAGGAACCGAGGAACCGAGGATATAGTGTTACGGGTTCTTGCTCGGTTCAGTGATTCAGCGGCTCAGTGGTTCCGTGGTTCCGTGGTTCCGTGGCTCCGTGGCTCAGCGGTTCCGTGGTTCCGTGGTTCCGTGGTTCCGT
>JBBRUG010000383.1:0-5262 GCA_038247995.1 Chloroflexales bacterium | reverse complement strand
GCCTGAAGCGGAAGCGTGCGGCGCTTAGACGCTCGCACCATATGGTTATCTACAGCAGCAGGTGGGCATATGGAATCACCAATCGCCTACATCCCAATGGATCGGCGGCAGGCGCTGGCCGAGGGGCGGGAGCTTCCCGAGCGCAGCAATGGCGCGGCCTTATTCGCGGACATCTCCGGCTTCACGCCCCTGACGGAGTTGTTGGTGCGCCTGCTGGGCCCGCAGCGCGGTGCTGAGGAGTTGCCACGCCAACTCAATCAGGTGTACGATGCGCTAATCGCCGCGATCGACCGCTATGGCGGCACTGTGATCGGCTTCGCCGGCGATGCGATTACGTGTTGGTTTGATGATGACCCGCACCCCCCAACCCCCTCTCCCGTTAGCGGGAGAGGGGGAGCCGCACCAGCGGCGGGGGTGCGGTCTTCTGCCTGCGCCCTGGCGCTCCAGCAGGCGATGACGGCGTTCCAGACGATCGACATTCCCGGCGCCGGTACGGTGAGCCTGACGATCAAAGTCGGTGTGGCAAGCGGCCCGGTGCGGCGCTTTCTCGTGGGCGATCCCGGGATTCAGACAATCGACGTGCTGGCCGGCGCGACGGTGGAACGCATGGCCGCCGCCGAACATATAGCCCAGAAGGGCGATGTACTTATTGATACGGCCACGGCAACAGCGCTGGGCGACCTGGCCGTTATTGCCGAGTGGCGCGAGGATGCCGAAAGTGGCGAACGCTTCGCACTGCTGCAAGCCCTGCGCGCAGTGGTGCCGCCTGCCCCCTGGCCGACCCTGCCTGAAACTGCGCTCGACGAAAGCCGGTATCGCGCCTGGATGCTGCCGCCGGTCTTTGAGCGGTTGCGGGCCGGGATGGGCGCCTTCCTCACCGAGTTGCGCCCAGCGGTTGTGTTGTTCCTCAGCTTCGGTGGGATCGACTACGACCACGATCCGCTGGCGCAACACAAACTCGACGCCTTCATTACCTGGGCGCAACGGATTTTGCGCGCCTACGACGCCTACATCCTCCAGGTGACCATCGGCGACAAGGGCAGCTTTATCTATGCGGCCTTCGGCGCGCCGATTGCCCACGAAGACGACGCTGTGCGGGCGATGATGGCCGCCCTCGAATTGCGCGAGCCGCGCCTGGCCTACCTGGCGCCGGTGCAGATCGGCCTGAGCCAGGGCCGCGTGCGCGCCGGCGCGTATGGCGGGATCACCCGGCGCACGTACGGCGCCCTTGGCGATGAAGTCAACCTCGCCGCCCGGCTCATGCAGCACGCCCCGGCCGGCCAGATCATCGTCAGCCAGGCCTTGCGGCGCAGCACCGGCGATCGCTTCACCTGGGAGGCGCGGGCGCCGATCAGCGTAAAGGGCAAAGCCGACCCGATCAGCACGTGTCGGCTGATCGGCGTTGATCATACGGCGATTCGCTTGCACGAACCGCGTTACGCGCTGCCGATGGTGGGCCGCCGGACTGAACTGGATTTTACGATCCGCCGGCTCGAACTGGCTATGCAAGGGTATGGCCAGATTATCGGCATAAGCGCCGAAGCGGGCATGGGCAAATCGCGCCTGGTGGCCGAGGTCGTGCGCGAGGCCGGGATGCGTCAGCTTCTTGTCTATGGCGGCGAGTGCCATTCGTACGGGATCAACACGCCCTACCTCGTCTGGCAGAGTATCTGGCGCGCATTTTTTGCGCTTGATCCGAGCGCGCCAAGCAGCGATCAGATCGCCGTGCTGAGTGTTGCCTTGGCGCGGATCGACCCGGCGCTACTGCCCCGCTTGCCACTGCTCGGCGCCGTGCTGAATCTGGCGATCCCCGATAACGAACTGACCCGCGACTTCGACGCCCGGCTGCGTAAAGAGTCGCTCGAAGCGATGCTGGTAAGCTGTTTGCGCGCCCGCGCAAAAGAACTCCCGCTGTTGATCGTGCTGGAAGATTGCCACTGGATCGACCCGCTCAGCCACGATCTGCTGGAGGTTTTGGGGCGCGCAATTGTGCACCTGCCGGTGCTCATGCTGATGGCCTACCGACCGCCGCAACTGCAACGGCTCACCGCGCCGCGGGTAAACGCCTTCAGCTACTTCCGTGAACTGCCGCTCGACAGCCTGCTGCCCGACGAAGTGGCCACCCTCGTGCGGCTTAAACTCAGCCAGTTCTTTGGCGATCTTACCGCCGTACCCGACGATCTGGTGGCACGGGTGAACGAGCGCACCCAGGGCAACCCCTTTTATGTCGAAGAATTGCTGAACTACATGCGCGATCAGGGTGTCGATCCACGCGACGCGACGGCCCTGGCCACAATGGAATTGCCCGCTAGTTTGCATAGCCTGATCCTCAGCCGGATCGATCGCCTGAGCGAAAACCAGAAGAGCCTGATTAAGGTCGCCAGCGTGATTGGACGGCTCTTTCGGGCATCCATCCTCTGGGGTATCGACGCATTTTTTGGCCAGCAAGAGCGGGTGCGCCGCGACCTGGAAGATCTCAGTGCCCTCGAACTCACCCCACTCGACACGCCCGAGCCGGAACTGGTCTACCTGTTTAAGCACATTGTCACCCAGGAAGTAACCTACGCGAGCCTGCCGTTTGCCACGCGGGCCGTCATTCACGAAGAGATTGGGCAATACCTAGAGCAGAGCAGCATCGGCCAGGATCAACTGGTGGACCTGCTGGCTTTTCACTACGACCGCAGCGCGAATCTGGCCAAGCGGCGCGAATACTTGTTGCGGGCGGGCAGCGCAGCCCAGGCGCTGTATGCGAACACGGCCGCGATCGACTACTTCGAACGGCTGTTAGCACTGTTGCCGGCCGACGAGCAAGCCGAAGCGCTGTTGCGCCTCGGCGGTGTGCTTGAGGTCGTCGGGCGCTGGGACAAAGCCTATGCGCGCTACGAAGCGGCACTGAACCTGAATCTGGCCCAGGCCGACGAACGCGCCGCCGCCCGCGCCCGCGCATTGATCGGCGAACTCCTGCGCAAACAGGGGCGCTTCGCCGAAGCGCGAACCTGGCTCGACCAGGCTATGGCGACCTTTACGGCCCTCAACGACCGGGCCGGCCTCGCCGATGCGCTCAACTACGTCGGCTCAACCGCAATGCACACCGGCGAGTACGATCTGGCTCAGGCCCGCTATGATGCCAGTCTGGCCATTCAGCGCGAACTCGGCAACCTGGTGATGGTGGGTAAAACCCTGAGCAACCTGGGGATCGTGGCGTTCCACCAGGGCAATGTCGAACAGGCGCGGCAGCGCTTCAGCGAAAGCCTGGAGGTGCGGCGTGCGGCCGGCAATCCGCTCTGGATCGCCAACTCGCTGGGCAACCTGGGCATGCTTGCGATTGAAACCGGCGATTTCGCGCAGGCACGGAGCTACATTGAAGAGTCGCTCGGCCTCGAACGGGCCACCGGCGACCGTCAGGCAATTGCGATCTCGCTAAACAACCTGGGCAAAGTGGCCAGCGCCGAGCGCGACTACGGGCCGGCGCGTGCGCTCTACCACGAAGCGCTAACGATGAACAGCGATCTGGGCGATCGCTGGGCGCTGGCGTATCTCCTTGAAGACAGCGGCGTGCTGGCCGGACGCATCGGCCAACCCGCACGCGCCCTGCGTCTGGTTGCCGCCGCCGCCGCCCTGCGCGAAGCGACCGGCTCGCCACTCTCGCCGCCTGAGCAAGCCCAACTCGACGCCGACCTCGCTCCGGCGCGCACAGATCTGAGTGCGAACGAACAGGCCGCCGCTACCGCCGAGGGTGGGGCGATGAGCCCGGAGCAGGCTGTTGCCGAGGCGCTGGAGAGATAGCACGTTGAGGATTCAGGAGACAGGATTCAGGAGTCAGGAGAAGGTGGTACACTTGCGCCGAGTTTCTGAAGCTTGAATCCTGAGTCCTCAACATTATGGAAGCGCCCCAGTTCATCGACTCGCGGATCGCCCGACGGAATTTTTGGCTGAATGTCCTCGACGGGAGCGCCTTCACGCTTGGAATCAGCATGGTCTCGCGGTTTACCGTGCTGCCGCTGATTGTCGAGCGCATCTCGGATGCACGCTGGTTGCAAGGGCTGATCCCGGCCCTGTTTTATGCCGGGTGGTTGTTGCCGGGCCTGTTCGTTGCACCGATGATCGCGGCGCAACCCCGCCGCAAGCCGTGGATCTTACGCGCGACGATCGGTGAGCGGTTGCCATTCCTCTTCCTCGGCCTGGTGCTGATCTTTCTGCCCGATCTGCCGGCAGTCGTCCTGCTTGGCGTAATCTTCACCCTCTACACAATCTTCGCGTTGAGCGCCGGGCTTACCTCCACAGCCTGGCAAGATTTCATCGCCCGGCTCATCCCCGAACGCTCCTGGGGCATCTTCTTCGGCCTGCAGGCCGGCATCGGCGGGTTGCTTGGCGTGGGCGGCGCCGTGATTGCAGGCTGGGTATTGGCGACACAGCCATTCCCCCAGAGCGCGGGCATCCTGGCGCTGATCTGCTTCGGCTTTATGGTTGTGTCGTATATCTTCCTGAGCTTGACGGTAGAGGTGGATCAGCCGCCGGCGCCACGCCAGAGCCTGCGCACGTTCTTGCGCGGGATCGGGCCGTTATTGCGCCAGGACGATCGCTTTCGGCGCTACTTGATCGCCCGCACGGCGATTGCGCTCGGCCTGGTGGGTCATAGCTTCCTCACTGCCTCGGCGCTGGAACGCTTCAGCCCGCCGGCGGCGCAGATCGGCCTTTTTACGGCAGCATTGCTCGGCGCGCAGGCTGTGGCCAATATCGGCCTCGGCGCCCTGGCCGACCGCTGGGGCCACAAGCAGGTGCTCGAACTCTCAACGCTGGTGGGCGTCGCGGCACTGCTGCTGGCGGTCGTGGCGCCGGCGGCCTGGTGGTTCGTGCCGATCTTCATGCTGGTCGGCACGGCACAAGCTGGCTACCAACTCTCGGGCTTCACCCTGGTGTTTGCCTTTAGCCCGCCCGCCATTCGCCCAACTTACATTGGTGTGGCCAATACGGCGCTCGCGCCGGTGGCAGCGCTCGGGCCATTGCTGGTGGGCGGCCTGGCGACCTTCACCAGTTACCAGTTTATCTTCGTGATCCTGGCGCTGGTGGGCATGGCCGGCACGGTGATGCTCCATCGGCGGGTGGCCGATCCGCGGGCGGCGCTAGGTGAGGGCTGAGGACTGCGGACTGCTCACTGCGGACTGCGGACTGCGCACTGCGGACTGCGGACTGCGGACTGCTCACTGCTCACTGCGGACTGCGGACTGCGCACTGCGGACTGCGGACTGCGGACTGCGGACT
>JBBRUG010000382.1:0-5263 GCA_038247995.1 Chloroflexales bacterium | reverse complement strand
CTCTTCGACCTGCTCGGCATTGCTACGCCTGAGGATTGCACACCGCCGCCGCGTTGGGCGCAGTTGCCGGCCAGCGCATGGCATCCCGATGTGCCGATCGGCGCCGGCGCCGATGGTAAACCGGTGTACCTCGACTTGAACGAGAGTCGTCACGGCCCGCATGGCATTATTGCCGGCGCCACCGGAGCCGGCAAAAGTGTGCTGCTCCAGAGCATTATCGCCGCTTGTGCCGCAACGCATCCGCCGGAGCGGTTGCAGTTGTTCCTGATCGACTTCAAAGGCGGTGCGGCGCTGGCGATGTTTCAACGCTTGCCGCATATTGGCGGCATTGTCACCGATCTTGAGGGTCGTCTAGCCGAGCGGGCGCTGGTAGCGATGAACAGCGAATTGCGCCGGCGCAAACGGTTGCTCAAAACCACTGCCGACGCGTGTGGGACGAAGGTCGAAAATGTAACCGACTATCGGGCGCTGGCGGCTGAGCATGATCTTGCGCCGTTGCCCAACCTGCTGATTGTGGTGGATGAGTTTGACGAACTGGCACGCACGTATCCCGATTTTGTGGCCGAATTGGTACGCGTCGTCAAACAGGGCCGTAGTCTGGGGGTACATCTCTTGCTCGCCACCCAGCAACCCGCTCGCGCCGTGACCGATGCGATCCGCAGCCAGCTTACTTTTTTCATCGCCTTGCGTCTCGGCGGTAGCGACGATAGCCGTGAGATGCTGCTCAAACCTGATGCTGCATTTCTGCCCACCGATCTGCCGGGGCGGGCGTACATGCGCGTTGGCGCCGATGTGCGCCTGGTGCAGGTAGCGCAGGTTACCGGCGAATACCGGCCGCCCGCCGTCGCCGGCCCGCGGGTGAGTTTTGTCCGTGGCGCGCAGGAACAAGCCATCGCTATTGATGATCCGCCCGCCGCGTCCGACCAACGGCGCACTGATCTCGATCTGCTCGTAAGCGCACTCGTAGCCGCAGGCGCCGATCGGTTGCGTACGCTTGGCGCCCATGCCCCGCCGCCGATCTGGCAGCCGCCGTTGCCAATCCGGTTGACGCTCGCGGAAGTGCTTGAGCAAAGCTGTAGTGATGATCCGCAGTGCGTAGGCGGCGAGGTTCAGGCATCAAGCATCAGGCATCGAGCACCGCACCCGGTTCCAATCGCTTTGCTCGATCTGCCCCAGGAAGGCCGTCAGGATCGTTATGCTGTCGATCTTACAGCGGCGCATCTGGCAGTGATTGGCGCACCGGGCAGCGGCAAAACGTCGCTGCTGCGGACTCTGATCTTGAGCCTGGCGCTTATGCATACACCCGCCGATCTTTGGTGCTACATCGTGGATGCCGGCGGGCAGGGCTTAGCGCCGCTGGCCAACCTGCCCCACGTTGGGGCGCTCATCCAGGCCCGCGAGCGTGAACGGGTCCGTCGCCTCGTGCGCATGCTCGACGGCACCATTCGCACGCGTCAGGACGTCCTGCGCACCGCCGACGCCGTTGATCGGGTTGCCTATTGCGCTATCAGCGGACGATCCATGCCGGCGATTGTGGTGGTCATCGACAAGCTTGCCGTGCTGCGCGAGGAATTGCGTGATGGGGTTGACGATGCGGCGATCCTCGACGATCTGGCGCGCATCGCCCGCGTAGGCCGCCCGTTTGGTGTGCATCTGGTGTTGAGCGCCGACCGCGCCGCTGATCTTGGCTACAAACTGCTTACCCTGCTGGAAAGCCGGATCGCATTGCGCCTGCCCGATCTGCACGATTACGCCGACCTGCTTGGTACGCGGATAACGCATCAGTTGCCGCCGCTGCCCGGCCGTGCGCTGATCGCCGCGCCGGATTATAGCGCTTTGGAGCTTCAGGTGGCCCTGCCCGCGCTGGAGCCGCCCGATGCTGATGGTGTGACGGCAGCATGCAGCGATGCGGAATTGCTCGCCGATCTGCGCGAACGAGTCGCCGCACTTGCCGCTGCATGGCAAGCCAGTGCGCCTCTGGCAGGTTGGGCGCCGCCGCCGATTGCGTTGCTACCCGAGCATGTTGCCCTTGCAACCCTGCCGCCGGTTATATCGAATGCTGGCGTGCTCAGCGCCGCGATCGGGTTGGAAGATGCGACGCTTGGAATGGCGACGGTAACGCTAGATGTAATTACGCCGCATCTGTTGATCGTCGGCGGGCGGCGCAGCGGCAAGACAACCGCGCTGTGTACGATCGTGGGCGGCCTTGCGGCGCGCCTGGCTCCGGCTGAATGGCGTCTGGCGCTGCTGGATGGCCCGCGTGGCGGCCTGCGTGAACTGGCCCAGTTGCCGCAGAGCGCGCTATACGCAAGCGATGCAGCCGGCGCCGCCGATCTCGCCGCGCTGCTCGCCGCCTGGCCCGAGCATCGTCAGGGAAACAGCAGCCTGATTGTTGTTATCGACGACTACTCGCTTTGCCGGGAACGCCTGCGCGAGCAGTTAACCCAGCCCTACGGCGCTGAGCCGAATCTATTCCAGCGCCTGAGCGAAGCCGCGCAGGCCGGCGGCCAACATGGGGTGTATTTGATTGTTGCGGCCAATCTGAACTATGCCGATGATCCGCTCCTGCGCACGCTCGACGGCGGACGCAGCGGGTTGGCGCTGTGGCCTGGGCGTTATGATGGCGGCACACGGTTACTTGGTGTCGATCTGCCCCTCGCCGACCAACGTAATGCCGATCAGCCTCCGGGACGTGCGCTCCTCGTGCGCGAAGACGAGCGCCTGATTGTGCAAATTGCAGCCTGATGAGGTAATCATGCCTACTCTTACCATTACACTCCACTGGCAGGATATCGCCGGGCCGCGCCAGGCGAATGTTGTTTGCGAAGATAGCCCACCCGAGGCGTTACTCCCGCTTTTGATCGCCGGCTGCGGTTTGCCGGCCTATGATGCCCAAGGTCAAGCGCTGCGTTATGGGTTGCGCACTGCCAGGCCGGGCCGTCCGGTGCTGAATCCGACCCGCCCATTGAGTGTTCAGAACATTCACGATGGAGCGCAGCTCTGGCTTGTTGCAACTGATGGCGCTGCATCGCCGCCCGAGCCGCTTGAGGCAACGCGTTGTCTGCTCAGGTTGCCTGAGGAAAGTGGGGAAGTGGTGGTGCCGGTGCGCGGCCTGACGCTCGATCGGGATTGGTTACTGCGGGCGTTCGAATTGCTCGATCCGACGACGTATGTGCGCGAGATGGAACTGCTGGAACGGCGGCGATCAGCACTGATCTATGTGTCGAGTCGGCCGCATTGTCGGATCGGGCGTGCTGCCAATGGCGCCTGGTTGGTTACTACTGAACGCCGCGATGTGCTGACCCTGTTGAACGACATGCCTCTATCTGTCGGTTCGCAACGCGCATTAGCCGACGGCGATCGGCTGCGCATCGGCGATGCCGGCCCGTTGCTTACAATCGCCCTGGTGTAGATCTCTGCCAGGGCGATTGTAGAATCCTTAATACTACGCCTAAGCCATAATTTTACATTTCATACTCGCAATTGGCGCAGCACATGGTATACTAGGCCCACAGTAATAGTTGCGGAGGCGAAGCATGGCGGCGGGCAGAATTTTCGGGCGGCAGATGCGTAGCGCACAAAACTGGATCGAACGTCATGATAACGTGCGGCGCTGGATGCGGGTTCTGCGGCTAGGCCTGTTTCAGTTCGGCATGGGCCTCTCGCTTGCGCCGCTTACCGGCACGCTCAACCGGGTACTGATCAACGAACTGTCGATCCCAGCAGTTGCCGTCGGTGTACTGATCGCGCTGCACTATTTTGTCTCACCGGCACGCGTGCTGATCGGCTTTCGCTCCGATGTGGATCGGGCGCAGGGGCGCTGGCGCACGCCGTACCTTGTCTTGGGCGCACTGCTCACCTACGGCGGCCTGGCTACGGCTCCCTTCTCGCTGATTCTGCTCAGTGGCGACGGAATGATCACTTTCCCCATTGCGATGATCATTTGCGTGGGCATTTTTCTGGCCTACGGCATTGGGGTGAACATCGTCGAGACGATTTATCTCGCCATGGTCAGCGACATTAC
Source organism: Chloroflexales bacterium (assembly GCA_038247995.1). Taxonomy (GTDB): domain Bacteria; phylum Chloroflexota; class Chloroflexia; order Chloroflexales; family Chloroflexaceae; genus JBBRUG01. Next base: position 1,239 of record JBBRUG010000382.1, on the reverse strand, counting down.
CCCGCCTCACGAACGTGGACGGGTGCTTGGCGTGCTCTGGATTATGTTGGTGTTGGGCACGATCGTCAGCTCAATCCTGATTGGCCAGTTGCTGGTCGAATACAGCCACTATCGGCTGATCCAGGTGATGCAGGGCTCGGCACTGATGTTTATCTTCCTCACTTTTGTGGCGCTCTTCGGCCAGGAACGCCTGAAACCCAATGGTGAACTGGTCGATGTGCCGGCGCCGGTGCGCGTCCGCGAGACGCTCGGCGAATCGTTGCGCATGCTGCTTAATCAGCGCCCGCTGCGGAACCTATTTGCCGTCCTCTTCCTGGCCACTCTAGGCTTCGCCACCCACGATGTGCTGCTCGAACCATACGGCGGGCAGGTGCTCGGCATGAGCGTCACCGCAACAACGCAACTTACCGCGCTCTGGGGCGGCGGAATGCTCGTGGCGATTGGTTTGGCGGCGATCGCGCTCTGGCGCGGGCGTTCGGCCATTCTGCTGATCGGCGGCGGATGTTTTCTGGGCCTGCTCGGCTTCCTCACCGTTGCGCTCGCCGGCAACGACGCCCTGGTGAATCTTTTCCGCGGCGGCGTTGTGCTGATTGGCATGGGGCGCGGCCTGTTTATCGTCGGTGGGTTGGCCCTGGTGATGGCCCTGGTTGATCGCAACCACACCGGGCTGTTCCTCGCCCTTTGGGGCATTAGTCAGGCTCTGGCCCAGGGCTTCGGCACCATCGGCGCCGGCCTCACCCGTGACATTGTGCAGGCTGTTACCGGCAATGTTACCCTCGGCTACACCAGCGTCTACCTCGCCTCGCTCGGGGTGCTCAGCTTAACGCTGATCCTCCTCGTTGTTATGCGCCTTGGTCGCCAGATCAGCCAGGGCGACGTGCGCTCACCCTGGTCCGGCCTCGATCAGGTCAACGCCGATCAGATCATTTTCTGATGCAGGGGGTAACGGCGTGATGATGTGATCGCTCGCGCCCCCTCACTCTCTCAGACTTCACCCCTTCTTGCGCCGTTCGCGCACCAGCAGCACTGCGCCGCCGGGCATGGACGCCGCCGGCCCATGGACGTAGGGCCGAAGCAGCGCTCCCAGGTGAACCCTTGGTTCCGCACAGAATCCCCAGGTGGCGCCGCTTCGGCCTTACACCGATCGTCCAGCGTCCAGCGTCCAGCGTCCAGCGTCCAGCGTCCAGCGTCCAGCGTCCAGCGTCCGGCGTCCAGCGTCCAGCGGCCAGCGTCCGGCGT
>JBBRUG010000381.1:0-5288 GCA_038247995.1 Chloroflexales bacterium | reverse complement strand
GCCTGCCAGGCTTCCTCGCTCAGTTCGGCTGGGCGCTGGAGCTTGTCCATACCGGTAGTATGCCTGATACCGCCATTTCTGGCAACCCATACCCGCTGTCATTCACACGCCCTGAACGGATACCTGCGCCGGCACTGATCGAGCTGGTTATCGCCATAGTAGCGAGCGATGTGGTGCCTACAGTGGTATTGGAAGCCCGTAACGGAGCCGAGGCGATCGACATGGCCCTGACGCAGCCGCTGAGTCTTGTCGTACTGGATCTGGATCTCGGCGGTAACGTCGGCGGAGCGTATATCGGCCTGAAGCTGCGCGCGCTGCGCCCAACCCTGCCCATCCTGCCTATCGGCGCCAGCTTCGAGGCGGCATTACTGCTCGCTGAGGTCGGCTGCGCACCAATGTTCACAAAGGCGCTGTTGATCGCCAATCCAGCGTCCCTTCTGACTCAGGTCACGGCGGCCGTGCAGCATGAGCCGGTGATCAGGGTGCCGGAAGGGACATTCAGCTACCTGGTGGAGCAAGCCGATGCCGTGTTGCGGGCGGAGCTGCGGCACGACCAGCGTGAGGTGGTGCTGGTGTGTCGGAATGTGCTGCTGCGCTGCGGGTTTGTGCACGCGCTGACCAGCCTGGGGATGCGTGTGCACCTCGCCACGGCGGACCACGACGCCGTACCACTCGCCGATCCGCCACCGCCTGGTGCGCGTCTGATCATCGGCCCCCTCAGCGACATCACGGCGCTCCAGGCGCTTGCCCGAACCTCCGGGTTGCCAGTCTTGCTCATCGCGCTGCAGCAGCATGAACTGGAACAAACGCCATACACCGCGCTGGCAGGCGCGAGTGTGATGCTCTTTGATGCCACGGGCGACGTGCTTCAGTTACTCACTGCCCTGCAAACCGTTACCGCCGGAAACCCCTTTCTGGCGGTGCCGCCGAGCGTCATTGCCCGCTGGGTCGCGCCGCTCGGCACGCTCACACCACGTGAATGGGAAGTCATTGTCGCCATGCTGCTCAGCACCGATGTTGTGGCCGTTGCACAGATCTGCGGGCTGTTGATCGCGTCAGTCGAACGGTATATCAAGCGCGTACGCCGCAAGCTCGGCGCACACAGCCTGCCGGCCACGCTGGCGCTGGTGCAGGCTCACGTGACCAAACAGCTTGGCGTTGCTCCTACTTCGCTGCCTGGTTTTGGTGGTGTAGCCTTATACCAAGATTCGTGACACCGAGGCACGATTTTGTTAGCTATCCTACTCATAGCACTTCGTGCTCGTGAGGCACGTTTTCACGATCATGCGAGCACGGCTGATCCACGGGTAGTCAGACATCAAAGGGAATTGCTCGCCAAATGGTAGGCGTCTAGGGGAGAGTGCACGCGAGCGATTATGGAGAGGATACTCCAGATGATTGCGCTTTTGCTTCCAGAACGATCCGCATTATTATAATGAAATTTTTGGGGTATAATAGGCCTCTATAAGAAGAGAACAGTCCGAGAGGACTGTTCTCTTCAATGCGCTTCAGGATCAACTCAAGCGCTTGCCCACCTGCACAATCCCCCTGTTTGTGCGACGTTCGCGATAACAACGCCGTGCGCCATCCGCGAATTATTTGCCCGATTGCTTCAGCACCGTTCGTAATCGATAGCGGGCCTTTTCAGCATGGTCATTGCTGCGAAAGTACCTCCCTCGCTAGTGAGCACTAGTGCGTCTAAACGGGCTTTAGAGAGGAGACAATCTGATACTTCACCCCAGATAACGTACCCATCATTTTCATACGAACTCCTGGGAAGGTTAAGCAAAAGAGGATAACGTCGTAATGCAAGGACAAAACCGTAATTCCCTACCCACGTTCCTGCTAGTTGCGCTGGTGATGTTGCTTATCGGCGGCGCAGGCGGTTGGTTCTTCTTTCAGCAAATGGGTGCTAATCAAGGGCCGGCAGCTGGTCAAGGAGAGGTCTTCACCCTAGCGCCGGGGGAGGTCTTTCTCGAGCCGGCTGCCGACATTGGACCAGATCCCTTCAGCGATGTGCCACTCGCGTCTCCACCCGACCCCGCAATTGCTCAGCCGGTGGTGAATGAAAACGCTGCCGTTGCGGCGCCGCAGCAGGTGAGCATCCAGGCCAACAGTGGATCTGAGGTCGGCCTCTACGGCGGATCGCTCGACAATGCATCTTGCAATGTCTCCCAACTGGTCAACTTCCTCAGTACTAATCCCGAGAAGGCAACGGCCTGGATTGCGGCCCAGAACGCCGATCCACTCTTGCGCTTCGCGGGCGGTCAGCTCACGCCGGCCGACATCCCGAACTATATTACCAGTCTCACGCCGATTGTGTTGCTGGCCGATACACGGGTGACCAACCACGGTTTCGAGGGCGGCATGCCACCCATACCACGCCAGGCAGTGTTGCAGAAGGGCACCGCGGTGCTCATCGACAGCTATGGCGTGCCGCGGGCGCGTTGCTGGTGTGGCAATCCGCTGATCCCCCCCGTAGCCTCCAATGTTCAGGTGACGTACGTCGGGCGCCAATGGCAAGACTTCAATCCCGCAACCGTATCAGTGGTATCTCCGGCGCCGGAGCCGCAGATCAGCTTCCGGGTCGTAAATCCCGCTGGTGGAGTCGTTGACCTGCCTGCCGGTCCCGCCCCTAACGCGGCAGCTGCAACCCAGCCGCCCGTCGCAGCTGCAACCCAGCCGCCCGTCGCAGCTGCAACCCAGCCGCCCGCAGCTGCAACCCAGCCGCCCGTCGCAGCTGCAACCCAGCCGCCCGTCGCAGCTGCAACCCAGCCGCCGGTGCCTGCCACTGCTGTTCCGGCCCCGAATGGGTACCAGGTGCAAGTAAGGAGCGATCCTACCGGGCGCATCTCGATGCCTATTCCTGAAGGTTGGGAGACAGATAGTGACTTCAACTCGGACGACAGCGGTGGATCTCCGTCGATCGTCCAGGTATTCAGGACATCGCCGAACGTCGCCGTAGCGAATAGTAGTGCCTTCGACACGGTATCTCAGCTTACTGTGCGTCACTTCTGGCCCAGCCAACCGGGCCAGGCTCTCGATCCGAACAGCATCCTCCAGGCGTGGAGCTCGGCTACTCCTTGCACGCAGGTAGGAGCCCCCCAGGCGGTCAGCCATCCCAGGCTTGGTGCGGGCATCGCCCTCTCCGTTAGTGGCTGCCCTAACAATCCGACAGCCGAAGCTCCCCAATTCTTTTTCCCGCAACCCGATGGGTCTGTTGTCCGAGTCAGCACAACCGTGCTCGAAGAGCGCGATCGGAATTACATCCAGACGGTGTTGGACGCACTCACCCTGCCGCAGGTGGCCGCTCCGGCCCCGCCCGCTGTGGCCCAGGACTGCTCGGTCGCTGTCCCGAATGTCCCGCAGGTGGATGTTCCGGTTACCAACAACACGAATGAGGTGCTGCGGATCTACTGGCACGATTTCAGTTGTCAGTTGCAATTCCTCGACTATATCGTCGGGCCCGGTGCCACGACAACCATCTTAGGGACCTCTCAAAGTCATCGCTGGAGCGCCGTGGGCCTGAATGGAGCCCCGGTCGCGAGCTTCGAGGTTCCCGCAGGAGGCGGCGCCTGGAATATTCCGTAGGGCTGAAACCGACGCTGTATCTCGGTCACCGTGATGGGGCGGCTAAGCCGCCCCACCACGGTGAAAAAACGGCGCTCCATGCAGCGATCTTGTCAGCCCTCGTGCTTGAGTGTATTGTCGTGACACCCTGATCGAACCGCTAACGGGCTACCAGGCCCTGGATGACCGGATCAGCAAAACCGCCGATAAACGGACGCAGTTGTTGGCCGTGCTGGATCATCCGGATCTCCCCTTACACAACAATGACATGGAACTCGCCGCGCGTCGCGTGTTTAACCCTGTGCAGCTTGCCCTCAAAGAAAATCACCGCCGCCCATGGTGGCGATGATCGCTGCTGCGGAGGCGTCGATCGACGAGTCAGGCAACTCAGCAGGCGAAGCCAGGCTCGGTGCTGGCGCTGCTGGTTGTTCCAGCCCAAGCAGCGCCAGCTTGCCGGTACGACGCAGGAGTGGTAACAACAACAGCAGGTGTCGGGCGCTCGCCGTGGCCAGATATTCTTCCGTCAGCCCGGCGGGCAGCACGACGCCGAGGCCGGCAAGCTCGGCCAGGGTGAGTTCCAGCCCACGCCGCCAGAGCCGGTAGGCCAGTTCGCTGGCGGAGTCAGCGTCGGGTAGATAGGGCTGTACTGTGGCCAATAAGCGTTCGTCGTCCGGGGGCACGCGGAGGGCCGCAATCAGGCGGCGCCGGCTGGTGCGCTGAGTCATGGCGAGTGCCTCCTATAACGCCGTGCACTACTTCCCGGCGGCGCGAAAGATCAGGCCGAAGAGCACGCCGATCGCGTTGAGCAAACTCGCGAGCGGCCCATCGATCAGCAGGTAGTCGCGGCCATGCTCTTTAGCCTCGTGACCGAGCACGTCAGCGAGCAGTGGACGCAGAAGCAAGACACCACCCCCAGTAATCGCTACAAACTGGCGGCTTTCGAGCAGTTCGCTGAGCACATCGGCAACCATCGCGTTGCCTTTGCTCGCCACGGCCTGCTGCACCTCGGCGGCGATGCTGATCCGGCGACTGGCCCGGGTGATCGTCTGGCGCACCAGCGCCTGTTGCGCCTCCACATCGTTGCGGATCACGCCGGCGAAGTCGCGGTTTGTACGGAGCGTGCGCGCGATGCGGATCGTCCCATCACCTGAGCGGCGGTTGATCATCTGCGCCGGGCTGAACTGCACCTCGCACACATGCAGGTCGCCGCCGCCGATGTCGATCACCCTGATGCCGTCGAGATCGAGCACCGCCTTGCCATTGGGCGCGCGCGTCAGGGCGATCACCGTCCCGGTCGATTGCGCCTGCGGCAATACATTAGCCACCTTGATCTCCCAGGTCTCCGGTCGGCGGTCATCATCGGTGCGCGTAATCGTCCAGATCTTGCCCTTGAGGTGGCGAGCCAGCGACTCGCGGGTGCGGGCGTCCAGCGTCAACTGCTCGACGCCCTTCTCGTCACGCTCGATCACGATCTCGGTGTTGGGCACCGCGAGCGTCAGGGCGATTGCATACTCACCGGGAGCGTAGCCGGCGGTGCGCAAGAGTTCCACAATGCCTGCGCCGATGAACCAGCGCTGGCGCTGATCGTCGAGGCGCTGAATGGTCGGGCCGAGCCGTAGGGCGTCGCCGGCGTGGGCCAGGGCCACCGCGCCCGTCCAGAACGACACGCCGTCACAGGTATAGGTTATTTCCTGGCGCCCCTGGATCTCCTGGGCCAG
>JBBRUG010000380.1:0-5327 GCA_038247995.1 Chloroflexales bacterium | reverse complement strand
TGCTCAGCATGCTGATGATGATCACCAGCACCGAGCCGAGTACCGAGAAGACCCCATTCATGCCCCAGGCCCAGGGCACTAACCCCGGTGCTTGTTCGCCAAGCCGGCGTAAACCGGTTGGGAAGGGCATCCCCATCACTAGCGCAAGCGGCGCGAGCAGCAGCACGCTCATGCCAATCCGCACTGGGTCGGAGAAGCGCAAGAAGGCGTCGAAGATCGGCGGCAGGGCGAGAATGTAGACCACAATCAACGCCGCGATCACGCCCAGCGCGATCCGCAGATGACCGGACCTACGTAACCAATTCCGGCTGAGCAAGCTTCCGACGGCGGAGAAGGCCAGCATACTTGCAATGGTCGTCGTAACTGCGTGAATGGGATAGCCGATAAAGAGCGTAAAGCGCTGGATCAGCACGATCTGCACAAAAATGTAACCTGCGCCAAGGAGGCTGAAGTAGGCCAGCACCGGCAAGGTGGCCGGCGTGCGCAATCCGTTGCGCTTGTAACGCGCCAGCGGCAGGAGAATAAAAAGCACAGCGGTGACCAGAGCCATGCCGAACATGGTGAGCAGGATCAGGTTGCCGATTGGGAAGCGGTTCAGGCGGCCTTCATACGCGCTATTGAAGTGCAGGTTGCTCCATTTGAAGTAGTTGTAGAAGAAGGGGTTATCATCGGTGACGGGAAAGATATGGAAGGTGTAGGCCTGCTCAAACGCTCGCGGATCGGCGGCATACAGATAATCGGCAAATGTAGTGTCGAGCCGCACCAGCGGGTGTTGCAGCATTTGGAAATGATTCGTCGCCGCCCAGGCGCCCAGCCGATCCATCTGCTCGGCGCTAAACGGCGCCCGCGCGACAAGCAGGGTGGCATTTGCACCGCTCTCGTTGGCGACAATGGCGATATGCGCGCCCGGTTCGCTCACGCCCATGCGGCGCAGGGCCTCAGCGGCCAGCCCAGTCAGGCGCAGCATCTCGCGCGGTGGGCTGTTTACGTCGCGGGTCCACGAGAAGACGCCGTTGGGGGTCAGCGCATTGAGCGACTGTTCCAGTGCATCGACGGTATAAATATACGATTCCGCAAGCACATAGGCGCCCCCGGAAAGCGCAGCCAGGTTATCGAGGCCAATGCCCTGGATGATGTCGTACTGCTGCTCGGTTCGGGTGAGGAAGCTGCGCCCCTCAGCGACGATCAGTTCGGTGCTGGGGTGGTCGGCGATTCGGCCGGTATACTCCGCATATGGGCCGGTGAGCAGTTCAACGATGCTCGGATTGAGTTCGATCGCAGTGATTCGTTCCGCCCCGTAGAGCCGGGCCAGCAACATGTCGAGTCCGCCGCCTACGCCGATCTTCAGTGCACTGGGTTGCTCCATGCCCAACTGGTACACGGCGCTGATCACCGCATTGTCGAGGAAACGGAAGCGCTCCAGGTCCGCATCAGTGCCGTCGAAGGCGTACATTCCGGTCATTGAGGTACCGTCAATCGTGACCAGGCGCAGCGGCAGTTCGGGGCGGCCTTCCGTCGCATAGCTCGAACTGACGGCGCCGACGATCATCGGCTCGGTGATCACAATCTCGGGCATCACATCAACCCGGCCTACTGGGTTCCAGCGTGTATACTCGGGCGGGCTGTTTTGGGCGCGTTGTGCCCAGCCCAACTCTTTCGATTCAGGCACCGGCAGGGCCATCGGGCGCACCATCAGTAGGGCAAGCAGCGCCACCTGGCCCACGAGCAGGGCGGGAATGGCCAGGCGGAAGCGCTGCGGCAGTTCGACGCCAAGCAGCAATCCTGACACAGTGCCTAAAATTGCTACGAGCACGATCGTGCCGGGGCCGCTGAAGATCTGGAGGATGCTTAAGACGCCAATCGTCGCAACGCCGGCGCCGAGCATGTCGGCAAAATAGAGCCGGTGCGCCTGTTCCGTCCAGCGGCTGAAAATCGCTGCAATCGTCAGCCCGCCCGTAAAGAAGGTTGCAAAGAGGCAGGCAAAGTAAACGCCCAGCCCCAGGATCGACTGCGCGAGTTGGGCGGCGCGCAGCGGGTCGATGGCGACATAACGAATGGCAACCAGGTTGGTCAAAGCAGCCACGCTGAAGATGAGCGCCAACAGCCCGACGCGGCTGCGTAACTTCTCGTCATCCCACTGCTGTACGGCCAGGAAGGTGCCCGCCGCGCCGCCGCCGAGCAGCGCGACGCCGATCACCAGATAGGTAAAGTGATGCCAGATCATCAGCGAGAAGATCCGGGTGAAGGTGATCTGGAGCGCCAGGACGCAACCTGACACTAGCGCCAGGCCGATATACTTACTTAATTGATGATGGGCGATCGCCTGCATAGACTCGGACTCCTGCTTTTGCGCCTGGGCGCTGATTGTTTCCGTTGCCGTAGGGTTGCGTAGCTGATGCGGTTGCGGACTGAGAAGCTGTCTAAGCGGTGACGACACCCCTGCTCAGAGTGGCTCTTCCACTTTAGGCCCCATAAATGGCTCTAATCGTCTGGCGACCCGCCTGCAGCGGCACGGCGCCGTAGCTGCGATTGGCCAGTGAGATCGCCTGCTGGGCCCTATCGGCGCCGTTGATGCTGATCTGACGTAATTCAGCGTCGGCGTGGCGTGCCGGTAATATCAGTAGGATTGCGCCGGTTTGCGTGCCGGGCGCTTCGATCTCGAGCACCAGATTGCGCTGCGCCGCGTCCCAATGTTGCTGGATGATCTGCGCCGTAGCACGCGCCTCGGTGAAGGCTAACCAGCGCTCGGCTGAAAGCACCGGCAGGCCCTGCGCAGCGGAATAGGCCAGCGTTTCGTCCAGCCAACGCCCAACGCGCTCGGCTTTCGCGCCGCCCAACAAGAACGGATCAACGTGGCACTGTAAGCCAAGTGCCGCCGGGTAGCGCTGCACGCTCTCGGCGATCTGGGCAATTGTCACCGCTGCGGCGGCTGCGCCCGTTAACCCCACCTCGAAGCCGGTGCTAAACACATCCATCAGATGCTCGTCGACGAGGTGGGTCGGCTGCTGGTAGACGCTCAGGAGCGCGCCATCTTCGCTTACAAAGCGCATCGGTAGGCCCGAGCCGCTCAGATAGCCGTAGGTCCAGCCGCCGTCGGCGCGCTGTACCGCCGGTCCGGAATGATAGTGGTCAAGGTTCATGCGCAGCCCATAGCGCGCCTGCACACGCGCGTTCTCTACCCAGCCGTGCCAGAGGATGCGATGCGTGCGCACGGTTGGCGGCAGCGGGCCGTAGCCGTACTTGATGAACTCGTTCCAATAGGTGTTGTAGCCCGCTTCCAAACCGTCCTCGACATATGGGTGCATCCCGAACTCGTGGCCGCGGGCCCGCCATGCGCTCACCTGCTGTGGCGAAGGTAATGGGTCGGCGCCGCCTAAACGCTCGCCGATGCCGGGCAATCGCGCCAACGCCCAGCGCGAACGCCGCGTTATCCGCTCCGCAGCGCCGGCCTCCGGGGGGGTGTAATAGATCGAAGCACTGCCGCCGTAGCGTTCAACTGCGCCGAGGACGCGTTCGATATGGCTCACCCGGCTGCCATGGGCATCGCCGGTTGCCACAACAACCGCCGGTGCGCCGCCGGGGAAATACCAGAGCCGGGGCAATGGTGGCCCGCTCGCCGCGAACTGTTCGATCAGCGTCGTCAGCAGCCGTTGCTGCTCATCCGCCTGCGGTACGGCAATCCGGTCCAAGTCGATCCAGTCCAGGAAGAGATCAGAGGCGCGAATCCCCGGCATTGTATCGCGCTCCTGATCGGCCCACTGCGGGTTCCCCTGACGGATCAGCGCGATGTTGTGCGGCAGATCAAACGCCCAGAGCGCTGCTGTGCCTGCGCCGACGCGCTGCACCGTCACCAGCGGATCGCCGTTCGCGCTTGCGGCAATGTTCCGGGCGCCGGCGAGGGCAAGGCGGCTGGATGGCACATGAACCTGGAGCGGTTCGCTTGCGATCCCGCTTGTCTCGGGTGCGTCGGCGCTTACCCGTAGATAGTCGCCCGGCGCTTCACTCCCCAGGTAGCGCACGCCAAAGAGATCGCCGAGCATCTGGTCGGGCTTGATCCCGACTAAGGCGCCGCCGTCGGCCACGTAGTTGTGCAGCAACGTGGCCTGATTGGTGCTCAGCGGCCCGGCGCCGATCAAAACGACGCGCACTCCTTCCAGTACCGCCCGATCGACCTGCGCAAGCGGGGTAGGGCGCACGCCAATGAAGCCTTCTGCGCGCAGGATCTCATTGAGATACGGACTAAAGTCGGGGCGTACAACGGGGTTCGTGATCAGTAAGATCTGCGTAAACGGTGTAGCGGCTGTCGTCGATACGGCAAATCCGCTGGCCCTTGCATACGGCGCTGTGCGTGGGCGCTGATCCATGCCGTAGCTCACTGCCAGCCCCGCAGCGGTGGTTAGCGCTGTGGCGCCCAGGAATTCGCGGCGTGAAATGCGTCGGACGGGGCGATGCTTAATCATCCGTGGCCTGTACTCACCTGAGGTTTGGGTGGCGCTAATGACCCGCCGAGCGTTATGGCACCTGCTGTTTTACCCTTCAGACCGTACAAGCCGGACGTAACGATCTCCTAAATTCATTCCCGGTCAGCGCTGACATTGCATTTATAGCGCAGCAATAAAGCGGTAAAACGATAAAGCGGGAAGCGGGGGAACGATAAAACCGGAATGGAGATGGGTTACCCGCTGCGGCTGCGCAGCCACACACCGCCAATCAGGGTGATTACCAATGTCGTTGCCAGCAGACCCACGCCGACAGCCTGTAGACCACGCAGTTCCCAGAGCGGCGGGCCGTCGACTGTGTCCATCTCGCGCAGTGCTAAGGGTAGTGGGGTTGCCGTCGGCTCGATCACCGCAGTTGGTAGCACGAGCGGCACCGGTGTCGGTATGGGGGTTAGGGTAGGGGCTGGGGCGAGATCGGGCGCCGCGATCAGCGCAGCACTATACCAGATCGCCTCCTGATCGTTACCGCTCTCCGGGTCAGTATTGCTGGTGAACCAGACGGCGTGCATGCGGTTGCCGCGCTCAATCACCAGGCGCGGCCCCAGCGGGTTAGGCGCTCCGCTTGCCACAACCGTCGGCTCCGACCAGTTCTGCCCATCCCAGGTTAAGTGGAGCAGTTGTGTCGATGGATTGTCGGTGGCCGGCGGTAAGCCCACCATGAGCAGGTGGATGTGGCCGTTGCCGTCGGCGGCCAGGCTGAAGTGCGCGTATGCGCTTTGGGCCGCGCCCCGGCTGAGGACCGTCGGGATGAGCCCCGGCTCCGACCAGGTGTTTCCGCCGTCGGGTGAATACTGATAGAAAACACTGCCGCTGGTGGCGCCTGCATAC
>JBBRUG010000379.1:0-5340 GCA_038247995.1 Chloroflexales bacterium | reverse complement strand
ATCGGCTATCGGCTATCGGCTATCGGCTATCGGCTATCGGCTATCGGCTATCGGCTATCGGCTATCGGCTATCGGCTATCGGCTATCGGCTATCGGCTATCGGCTATCGGCTATCGGCAAGCGCCGCCAGAGCGCCGTCATGCGTAACAGGAAGCAGAGGGTCGCGCCGGCGATCGCCATTGGGGTTAACGGCAAGCCAAGCAGATCGCCAACGACAACCACCGTTGCGCTGGCCAGCGCCGCAATCGCGTAGATCTCGGCACGCAAAACGGTGGGAATCTCGGTAACCAGTAGGTCGCGCACAATGCCGCCGCCGATGCCGGTGAGCGCGCCGAGCAGGATCGCGGCGAACGGCTCCAGGTCGGCGGCGAGCGCCTTTTGCGCGCCCAACACGGCAAAGAGCGCCAGGCCGGCGGCGTCGAAGAGCAGAATCGCCTTACGCAGACGGCTCACAATCGGGTTCCAGGCGAACACGATCAGCCCGGCGAGGCAGGCCACGGCCAGATAACGCCAATCGCTCAGCGCAGATGGCGGCGTCACCCCAATCATCACATCGCGCAGAATACCGCCGCTCGATGCAGCGACAAAGGCCAGCACCAGCACGCCAAACAGGTCCAGCCGCCGTTTCACGCCTACCGCCGCGCCGCTCAACGCGAAGACGAAGGTAGCCACGAGGTCGAGGATGCGCAGGGTGGCGGTGTAAGACATAATGTAATCCTGGGTATATTCACACATACATCCGCAGATGACGCAGATGAGGACGCAGCCATTCTGTCGCTATCATCTGCGCAATCTGGGTCATCTGCGGATCAACTATGCTCATATCTGTCGCACACGCACTACCACGCTCTGAAAATCTTCAAGCTGGAGTTCGAGGCCGAGTTGCATCTAGGCCTGCCCTGAACGCACTACATTGGGCCTTCGATTGCGTAGCGCGCCGCAGGATCGCGCCCGCACAGCAGCAGCGCCGGTAGGCGCATACGCGGCGGCAGATGGGTACGGAAGGCGAAGATCACCGCTTCAGATTGATCCGGCGCGACATATTCTACCGCCGAAAAGGCGTGGCCGTGCGGCGAACGCAAGCGATACAGCCCACCGCCCTGAATGAGCGGGCGCAGCTCTTTGTAGAGCGCGATCAGTCGCGTAGCTTCGGCACGCTCTTCAGAGGTGTGATCGAGCCAGGATTCAGGATTCAGGAGGCATGGGGACACACGGGGCAAGGGCCAAATCGTCTGATGATCTGATGATCTGATGATCTGATGATCTGATGATCTGATGATCTGATGATCTGATGATCAAGTACTGCTCTCCCGCTTTACCGCTCTCCCGCTCTCCGCTATACTGTGCCAACGCTCCCGCGCTTTGTTCCGGCTGAGGCACTCATGCAGATCACCCAGATCCACTGTTACCGTCCGCAGCAGGTGAACCCGACGTTTAGTCAGAGCAACTTCGTTGTGCTGGTCGAAACCGACGCCGGGATTGTCGGCGTGGGTGAAGGCGGCGCACCCGATACGATCGCCCAATGCGCCGCGATGCTGATTGGCGCCGACCCGCTGCGCATCCAACACCTCTGGCAGATGTTGTACCGCGGCTACTTCTACCCCGCCGGACGCGAGAAACTTCACGCCATCGGCGCGCTCGACTTAGCGCTCTGGGATCTTAAAGGCAAGGCGCTCGGCGTGCCGGTCTACGAACTGCTTGGCGGGCTTACTCGTGATTATGTCGAGTGTTATAGCACGGCATTTCCAGCTCAGGGTAGCCTCGCCGCCACGGCGCAGGCTTGCATCGCCGCCGGCTTCCGCGCATTCCGCACGTCCGTTGCCGACCCGACCGACGGGGTATTCGACGTGCGCCGCATGGTCGATGCAACTTACGCGCACTGCCAAGCGATCCGCGAGGCGATTGGCCCCGCCGCCGATTGGAATATCGATTTCCACACTCGCCTCGACATGCCCGACGCCGTGCGGCTCTGCACGCTGCTCGAAGCACTCAATCCGCTGTTTATTGAAGATCCGCTGCGTTCGGAGAACCCGGGCGCGCTGGCCATGTTGCGCAGCCAGACCCGGGTGCCAATCGCCGTGGGTGAGCAATTCGGCGACCGCTGGGATTGTAATGAGCTGATCGAGCGCCGGCTGATCGATCATCTGCGGGTTACACTGCCGAACGTCGGCGGGATCACCGAACTGCTGAAGATCGCCGCGCTCTGCGAGACGCACTACGTAAGCCTGGTGCCGCACTTCACCGGCCCGATTGCGCTGGCCGCGCTGGTCCATGTGCTCTGCGCCCAGCCGGTGCCGGCGCTGATGGAGATTTTGGGCGCTGCACCGCACTTGCCGCCACACCTCACGCAGGGCTGCCAGTTCCGCGCAGGTAAGCTCTGGCCCGTTGCCGAGCCGGGGCTAGGCGTGGTATTCGAGCCTGCCGGCGCCGAGCTTGTCGCCACCATTAGCGAGCACTTCGCGCCGGTGCCGCAGTTCCGCCGCCCGGACGGCTCATTTACGAATTGGTAAGGGGTGTAGTAGGCAGGTTGCGCAGCTTCGTGATGGAACCTGCCCACCACAGAATGGAGCAGATCGTTATGTCCGCTGTCGAACTGATCATCGATGCCCATGCCGAACTAGGCGAGGGCGCGATCTGGGAAGGCGCAACGCAGACGCTCTACTGGGTCGATATTAGCGCCGGCCAGGTACACAGTTACCACCCGGAAACCGGCGCCCAGCGCAGCTACGCAGTGGGGCAGATGGTCGGCACGGTGGTGTCGCGCGCAGCCGGCGGCTTGCTGCTGGCCGTGGAGCAAGGCATCGCGGGCCTGAATCTGGATACCGGCGCAATCACGCCGCTCTGGGAGTTTACGCCGCCGCAGCCGAGAATCCGCTTCAACGACGGCAAGTGCGACCCGGTGGGGCGCTTCTGGGCCGGCACGATGGCCCTCGACGACCGTCCCGGCGCGGGCAGCCTGTACCGCTTTGATCCCGACGGCAGGGTGCATAGCATGGTCAGCGACGTTGGTGTGTCCAACGGGATCGCCTGGAGCCTGGACAACACAACCCTCTACTACATCGACACCCCGACACAGGCCGTCGCCGCCTTCGATTATGCTTTGGCGACCGGCGCGATCAGCGGTCGGCGCAATGTGATCAGCATCGATAAGGCCACCGGCTCGCCCGACGGCATGACGATCGACGCCGAAGGCATGCTCTGGATTGCGCATTGGGGCGGCAGCCGGGTGACCCGCTGGAACCCAACTGATGGCAGTTTACTCCAGACGATTCACCTCCCGGTGGCGCGGGTCACCTCGTGCTGGTTTGGCGGCCCCAATCTCGACGAATTGTACATCACCACGGCAAGTACCGGTCTGAGCGCTGAAGAGCGCGCCGCCCAACCGCACGCCGGCGGGTTGTTCCGCTACAAGGGCGCAGCAAAGGGGCTGGCGGCAGCCACGGCGCAGTTGTAGAACCAAGGAACTAAGGAACAAAAGAACTAGAACAAAAGAACTAAGGAACAAAAGAACTAAGGAACAAAAGAACCAGGGAACCATACATCGCATTCGTCGCATTCGGCCCTGCGATGGTTACGCTCCAACGCCGATTACGCTATGATCAACCTGTTGAAGCGTTTTTCGTGTATGGCAGATGTGATGAAACAACCGCTTGATAAGGGCCTCCGGCCACCCGATAACATCGACTTGAACGACCCGGAGGTTGCCGAATATTACTACCGGCTCGATGGCCGGGTAAAAGCGCGCAAACGGCGCCTGCTCGGCGTGATCACACTGATCTTCTTGCTGCTGGCCGTCGCCTTTCCCACCTATAGCGCCTTCTTCGTCGTGATCGCGATCTTCAGCGGGTTAGGGATCGGGTGGGTGGATTAAGCACCAGGCGCTATGACACAACCCCAACCCGAAGACATTCTCGAACTGGCCCGCAGGCGCATTGCAGCACGACAAACGCCGACGACAGATCCTGCCCCCGACGACCGACGCTGGGCGCTGATCTTTGCGCTACTGCTCGGCGGCGGATTGTTCGCCTTCCTACTCTGGCCCGGCCAGACGCTGCAATGGAAGCTCTTCGCCGCCGTTCATGGCCTGGTAGCCCAGAAACACCTGGTGTACCTCGGCGAACTGGCACTGCCGGTATGCGCGCGCAACCTCGGCATTTACGGCGCTTTTCTGATCAACCTGGGCTACTCGTTCGCCCGTGGGCATTGCCGCGCTGCCGCATTACCGACCCGTGCGCTACTGATTGTGCTGGGCCTGGGCGCGGCGGCAATGGTCTTCGACGGCTTCAACTCGCTGCTCGAAGACACCGGCCGGGCCTACCTCTACCCGCCGCGCAACGATCTGCGCACGATCAGCGGGGCGCTCTTCGGCACGGCACTCACATCGCTGCTGCTGGTTGTGTTCAACCGTGGCCTGCGCGCCAACCCGGAGCCGCGCCGACCGGTGCTCGATTGGCCCGGCTTCGGCGCCCTGCTGCTACTCAACGGGGTGCTGTTTACCCTGGTGTACAGTGGAATCGGCCTGTTCTACTGGCCGCTGGCCTTCTTCGGTGTGTTCGGGCTGCTCGGCGAAGTGTTTGTAGTCTTCCTGATGCTGAGCGCCGTAGGAATGGGCTATACCCGCCGCGTTACCCGGCTGATCCAGCTCGCCCGCCCGGCATGTGTCGCCCTGTTGCCCACAGTGCTCTTTGTCGGCGGGTTGGCCTGGATCAGGTTTGCCGGGTGAACCGATCCTAAGCGTCAAGCTTACTTGTCTTTTTGTAAAGCTTACTTGACAATGCGCTTCTAGTGTGCTATCCTCTATATGTAAAGTGAACTTGACACATGGAGGATATAATGCGTTCAGTCTATAGAACCTACACGCGCCAGTTTGCACTGGCGATGCTCGGTTATATGGTATGTTTGCTGATTAGCGTGACGGTGCTGCGTACCTTCGACGAGGCGCTCTGGCGCTACCCTGTGGCGTTACTACCGGTACTGCCGATTGCCTACGGCGTCTGGGCTTATGCACGCCTCCTGAGCCGGATCGACGAGTTGCAGCAGCGTATTCACCTCAGCGGGTTGGCATTCGCCGTTGGTGTAACGGGTCTGTTAACGCTGGCGCTGGGGCTGCTCGAAGTCGCCGGGCTACCGTCGGTATCAATGATTGCCGTCTTCCCGATGCTGACGACATTTTGGGGCATTGGGTTAGCGTTGGCTACGCGGAGCCATGACATAGCCTTTGTAGAATACCCAAAAGTGTGCTATACGACGCAGTATGAGTACATACACGGTGCGTCAATTTGCGGAGCGGATCGGCGTCTCCGTGAAGACATTACAGCGATGGGATCGGGAGGGACGACT
>JBBRUG010000378.1:0-5343 GCA_038247995.1 Chloroflexales bacterium | reverse complement strand
GGTTTGGGTTCGCCCACCCGCACTGTCCCCAGTTGCGCGTGCAGCGCCTCAAGGCTCACCCCGCCGGGCCGTAGCAGCGTCGGCGGATCGCTCGTCAGATCCAATACCGTGGATTCAACCCCAATCGGGGTTGCCCCGCCGTCGATTACTGCCGCAATTCGCCCGTCTAGATCGTGCAGTACATGGGCGGCTGTGGTCGGGCTGGTATGCCCGAAACGATTGGCGCTCGGCGCTGCGATTGGCATTCCGGCAGCGGCGATCAACGCACGCGCCACCGGGTGGTCGGGCACACGCACGGCAACTGTGGCGCGCCCGGCGCTGACGCTCAAGGGCACGGTAGGGCTACGCGGCAGGATGAGCGTGAGCGGGCCAGGCCAGAAGTGTGCGGCGAGGTGCAGGGCGCTGGGCGAAACGGCAGCAGCAACCAGCGGCAGATCGCTGGCATGGGCAAGGTGAATGATCAGCGGATCTTCGGCGGGACGGCCCTTGGCGGCGAAAATACGCGCTACGGCTGCCGGTTGGAGTGCCGCCCCACCAAGCCCATATACCGTCTCGGTGGGGAATGCAACCAGTTCGCCGGCGCGGAGCAGCGCGGCCGCTGTCGCAATGCCTTCCGGTGTAGCGGGGAGAATCTGCGTTTTCACAAGAGTTGCTGCTCCGGAGCGAACAGGCGGGTCTGGGAGAACGTTGCCTTCCCAAAGAACCTGAGTGAACAGGCGGGTCTGGGAGAACGTTGCCTTCCCAGAAAACCTGAGTGAATGGGAGGGTCTGGGAGGGCTTTGCCTTCCCAAAAAAACCTGAGTGAACAGGCGGGTCTGGGAGGGCAAAGCCCTCCCAGAAAACCTTCTTCCCGGCAACGAGCGGATGCGAAGTTGCCGGGAACATAATCTAGCTGCGCTGCAGGGTGATCACCGCCGGCACGCTGTTGAACATCAGGAAGCCGAGTGGCAGCCCAATGATCGAGCTCGACAGCGCCCAAGCCACGGCCAACCAGATCGCGCTGAACCACCAGCCGATTGCCAGGAAGTAGATCGCCCGCAGCAGGAAGGGTTGCTGCGCCGCCTGGTTGCTGAACACCCGCCCATCAGAAGTCACCGTCAGGTCGTCGCGTTGCGTTTGCAGCGTCGTAACCTGGGGCAGGCGATTGAGCATCCACAGGCCGAAGGGCAGGCCGATAATCGTTACACACAAGAACCAGGCTAGCGCAGCCCAAATGCTGCTGAACCAGAGGCCGAAAAAGATGAAGTACAGGGCGCGGAGAAGCAGGTTTACCCCGCGATCGCGTTGAATGGTTGTGGTCATTTGGTTTACTCCTCAAGAATGTGCTCGGGGTGCTGCCCCAGAATTACTTACCGGCCCTATGACGCACCCCAATGGCGAAAGGTTGCAGGTGTACGAACAGGCGGCAGCCGTCCATAGCGATGGGCAGCATTGAGCCGATCCAATTTAGACAGTTTATCAGTGCTCAAGTGGAGCAAAACGGAGGCTTGCCGTTTCCAGCGCCTTAAGCTCGGTAGCGCTCCAGGGGGTTGGTTCAAGCTGTACGCCATGCTGGTGTTCCAGGGCGTGGGCGAAGGCAGCCTGGATGGCCGCAACGGTCGGTGGCGTAGGAAGCAGTTCATCCAGCCCGACGACGCGTTGGGCCAGGCGTGCGGTTAGCGCCGTACGTTCATCGGCTGTGAGGGCGAGCAGATCGGCTAGTTCGCGCCCCGGCCAGGTGGTATAGACGCCAACTTGCAGCAGTGCGCCATGGCGGCGCCGCACCTGGGCGAAGCCCACCAGTTTGCGCCCGGCGGCCAACACTTCGAAGGGCGACTGGCCGCCGAAGCAGGCTCGACGCACCAATGGATCGAGTGCTGCCGTATCGGCGCGGGCGGCGGCAATCGAAACCGGGGTCGCCGAAATGCCAAGTTTGGCCAGGGCCTCCGCCCAAACGGCGCCAAGCCATGCGTAGCTCGCGGTGACATCGGGAGTGTGTAGTGGGTGCCCAACCGGCAAGGCAATGTCTTGCATGAGGAAGCCGGGCACAAAGAGCACCGCAGTGCCGCCGCTGGCCCGGCGATGCACACGGATGCCGGCGGCCCGGATCGCGGGCTGGTCGATCTCGCTCAGCCGTTGCCCCGCGCCGATCACAAGCGCCGGTGTCGTTGCCGCATACCAGCGTACTGCCGGCCGAGCGCTTGCTGCAAGCCCGTCCAGCAGCGCAACGCCGGCGGCCAGATCATAGGCGGGATCGGCGGCGGCGTTCGGCAGTAAACGCCATGCTACGTGGAGTTGGGTACGCATTACAGCATTGCTCAGATCGATTGCGCCTGCGTCCCATGGCGCGAGCGCAGCGCGCCACCTGGTTCAGTGGCTTCAGCTCAATCATGGTGCGCAGTGCTCTAGAACAGTTCCAACTGCTCAGGCGGATCGTCGCGGGGCGGTAATGGCGTACAGCGGTGAACAGCCGCCCAGGCCGGGTCGGGGCCGGCCCAGCGTTGCTGCGCCATCAGCACCCGCTCCTGCCGATCAAAGCGCACGCCCTCGGTTTCAAGTGCGGCGCGCTGTTGTAGGCCGCGCGTGCTGATTGTGCCGTCACGGCTCACCACGCGTTGCCAGGGTACCGTGTCGGCGCGCGGGCCGAGCGCGCCGAGCGCCTGGCCGACAATCCGCGCATCACAGCCCCCGCCGACAATCGTGGCAATATCGCCGTAACTGCTCACGGCGCCTGGCGGGATGTGCTGCACTACGCGATAGATGCGCTCGTACAGTGTAGGAATGTCGGTCGGATTCATAGGGGTGCATTCCAGACCAGTTCAGCCAGCGGCACCCCGAAATGGGCGGCCACGGCAGCGGCGCGGCGCTCGACTGCCCGGCGGACAGTTTTGGTGAGCGGGCGGAATGGGTTAACCGTGATCACGATTCCGCTGCCGCGCCAGTCGTAGCGCCACGAACCGGCGATGCGCCCGCGCACCAGCAGCGTCGCTTCAATGTGGCCGGCCGGCCGCCAGATCTGCTTGTAGTGTGCAGCGTCGATCAGATCGGCTTTATTGCGCTGGCCGAGCAGCAACGGTTCAAAGCGACCAAGGAGCAATACCGGCCAGCCATCGGCGGTGGGCGCCGGGTGGGCCAGCGCTTCCGTATGCGCGGCAAGTGTGAGCATCGGCACGTCATCAACGCGCACATCGGTCACTGCTGCGCCTAGAGCCGCCACCCAGCGCCGTGCCTCGGCCTGGCTACGACCACGCCAGTAGGCCAGATCTTGCAGGGTGGCCGGGCCGTAGGCGGCCAGGTAGCGGCGGGCAAGTTCCTGATTGGCGAGCTCAGCATCGGGTGGGTTCCAGGCTAGATCAGGCAGCCAGCGCTCCCGGTGGGCCATGCGCGCCTCGCCGTTGCGCGGTGCAGCGTGGCAGGCCAGCCCGCGCCGCACCAGCACCGCAAAAATACCGCCCCAACCCGAAAGATGATCTTCAGTGAGTGGTAATCCCGAGGCCCGCAGATCGCTGCGCCCTAGCGCTTCGTTGGCGCGCAACAACTCGGCAAGCTGGGCCACGAGCTGATTGTATTCCGTCAGGTCGTCGCCGCGTTTGGTCGCAACGCGCTCCCAATAGGTGCGCAGGTCGGACTGAGCGGCATAGATGAGCGGCCAGTCGATGCTGGTGTAGAGGTGGAGCGTGCCGCGCTGCCCCCAGGTCTTGATCAGTTGTCGCTCGGTGAAGATCAGCCGTTCGAGGTCGGCGGCCCGCAAGCCGACCACTCGATTAGCCAGCGCCAAACCGGCCGCAGGCATAATCTGCGCCTGTACGCCGCCAATGGCTGCTGTCGCGGTGAGTGCATCGGCGAAGGGCGTAACCAAGCCGTGCTGGCGGAGGCGGAACCAGCGCGCCTGCGCGGCAGTGATCGTGAGTGAAGTAGACATAAATGCCAGACCTGTGAGGTGGCGGCCTTGCCGAGCTACATTTGGTATGGGCCAGTTGGCGCCACCTGACCGACCTGCCGCTGGGCCACAAATACAATGCCCCCACCCACACGTGGGAAGGGGCGCCGGCGGGACGCTGTATGGAGGAGGCTATTGCAAGGTTACATTGATAATGTCGATCAGCGTTTCGACCTCGAACGGCTTCTGTAAGATAACCGCGCCTTCAGCTTCCAGATCGGCGAACCAGGGCTTACGGTTGAGCGCAGTCATAATGATAATCGGGATGCCGTCGTCCTGGAGGCGCTCTTTAAGATGGTAAAACGTCTCAACACCATCCATGTTGGGCATCATGATATCGCTGATCACCAGGTTCGGCGTGAGCGTTTCAAGTATGCGCAGCCCTTCCTGGCCATCGGGCGCCAGCACCACAGCATACCCGGCGTTGCGCAGGGCATATTCCAGCACCGTTTGCAGCGCTAGATCGTCGTCGATTATGAAGATGGTGCCCTTCGACTCTGTCATAGTTCACCTGTGCTATGCGGCTTCGCCGCATCTTGCAGCGCTTCTTGCGGCTCTCTGCCAATGGGCGTTATTATACCAGAGGATAGTAAAACCGTTGCACGTACGTGTTCAATCCACACCGGGCCAAGGAGTAATGATGCCCCCTCAGACCCCTGTGCCGCTGCGAGAGTACCCATTTGTCTATTGGGTGCAAGTTACGTTTCGCGACCTCGACGCCCTCGCTCATGTAAATAATGCCGTTTATGCGACCTATTTCGAATCAGCACGCATCGCTTACTATCAAGATCTAACCGGTATGACGCTCGACAAATTGAACATCATTCTGGCTGAGATGACGATCAGCTACAAGGCCCCGGCCTACTTTGACGAGTGGCTGGCGATCGGCGTGAAGGTCGACTCGATCGGCACCAAGAGCTTTGTTATGAGCTATGCGGTCGTGCGCGCCGGCGATGACGCCCTGATCGCTACCGGGCGTAGTGTGCTGGTCTTTTATGATTACACGCTTGGGCGTAGTGTCCCGGCAACAGAGGAGTTTAGGCGATTAGTGGCGGAGCGGCAGGGTCTATAGGCATCGGGCCGCAGCGGTGCGTGGGGTTTATGGCTGCAGCGCAACAACAAAACTAGCTTCACCGAAGGGTTTGTTGCGCAGGCGGACGTAGAGTGAGGTGGCGCTCTGGCTCACTGGGCGGCGGACAATTGCCGTGCCGCGTGACTGTTCGCCGGGGGCGGCGCGAACCGCACTGGGTTCCGAGTCGGCGTCGGCGATCTCGTACATGTTTCCGAGGCCGTCGCTAATCCTGATATTATCGCTGCGTAGAGGCAGTTCTACGTCCTGGTCGCTGTTATTCTGGATGCTCCAGGTCAAGCTGATTTCACCGCTACAGGTGCTCACTTGCTCCAGCGCTACCACCACATCGGGG
>JBBRUG010000377.1:0-5344 GCA_038247995.1 Chloroflexales bacterium | reverse complement strand
GGTGCCTGAACCAGCCGTCTCGGTTGTGGCTACGTCGAGACGTAAAACCGGCCTGTGGACTGACGGTAAGACCATCCTCGGATGGCACGCTGGGATGAAGCAGGAATTTCTAGCGCGTACTTTCGGGTACGTAGAAAGTAGTAGAACGGATCTCCATTCCCTGAGCGGCAGTCTGTCTCGCCACTGGTAGTCCGTCTGCTTGCGGAGTCGCCATCACTGGGTAGCCTGCGTCTATCGCAGATCGCTCTAGTGCAGACAGGCTGGAGTGTCGTATGTGGACGCCTTGATGGCGTGTATAGAAGCATACCCCAAAGGAACAACCGCCTGCTGGACATTCTGCTGGACATTTCTGTGGTTGTGCCTGTCATGAATCTGGTGGGCTTGAGGTTCTCCACCAACCGTCATATACATGTTGACGCATGTGGGCATTTTTAGTATCTTCACCACATGAGGCAACAAGTGACACAGTGCATGAGGCGCAGGTGATTTACCAAGCTGCTGAACCATTTGCGACGCTACTGGAACAGGCCGGTTTAACCCAGTCTGAGACAGCAGCACAGGCAGACGTGAACCGCCATCATTTAGCCCATGTGGTTGCCGGCCGGCGCAATGTCAGCGGCGCGTTAGCCGCGCGGATCGCAGGAGTTTATGCAGCGCGCGTGGGAGTTACACCGACCGAAGCGCTAGGAAGGCTGTTTATGGTGGTGCGGGAGCGCAAAAATACGACCTCCAGACCACGGGGCGCCTCAGGCCGGTTTGTGAAGGCTGGCAGCGACGCGAATGGCGCGGATACGGCACCGAAGCACGCGGCCGGCAGCCAGCAGGCCACATCAGTGAAGGGCACATGAGGTATGGCGCGCATTATTGCGATCATCCTTCAAAAGGGCGGTACCGCCAAGTCGGTCACGACGGCGAATCTTGGGATGGCCCTGGCCGAACGTGGGCAACGCGTCATGCTGGTCGATCTTGACCCCCAGGCGTCACTGACCGAGTCGCTTGGATTGAAACCATCCGATCTCACGATGAGTCTGTACGAAGTATTGATGGGGGAGGCTGCGATCACCGATGTGTGTGTATCGGTCGGTCCGCTCACCCTCGTTCCCTCTGTCATTGATCTCGCTTCAGCGGAATTGATGATGAGTGCTGAAGTTGGACGTGATCAAATCCTGACCGAGGCCCTCGCACCGGTGCTTGATACCTATGATTGGATCATCATCGATTGTCCCCCATCGCTGAGTCTCCTGACCTTGAATGCACTCACCGCAGCCGACTCCTATCTCGTCCCCTGTGAGACGCAGTTCTTAGCTTTGCGTGGTCTCGATCATCTGACCCGCACGATTGAACGGGTGAAGCGCCGGACCAATCCCCGCCTCAAGCTGCTGGGCGTCCTGCCGACGAAGTACAATCCGCGCACCACGCTCGATAATGAGGTGTTGGAAGAACTCCGCACCCGCTTCCCCGGAAAAGTGTTTGACCCGGTTAAGTTCAGCGTCCGCTTCTCTGAGTCAACCGTCGCCGGGAAAACGTTGTTGGAGTACGATCCAAAACATGTCGGCGCCCAATCGTACCGCGATCTTGCCGAGGTCATCAGCCGTGCCTAAACGTACGTCCCTCAGGAGCCGTGCCCAGGAGTTTGTCGCCAGTGATGCCGTGGCGGCGCGCGACGATCCGACTCTGCATGGTGAATTACCACCCCAGGTGCCGATCATTGAGTTGCCGCTGCGTGAGATCATGCCCAATCCGCATCAGCCCCGAATGCGGTTTGATGATGCGGCCCTGGAGGAGCTTGCCCAGAGTATTCGCGAGCATGGGGTTATTCAACCCGTTATCGTGAAAGCCATCCCGGCAACCCGCTGGGAGGGTGCGGTGCGTCGCTACGAATTGATTGCCGGCGAACGGCGCTGGCGTGCGAGCGAGCGGGCCGAGCGAACGATCATCCCGGCCATTTTGCGGGAAGATGCCTCCAGCACCCAGATGATTGAACTGGCCCTGATTGAAAATCTCCAGCGAGCAGACCTCACCCCGTTGGAAGAGGCGACGGCGTTTGCCCAGATGCATCAGGATCTCCGCTACTCCTACGATCGAATTGGTGCACGAGTTGGCAAAAGCAAGGGATATGTCATGAACCGGATGCGCTTGCTCCGACTCGATGACGACCTTCGTGCGCTCGTTGCAGATCGGCCGGATGCGATGAGTCATATTATCCATTTGGAGAAGCTTTTACCTGAGGATCGTGCCGATTTGATCACCGCCGTGCGCGACGATGCCCTCTCACTAGCGGAAGTGCGTCGCCAGGTTGAGCGCCGTGTCCATCCACCGGTTGAGAATGTCGAACCCGCGCAAGACACTGAACCGTTTTTGCGCAAAAACGAAAGTGCTGCTGAAGTCGACGCGCCAACACCGGCAGAACCGTTTTTGCGCAAAAACAACACGGGTGCGGCACAATCGACACGAGTGGTGTTAGAACGAGAAATTGGACGTATCCGCAGTGTGGTGCAGCGCTGGAATCAACTCCCGGAACTCACACCGGAGGAACGCCAGAATGTGCTCATTGCACTTGATGGATTGGTGGGTGATCTTGAAGAGGCGATGGCGCACCTTCAAAGCCGGCGCATAGAACCCTAATGCATAAGGGGGGATCGTAACGATCCCCCCTTATGCATTAGCACTCGGTGACAGCGCAGCCTACGACCGCCATAACGAAAGATGGGAAAGGATAGATCAACAGGTGATCCCCTTTTCCCAAGCGGCTCTTCTGAGGTAGCAAGAACGCAGTAAGGATGGATCGTTACGATCCATCCTTTGAAGGAAACGATCGTGAGTGAAGCGCTCGGACGCCGCATTGTGTCGTTCTACGATGATGACATTATTGCCGTACTGCACCCAGACGGCACGATCTATGTGCTGTTTTCAAAAGTCTGCGAAAATTTGGGACTTGCGCGCCGGAGTCAGACCATCCGTGTCCAGCGGCATGCAATTCTCAGTCGAGGGCTTGAAACCCTTCAAGTCGAAACGGAAGGTGGGCCGCAAGGACTTCAGTGCCTGCGCCTTGATCTCCTCCCTCTTTGGCTTTCAGGGATTCAGGCTTCTCGCGTGAAAGCGGAATTGCAAGAGAAACTGGTGCAGTACCAGACGGAGTCGGCCGAGGTGCTTTGGCGTGCATTCCGGCCTCAACTTATCAGTGAAGGTTCACCGCATCCTGCTGTGGAGAGTACGGCACTTGTTCAGTTGCAACAAATCGCAGAGATGGGCCGTGCGATTACCGCGATGGCGGAACAGCAGATCGAGCTTCAGCGCCAGCAAGAGCATCTCACCGAACGCCTGAATAAGGCAGGCCAGATCGTGCGCGGTATGCAGGGTACGATCACCGAGATCCAGCATGACGTCGGCAATATTCACGTGCGGCTGGGTGTTTTGGAAGATCGCCTTCACCCTGCATCCTACATCACGGAAACGCAGGCTACCGAAGTTTCAAATATGGTGAAGGCCCTTGCTCAGTTTCTTACCGGCAAGGAGCGGGCAAAAAACCACTATCAGGGTATCTTTGGGGAACTTTATCGGCGTTTTGGAGTTGCGAGCTACAAAATGATCCGCATCGATCACTACGATGCCGTGCTTGCCTTTCTTGAATCATGGCGCAATGCCGGCTCGGCTGATCCGCCCACCCAATAATCAACACCATCCCAGCAGCGCACTGGTGGCTGTTTTTGCGCAAAAACAGCCGTCGCACGGTATCGCCGAGAACACCAGGGCGAGACACCCACAGGACGAACAAAGTCAACTGTGCTCTGCTCCACGTTTTCGGCTATCAGTTCGCCCCGCGCTACCGTCGCATCCAGGAGAAGATCCGCACCAGACTGTGCGGCCTCCAGCACCCCATGCAGTACGCCAAGCTGCTGGTGCAGCCCGCTCGGAGGCTGAACCCTGAGCTGATCATCAGCGAGTGGAACAACCTGCTGCGGATCTTCGCCTCGCTGGTGCTCAAGACGCCGCCACAGCACATTATCGTGCAGAAGCTGAGCTCCTACGGGCACCAAAATCGCACCAAGCGGGCGCTGTGGAAGTACGACAGCATCTTCCGCAGCCTCAACCTCCTGGAGTTTGTCGACTCGCCGCCACTACGGCAGAACGTGCAGCGGGCATTGAACCGGGGCGAGAACTACCATCAACTCCGGAGGGCGATCGCCTACGCGAACTTCGGAAAGCTGCGCTACCGGACGCAGGAGAAACAGCAGCTCTGGAGCGAGTGCAGCCGGCTGCTGGCGAACTGCGTGATCTTCTACAACGCGGCAATCGTGTCGCGGATGTTGGAGGAGCGGCGGGCCGCATGCGACCTGGCCGGGGTAGCGCAACTCACCCAGGTAGCGCCGATTGCCTGGCAGCACATCAACTTCTACGGTCGCTACGAGTTTAGGAGCCGGGTGGCGCCCATTGATCTGGAGCGGGTCGTCGCAGCTCTGCTCCAGAACACGAGCAGCGGGACGGAGCATGGAGCATAGGCGAGTGTATATCGAGAGCACTAAAAAGTCGGGGGGGCGGCACGAATAGCCGCTGCTCACCCGCTGTGTTCCTCTCCGCTACAGTTCTCCCCTGCTTGCGGTAGCGGGATGGAATAGGTTGGCCCTGGCTTACGCCGTGTTGGTGCGTGCGGCAGCGTATCCGCACGTGTGTACTTGTAGTACGTATTGCGTGCGTGAGATCCCGACAATCTCGCACATCTCGCGGATGCTGTACCCGGCATCCTTCTTCAGCGCCAGCGCCGCTTTCTGCTTCTTCTGGTCCACGCCTTTGGGACGGCCTCCATGTCGGCCTCTTGCCCGTGCCGCCGCCAACCCTGCGTTGGTTCGTTCCCGGATCAGATCGCGCTCGAATGCGGCCAGTGACGCGAAGATGTGGAAGATCAGCTTCCCGCCCGAGGTGGTCGTATCCATCTGCTCCTGCACGCTCATGAAGCCCACGCCGCGCGTGTATAACTCCTGCACGATCTCCACGAGATGGGGGAGCGAGCGCCCCAGTCGGTCGAGTTTCCACACCACGAGGGTGTCTCCCGACCGACATGCGCTGAGCGCTGCGGTCAGCCCCGGCCGATCCACGCGGGCACCACTCACCGTATCGCTAAACAAGCGCTCGCACCCTGCGGCTGCGAGCGCATCATGCTGGAGATGCAGGTGCTGGTCGGATGTCGAAACGCGGGCATAGCCGATCCGCATGGTCTGGCCTCCGCTCCATACAGCCGGTGAGCAGGAATCCCACGAAACCCATCTGCGCTACCTTCGGCTGGTACGTAGATAGGATAGACCAGTTGTATGGTACGCTCAGGTGAGGCACGAGACCCAGGGTGAGG
>JBBRUG010000376.1:0-5380 GCA_038247995.1 Chloroflexales bacterium | reverse complement strand
TCAAATCGAGAGCAACCCCCCACTTTGGCGTACACGAAATCGGAATGTGTAAAGCGTTTCGGCCAGATCAGCCATCAAGTGGGGCAGTAAGCCTTCCAAGGAGCCAATTTTCGCCTGCTGGTGGGGCAATTTCACGAACCGGTTCTCAGAATCAGCGAACGGTAAGATGAAGGATGAAGGATGAAGGATGAAGGATGAAGGATGAAGGACGCACGCTTCACAGGCTCATGGGTAGAGTTTTTCGTGCCGTTCGAGCATTGCTACAAACTCGTTGATCCGCCGGGTGCGGGTTTCGGCTTTCTTCGCGGTTTGAATGCGGAAGAGGATTGCATAGCGGTTCTGGCTGTTCAGGGTGGCAAAAAAGGCGCTTGCGTTGGGGTTGGCATCGAGCGCGGTTTGAAAATCTGCAGGCACGGTTGCCGTGCTATGTGAATCGTAGGCGGCTTCCCAGCGGCCATTTTGTTTGGCGTGCTCGACGGCTTGCATTCCTGCGGGCCGCATCGCACCATGCGCGATCAGGCGTTCCACTTTGGCGCGGTTCACCTTCGACCAGATGCTGTTTGGGCGGCGTGGGGTAAACTTCTGGAGCCAGAATGTCTCGTCGTGGCGCTGTTTCTGGCCGTCGATCCAGCCAAAGCAGAGCGCAACCTCCAGCGCTTCATCGTAGGTAACCGAGGTGACTCCACTGCCTTTCTTGGCGATTTGCAGCCAGACTCCGGCGATACTCGGATGGTGCGCCTCCAGCCATGCGATCCAGTCGGCAGGTGTGGTTGCCAGGAAGAGCGGCAGGTTGGCGGTGGACGGGTTGTTAGGCGCCATAGCTGCTCCAATAAACTGCTTGTTTAGGCAGCAGCACTGCTGCGCAAGCCTCCATGCTCCAACTGCTCCATCCGCCGTTCCAGATCGGCGCCATCACGCGCGGCAACCCGGCGTTGGTAGAGCAGCGCCATCCAGATCGGCAGTGGCGGGAGGGCCAGGGTCAGCCCGATCATCCAGGCCGCTGCGCTCACCCCCTGCGTCACCAGCGAATCCTCACCGAGCGCCAGCAGCAAGGGCAACGGCAGCAGGGCGCCGATGGCCACTGTTACGGCGATCGCGACCGCGCCGAACACCAGACTAGCACAAAGCCAGGCCAGGATATTCTGGCCCAGGCGGTAGGTGGTAACATCAAGGCTGCGCTGGATGCTCGCGCCGAAGCGCAGTTGCTCTTGGGTAAAGGGTTGCAGGCTGAAGATCAGGCTGCAAAAGGTTGCCCCGCTGATCACGAACGAACCGCCGTAAATCACAACCGTACCGATCCCGATAATGTTGAAGGCTACGCCGACCAATGCCTCGCCGAACGCGCCCGTGCCGATCGTGCTCAGCGGAACGACAGTGAACATCAGTAGGGCAATATAGAGCGGGCAGGCGCAGACCAGGCTCAAGATCGAGACCAATGTGTTTACCACGGTGACAAACACACTGCCGTAGCAGCCCATCCCCACCACCCGCAGCGGCCTGATCCGCAGCGCGTCGCGCAGTTTCGGTTGTTCGCCGGCGGCAAGCGCAAGCGTGGCTCGGCTGATCGCGCCAACCGCGTAGATCCCGATCGGCAGGCTGAGTAACCCCATCCCGAGAACCAGGAACAAAAAGATGATTTCGTTGGATGCCGTTGTGGAGGCATAGATGAACAGCCCAAACAGTAAGCCAATCGGAATGACGCCGATTGTGGTGAGTAGCACGAACGGCACAAAGCCGCGGCGGTAGAGGCGCAGGCCTTCGTCGAGCATGTCCAGAATAGGTTGGAGGGTAGTGCGCATAGGGATTCCGTTGCGAAGGCCATCGGTTCAGTCGTTGGCGGGGCGGCTTGCGAGTCGCCCTTACGTTGATGCGACGATCTGCTGCTGTGATCACGTTTACAACTGATCGGCTTCGGCTACGAGGCGGAGTAATTCGTCGTCGCTGATGCCGGTGCGCGCCATGCGCGTCAGAACATCGCGCAGGCGCTCACTAGCGAGATCGGGCCGGGCAATCGCCAGTTCACGCACAAACTCGGCGTCGTCGAGTTGGGGGTTTAGGCCGTATGGGCGCGCTAGGCGGCGCTTCAGATCGACCCGATAGTGTTGCATTATATAGTCGGTTTTGCGGCCGCGCCGCAACAGGCCGGCCATACTCTCCAGATATTCAGCGCTGCTGCGCCGATCCGTCTCTCCGCGCAGCGGCACCGGCCGGCCGAAACGGCGCCCGCCGGTAACCACAAATGCGCCCAGCACGATCATCGCGTAGAGTGTGGCCCACCCCCATGGGCTGCGCAGCGCCAGATCGCGCAGCGATGGCTCGCGAATGAAGCCATGGTGAATCTCGTCGAAGGCGATTTGTCCGCCTTGCGGCACGCGCCGCAACAGGTTGAGCGTTAGCGCAGCATTATCGGCAGCGCCTAAGCCGGCATTGGTAAAGGGGTAGGCGCTGCTGCTCAAGTAGACATAACCATCGCCGGATTGCAGGCCAACCAGCGTCGGGCCGGCTGCATCGCCGGCAAGGATCGCCAGGTCGTTGCGGGTTGCCTCAACGCGGGTGACGCTTTGCACATTCAAGCGGGCGGCGGGCGGTGCGGCGAAGGCGGGTTGCAGCACGGGCACCGCATCAGTACCGGCTGCGTCGGCTTCGACGAGGTTAAGCTCAAGCGCACGCAGCAGGGCGCCGATGGGCGTAAATTCGCCAGTGCGCTCATCGGCCAGCACCAGCGTGCCGCCGTTTTCCACCCACGCGACAATTGTTTCGGCTTCCTCAGCGCTGATCCGTACGCTGGGGCTGAGTATGAAGAGCAGATCGGTATTCTCGTCGAGGATGAAGGCGCGATACTGAAATCGCTCGACATTGTAGCCCAAGCCGGCGATCCAGCGGTAGAGCGCCATGGCGCCGCGCGGATCGCTGGTGTGCGTGCTGGGCCGGCCCACGGGGCCGCTGC
Source organism: Chloroflexales bacterium (assembly GCA_038247995.1). Taxonomy (GTDB): domain Bacteria; phylum Chloroflexota; class Chloroflexia; order Chloroflexales; family Chloroflexaceae; genus JBBRUG01. Next base: position 2,433 of record JBBRUG010000376.1, on the reverse strand, counting down.
CGCTGAACTGAATGCCGAGGATCATCAGCAGCACCAGGCCAATGCCCAGGCCGATCAACACGAATGTGTCGCGGCGTAGCTTCATGGGCGCGGTGCCTCCGGTGGCTTGGCGCGTTCTTCGCCCTCGCGTAGTTCCGCCACCTGACGCTCGTAAGCGGCAAAGCTGGCCGCATCGAGCGGCTGATGCCCATACCAGACCCGGTCGAACGTTTCAACGACGGGCTGCATCTGGTTGCGCAATTCAGGGCGATCGGCAAGCCGGTGCAGATATTCACGGTTGGTCAGGTGGCGCTCGTAGCGCAGCACCCGGCGCTCATCGAGCCAGAGCAACGCCGAGAGGTAGAGCAAGCGCGAGGCGCTACGGTAATCGCCTTGGGCGGCGAGGTCGCGGGCCTGGGCGCGCGCGTCGGACGGCGTGAGATTGGCTGCGGGATCATCGGGATCGACCAGCCGCGCCTCTAGGGGGGCCAGGCTGCGGCGCATGCCTCTGATCCAGATCACCAGGACTGCCGCCACCAGCAATGCGCCCAGCGCGACAATCACCCACGAGATCGCATCAGGGTTGGTTTGCGCCGCGCCTTGGGCTACTTCACCAACCGGTTCGAGCCATCCGAGCAGTTGCTCGAAGAGCCATTCGAAAAAGCGATCCAGCGGCCCCGGCTCGCGGGGCGGGCGTTCGGGTTGGCCGAAGGGCGGGTTGCTGAGGATCTGGTCGAGCCGTTCCTGCGCATCAGGCGGCGCGGCTGGGCCGACATAACTGAGGGCGTCGATCAGTGCGCCAAGTTGTTCGGCAATCGCGGGTAAATCAGGATTAGGGATCGCCAGGGCTTCGGTGAGCCAGCGATTGTCGAGCGGGGCCGTGGCGCCGGTGCTGGTACGCACAGACGTAACCGGCTCCAGGCGCACAACGATCTCCTCCAGATCGAGCCGATCACCACGTGCGGCGGCGGTACGCGCGGCACGCAGCAACGCCTCATACTCGCTCAGTTCGATCGTGGCGCTCTGTGCGAAGCTAACCTGGGGTAAGAACGCCAGCGTGAACAGGACGATGGCGATGATGCAGCGACTGGCGCGACGAAGATTCATACTCGTCGATTGTACCGTAAAGCCTGGGAGCGGTAAAGCGGGAAAGCGATATGCTCATCCTGGGGACTGGTCATCGGTATCTGCGTCGCCGATCGCCTGAGGAAGCGTACATGCCACCGGATGAACGGGATCGGGCAATCATGCGTCGTTCGATCAGTTCCGCTTATTATGTTCTTATTGCCGGCATGATTGTGGTGGGCTGCGTCATGTCCTTCAGTTCCAGCGGATGGGCGATCATCAATGCTGCGCTGGTTATAATCGTTGCGGCGGAAGTCATTCACTACGCCATCGTTGTGCTGAGTTATCGCAGGCAGACGTGATGGAAGGATCGCTTTCTAATCGGATCCGCATCTTGCGGTTCCTTAACGGCGAAATGTCGCAGGCTGAGCTTGGTCGGCGCATCGGCGTCACCCGGCAGACGATTGCCGCGATCAAGGCAGGAAAATTCTCACCTTCCTTAGAGGCGGCGTTCCGGATCGCCCATGTCTTCGCTGTTCCCCTGGGCGAGGTATTCCAGTGGGAGGCGCAGGCTACCCCGCGAAATGGCAGGCCTGACAGGTCTAACCTCCTGCGTCCTCCATGGCGGCATGTGCGCAATGCCTGCGTTGAGTACTGCGTCATACTCGTACGTCATCAGGGGAGGTTACGCATGACCCGTCGTTTACTCTTTTTTGTCCTGGCCGCTCTGATTGTGTTTAGTGCCAGCCCCATGGCGCCGCGCGCCCAGGCTGCTCACGGCATTCCCACAGCCCTGTTCGATCCCAACAGCACCGGCTGGTTCTCGGTGCGCAACATGACTGTCGCTGCACACCAGGACTTCTTCAACTCTACGTCGGCTCAGGGCTACATGATGATCGACGCCGAGCGGCACGTAATCAACAGCCAACTGCGCGTCTCGTCGGTCTGGCAGCGCAATACTGACGGGCGCGGTTGGGCCAGTCGCTCGAACCTGACCAGCGCGGAATTCAACGATTACTGGGAGCAGTATCGGAAGGATGGCTACCGCCTGATCGATCAAGACGCCTACACGGCGAGCGGGCAACTGCTCTACGCCGGGATCTGGGTTGAGAACAAGGAGAATACTGACTGGGCCTCGTTGCGCAACCTCACCAGCGCCGAGTTTGCCACCAACTTCGCCAACTACAGCCGTGACGGGTTCATGCTGGTCGATACGGAAGCCTATAACACGCCCAGTGGCCTGCGCTACAGCCAGATCTGGGTGAAGAACACGGCCAGTATTGATTGGGCGGCCCTACGCGATATGACCTCCGCTGAATACGCCGACGCCTTCACGAATTATCGCGCTGAAGGCTTCCGCGTCCACGATATTGAGTCGTATATGGTGGG
>JBBRUG010000375.1:0-5396 GCA_038247995.1 Chloroflexales bacterium | reverse complement strand
GCGTTCATCCACGGGCACGCGCTCCCGCTCATGCAGTTGATCCCGGAACCCTGGCCAAAAAGTCTTGACACGCATGGTGCACGTCCTCCGACCGACCAACCGCATCAGAAAGCGGCCGAGCAAAAACCCTACACCTGAGAGGTTGGGGGGTGAGGGTGGCGCGGATCAGAGACTTTGCCTGAACACTCCAAACGTAAACAGCTGTGCTATACTCACCCTGCTGTCGTCTTGCCTTCCGTTAACTATGACGATACTCCTGACCACCGAACAAGTCCTCGCCCTCGCCCCGGACCCAGCCGCCGCCGCCGCCGGGCGTGGCCTTGCCGTACCGCATGTCTGGGTGAACAGCGGTACAAATGAAGCCGCACTCTGGGGTGAGTGCAAGGGTAGCGGGAAGACGCCCTATCGCACCCAGGTTGATCTCAGCGAGCCGGCGTTTCGCTGCTCGTGCCCGAGCCGCAAATTCCCCTGTAAGCACGCCCTCGGCCTGCTGCTGCTGCATGCCGCCCAGCCCGCAGCCATACCCGTCGCCGATCCACCACCATGGGTCAGCGAGTGGCTCGCCAACCGCGCCGCCACTGCAAGCCGTCGTCAGCGTAATGCACCACGCCCCACCGCCGCGCCGGCTGAGCCGATCAACGGTGCGACCCCGGCAACAGCCCGCGAGCAGCGCGTCGCCGCCGGTATGGCCGACCTGCAACGCTGGCTCGAAGATCAGCTCCGGGCCGGCCTCGTCGCGCTCCAGGCTGAGTCGCCGGCGATCTGTGATGCCTTCGCAGCCCGCATGGTCGATGCCCAGGCGCCTGGCACAGCCCGTTTGCTCCGCGCCATAGGTGCGCTCGCCGCCTCAGGCCCCGGCTGGCAGGGGCGCGTGCTCGATCGGCTGGCCCGCCTGCACCTGCTCGCCCAGGCTTATGCCAACCTTGCCACGCTGCCGCCGGATACCCAGGCCGATGTGCGTGCAACGATTGGTTTTACCCAGAGCCAGGAGGAGTTGCGCGCCGGGCCGGGGCTGCGCGATCACTGGCTCGTGCTGGGCCGTTATGTAGAGCTGGAAGATCGCCTGCGCGTCCAGCGTACCTGGCTCTGGGGCGCGCAAAACCAACGCCCCGCGCTCATCCTCGACTTCAGCGCCGGCGGCCAACCGCTCGATCGTAGTCTGGTGCCCAGCACACGTTTTGACGCCGATCTGGTCTTTTTTTCCGGCGCGGCCCCACTCCGCGCCCTTGTCCGAACTCGCTACGGCGCTGCTGAAGTTACCGAACTACCGACTAACGCGCTGCACGCCGCCCTTGGCGCCTACGCCGCAGCTCTCGCCGCAAACCCGTGGCTGGAGCGCTACCCGCTGCTGATCGGGCCATGCACACTTGGGCGCAGCACTGACGGCTGGCAGATCACCGACAGCGCAGGCCACAGCTTACCGCTCACACCGCAGTACGACGGCCAGTGGCGCCTGCTCGCACGCACCGGCGGTCGGCCGTTTACCCTTGCAGCCGAATGGGACGGCGAACACCTCGCGCCGTTGTGTATGCAGTTTGAGGAGAAAGTGTTCGTCGAGAGCGCGGGGAAAACCTCAGAATGTGCGTAAGGGTGGCTCGCGATCCGTCCCGCCACCACATAAACATGTGACCCATCTAACAGCCTACTGGGATGAACTCACCGCTCTGGCCCTCGTCGGTACGGCCCGCCGGCCGACCCTGCCTGAGCCGCCGCCCGGCCCACTGGCCGATCTGATCGCGCAGATCGCCGCGCCTGATCCCGCTGTCGCGTTGTTGAACGCCACCGCCGCGACGACGCTCTACCGACGGGCCGGTGCTCTCCCGCCACTCAGTTCAGCCGCACCGCTTGCGCCCTGCCCGCCCGACAAACGCGAAGCATGTAGCCCGCAGATGGCGCGGCACTTCAGCACGCTTCTGGCCAATCATCGCCCACTTCTTGCCGAATGGCTGGCGCTGTTGAATGCAACCGGAATGCATGCGCCAAACGAGGCCGCCCCAGCACTGCTCGATATCGCCCGCACCACACCCGCTCTGCGCCCGGCGATCCTCCAGGCGCTCGGCAACCGCGGCCCCTGGCTGGCCGGACTGAATCCAGCCTGGGCGTTTGCCACCGGCGCCACTCACAACCCAGCCGCCATTGAGGCGATCTGGCAGACTGGCGCACGCAGCGAACGGCTGGCACGCCTCGAACACCTACGCGCCGGGCAGCCTGCGCCGGCCCGCGCCCTGATCGAGGCCACCTGGCGCACCGAAAAAGCCGACGACCGGGCCGCATTCGTCGCCGCCCTCAACGATGGACTGAGCCAGGACGACGAGCCATTTCTCGAAGCCGCCCTCGACGACCGCAGCCAGGCCGTGCGCGCCGGGGCCGCCGAACTACTCGCCCGCCTGCCCGACTCACGGCTCGCCGCCCGGATGACCGCCAGGGCGCTGGAACTGCTCCACTATCGCGGCGGGCTCTTCGCGAAGATCGAACTGACCATGCCCACCGCCTGCGACGACGCGCTCCAGCGCGACGGCGTCGCCCGCAAGCCGCCGCGCAGCATGGGCGAACGGGCCTGGTGGTGGCGCTCGATCATTGCGCGTACGCCGCCTGTGGTCTGGACGAACGCCTGGAACCAAAGCCCAGCAGCGATCCTGAAGCTGCGCACGGCTCAGGAATGGCGCCCGCTCCTACTCGAAGCCTGGGCCGCTGCGGCGCTGAATTATCGTGATCAAACGTGGGCTGCTGCTCTGGTTGATCACGCGCGCTCCGAGCTCGACGCCGGGTCGCTCGCCGAACTGCTCAGCCTCTTGCCCGCCGCCCGGCGTGATCCGCTGTTAATCACCATGCTCAACACCGCACGTACGCCCCTCGGGCGCGAACACCCGGCCATGCCCGCCCTGCGCAGCGGCGTTGCCTGGGGGCCGGAACTCACGCGTGCCGTCATCGCCGCGCTCAAACGCACCTTCAACCCGCTGCGCCAGGAAACGATTACCAATTGGCATCTGCGCGCGGCGCTGGAAGATTTCGCCCTGGCCATGGCGCCGGCCCTCGCCGAGGAAGCCATCGCCGCCCTGCCGCTGGCCCTCGCCGACTACGACCTCTGGCACGACACGCTGCGCACCTACACCGAGCGGTTGCGCCTGCGGCGCGAAATGGCGCACCACTGATCGCCGTTCTGCTGTCAAAAAGGAATTGGAATGTCCACCCTTCTCCGCGAACATGCCGAGCAACAATACGCCACTGAGTTAGCCGCTCTGGCGCACCAAGATGATCGTGCCCGCCCGCCGCATTGGAACCTCTCGCCCTGGGCAGTCGCCACCTATCTGCTGGGCGGCACCTTGCCCGATGGCACAGAAATTACGCCCAAGTACATCGGTGCGCGGCGGCTGATCGAGATCGCCATCGCTACCCTCGCCACCGATCGCGGCCTGCTCTTGCTTGGCCTGCCCGGTACAGCCAAAAGCTGGGTTGCCGAACATCTCGCCGCCGCCATCAGCGGTAACTCGACCATGCTCGTGCAGGGCACCGCCGGTACCAGCGAAGAGTCGATCCGTTACGGCTGGAACTATGCGCGCCTGCTCGCCGATGGCCCCAGCCCGGCGGCGTTGGTAGCTAGTCCGCTCATGCGCGCCATGCAAGACGGCACGATCGCCCGCATTGAAGAGTTGACCCGTATTCCCGCCGAAGTACAGGATAGCCTGATCACGATATTGTCCGAGAAGACTTTGCCCGTCCCCGAGCTAGGCATTGAAGTCCAAGCCGTAAAAGGCTTCAACCTGATCGCCACGGCCAACGACCGTGATCGGGGCGTGAACGAGCTGTCCAGCGCACTCAAACGCCGCTTCAACACCGTGATCCTGCCGCTGCCCGACAGCCTCGATCAGGAGGTGACGATTGTGCAGCAGCGCGTCGCAAGTTTGGGCCGCGCCCTCGAGCTGCCCGCCGAACCGCCCGCGCTCGATGAAATCCGCCGGATTGTGACCATCTTCCGTGAGTTGCGCGCCGGGATCACCGCCGACGGGCACACCAAACTCAAGTCGCCCAGCAGCACACTCAGCACCGCCGAGGCAATCTCCGTGGTGAATAGCGGCGTGGCCATCGCGGCCCACTTCGGCGACGGCAGCTTACGCGCCGATGATGTCGCCGCCGGTCTGGTCGGCGCAGTCGTAAAGGATCCCGTGCAGGATCGCGTGGTCTGGATGGAATATCTGGAAACCGTGGTCAAGGAACGCGACGGCTGGCAGGATCTCTATCGTGCATGTCGTGAACTACAGTGAAGACTGAAGACTGAAGACTGAAGACTGAAGACTATGGCAACTTCTCCCATTCATATCTTCGGCGTTCGCCACCACGGGCCGGGATCGGCGCGCAGCTTACAGCGGGCGCTGGAACAGCTCCAGCCCGACCTCGTGCTGGTCGAAGGCCCGCCCGACGCCGATGAACTGCTGCCGCTGCTGGCCCACCCCGCGTTGGTGCCGCCGGTGGCCTTGCTCGTCTACGCTGCCGACACGCCGCGCCAGGCCGTCTTTTACCCGCTGGCGCGCTTCTCGCCCGAATTTCAGGCCATCCGCTACGCGCTCGCCAATGGCATTCCCGTGCGCTGTATGGATTTGCCCCAATGGCACCAACTCGCCCTGGCGCCCGCAACCGAGCCGGACGACGGCACGAATGACACATCAGACCCGCAGCCCGCAGCCCGCAGCCCGCAGCCCTCCCACCAACCCGCAGCCCGCAGCCCGCAGCCTTCCCGCGATCCCCTCGGCGCCCTGGCTGCCGCCGGCGGCTACAGCGACGGCGAGCGCTGGTGGGAGCATCTGGTCGAGCAGCGCCGCGACGGCGTCGATCTCTTCGCCGCCGTGTTTGAAGCCATGACGGCCCTGCGTGAAGCCGAGCCGGCGCCACTCAGCCGGCGCGAAGCCCTGCGTGAAGCTTGGATGCGTAAAACGATCCGTAGCGCCGTGCGCGCAGGGTTTGGGCGCATCGCCGTCGTTTGCGGCGCATGGCACGGCCCCGCGCTGGCCAATCCCGGCCCGGCCAAAGCCGACGACCAACTCCTGAAGGGCTTGCCGAAGATCAAAACCGCCGCAAATATCGCACCCTGGAGCTACGGACGGCTCACCTTTGCCAGCGGCTATGGCGCCGGCGTTAACGCGCCCGGTTGGTACGATCACCTGTGGGAATTGAGCGCAACGGCCCACAGCACTACCGACATAGCAGTGCGCTGGATGACCCGCGTAGCCCGCCTCTTACGCGATGAAGGGCTCGACGCATCGGCAGCGCATGTGATCGAGGCAGTACGACTGGCCGAAGCGCTGGCCGCCTTGCGTGAACGCCCGCTGCCCGGCCTGCCCGAGCTTGATGAAGCTGCCCGCGCTGTGCTCTGCTTCGGCGATCCCGTCCCAATGGCTTTG
>JBBRUG010000374.1:0-5397 GCA_038247995.1 Chloroflexales bacterium | reverse complement strand
TCATCGGCATAGGGTTTAAGAAAAGTATAGCACAGCAATACCCCCCACCCGTACTAAAAAGCGCCGATCATGGAACAAACAGACTATTGACGAAAACCGGGCAAAGCATTGACGAGCACTATAAACAGGAGTACACTAACTTTGTGATGCCAGTAACAATCTGACAGGCCAGATCGAAAACCGTGATTGATGTTCATCGCATTGAGGCCGAGCGAATGCCTGTCACTACTGGAAGCAGCACACCGGGTGTGGCAGCGATGCGCTGACAATTACAACCTGCAACCTAGACAGGATTGGATTTATCACAGTAGTATGCGCGATGACCGAAGCTCTCGATAGGGTACGCTGACGGTATTTTGCACCTTTATTTTTTCTAGAACGGTCTGGTCATGCCTAACCTCACGTTCGGTCAATACGACCTGGTCTACAATACGCTGTCTTTCACCATTGCGACAATGGGTGCAGCGTTCGTATTTTTTCTCCTCGCACGCACGACGGTTGCCTATAAGTACCAGCGGGTCATGACGATTGCGGCGATCATTGTTGGGATTGCAGCCTATCACTATGTACGCATGTTTGCGAGTTGGAGTGCAGCCTTTGGCAGTATGGACGGCATGTTTGTGCCTACAGGCGAAATCTTTAATGAAGCATACCGCTATGCTGATTGGCTGCTGACTGTCCCGCTCTTACTCGTTGAACTGGTTGCAATTCTCGCCATTACTGGGCAGCAACGCAAGAGCCTGGTTGCCCGACTCGTGGTTGCATCCGTGCTGATGATCGCCTTAGGCTATCCTGGCGAGCTTACCCTGGAACTCGCGCCGCGCCTGGTGTGGGGCACCTTAAGCACCATCCCCTTCATTTATATTCTGTATGTGCTCTGGGGCGAACTGAATGTGGCCATGGCGAGTGAGTCATCCGAAGTGCGGATCTTGCTGCGCAATCTTCGCTTCCTCCTCATCGCAAGTTGGGGCGTGTACCCGATTGCGTACCTACTTCCATTGCTCAACCTCGACCCGGCCCTTGCACTCGTTGGTCGTCAGGTTGGTTATTCGATCGCCGATGTGATCGCAAAGCCCGCCTATGGGCTACTGATCTACGCCATTATCCGCATCAAGACCCAACAGGAGCAAGCAGATGCTCCCGAGGGTGTCCTTACATCAGCGCACTAAGCTTGCGCACTGCAACACCCCCGATCCAGCATTGGATCGGGGGTGTTGTATATTGTGGTAAGGTGTCGCTGCGATGACATCCTTACAGCCCGCATCAGGAGCCATCCATATCCATGCCCACAATTGACCTGAATTGCGACTGCGGTGAGAGTTTTGGCCCGTGGCCAATGGGCGACGACGCGGGAGTATTGCCGTATGTTACGTCAGCCAATATTGCTTGCGGCGGCCATGCGGGCGACCCGCAGGTGATGCGCCGGACGGTGCAACTCTGCAAGGAGCTTGGCGTGGCCATCGGCGCGCACCCCGGCTACCCCGACATGCAAGGCTTCGGGCGGCGCAGCTTGCCCATGAGCCACGCCGAAGTTGAAAATAGCGTCTTGGCCCAGATCGGCGCGTTACACGCGATCACGCGGGCCGAGGGGCTAGAACTGCGCCACGTAAAAGCGCACGGCGCGCTCTACAACGATGCCGTGCGCAATCCCGCCCTCGCTGCCGCGATCGCGCGCGCTGTGGCCGCCTTCAGCCGTGAACTGGTGCTGGTGGGCCTTGCCGGTTCAGAACTGATCACCGCCGGGATCGCGCATGGCCTGCCCGTGGCCCGCGAGGCCTTCGCCGACCGCAGCTACGAGCCCGACGGCAGCCTGCGCAACCGCGCCCACCCCGACGCGTTGATCACCGACCCGGCCCAGAACCTCGCCCAGGCCGTCGCGATTGCTGTTCATGGTCAGGTCGTCAGTATTACTGGTGCGCCGGTAGCCGTCCATGCCGACACACTCTGCATCCACGGCGACACGCCCGGCGCCGCCGCACGCGCCGCTGCCTTGCGCCAGGGGTTGGAGGCGGCCGGAGTGCAGGTTTCAGTCTGACAGTCTAACAGTTCTTATTACTCGGTGCTCATTCATGCCTCGCGCCCTACGCCGAACTGCCGGACTGTCAGACTGAGCACTGGTGACCGTCATCTGCGGACAACAACCAATGACCATCTCCTGGACCTTCGCCCCCCTCGGCGATGCTGCGCTGCTGCTCGAAACCGCCGAGGACGGCACCGGCAACGCCACTTGCGCTGCGCTGAACCTCGCTGCTACACTCGAAGCTGCGCCCCCGCCCGGCTTTGTTGCCGCCGTGCCCGCGATCGCCTCGCTGCTCGTGGTCTTCGATCCATTGCAACTGGCCCACGCCGTCCTGGCGGCGCATCTGCGAGGCCTGCTTGCCAACCCTGTTACCACCGCAACAGCTCCGGGCCGCGTTGTGCCGATCGCGGTGCGCTATGGCGGCGCCGATGGCCCTGATCTGACCGCAGCGGCGGCGGCGCTTGGTCTCTCGCCCACCGAACTGGTGACGCTGCACACCGCCGAACCCTACCGAGTGATGATGATCGGTTTTGCGCCGGGTTACCCCTATATTGGGCCGTTGCCGCAGCAGTTGCACCTGCCGCGCCGCGCCACCCCGCGGGCTGCCGTGCCGGCCGGCTCCGTGGCTATTGCCGCCGGCCTGACCGGAATCTACCCGACAAAACTGCCCGGTGGCTGGCACCTGATCGGCCGCACCGACGTGCGTCTGTTCGATCCTACGGTCGAGCCGCCAAGCTTACTGACGCCAGGGGATTATGTGCAATTTGTGGCTGAGGGATCGGAGAACTAAGGAACCAGAGAACTAAGGAACCAGAGAACTAAGGAACTGCGCACTGAGGACCTAAAGAACTGAGGAACTGTCAGACTGTCAGACTGTCAGACTGTCAGACTGTCAGACTGAGACGAAACATGCTCACCATCATCGCCCCCGGCCCGCTGGCCACTGTGCAAGATCGCGGCCGACCGACTGCCCGCCGCTATGGCGTGCCCACCAGCGGCGCGATGGATCAGTTTGCGCTCCAGGCCGCCAACCTGCTCGTCGGCAATCCGCCGGGAGCCGCCGTGCTCGAACTCACTGCCGGCGGCGTCGAACTTGAGTTCACCCGCCCGCTGCTAGTCGCCCTTACCGGTGCCGATCTCGGCGCAACGCTCGCTGCACGCCCGCTGCCGCTCTGGACGAGCCTGCTCACCTCGGCTGGAATGCGCTTACAGCTGAGCGGTCGGCGGGCCGGCTGGGGCGCCCGCGCCTACCTCGCCGTGGCCGGCGGCATCGCCGTGCCGGCTGTGCTCGGGGCGTATGCCACCGATCTCGCCGGCGGCTTCGGCGGCTTCCAGGGCCGGCCGCTCCGCGCTGGGGATCTGCTGGCCGCCGGCGCCCCGCCGCGTGCCGTCGTTTCAGCATTAGGCCGTACCTGGCCGCCAGCCGCACGACCAGCGTACCGCGAGCGACCGGTGTTGCGCTTTATCCCCGGCCCGCATCTGAACTGCTTTGCTGCAGATGCGCTAAAGCGCCTGGCCGAAGCTGAATTGCGCGTTAGCGTAACCTCAAACCGCATGGGCTACCGGCTCGAAGGGATCACCACGCCGCACCTACGCCCCACCAGCCTACCTTCGCTCGGCGTGGTACCCGGCACGCTCCAGGTGCCTCCCGACGGCGGTCCAATCCTGCTCATGGCCGACGCCCAAACTACTGGCGGCTACCCAGTACTCGGCGTCGTGATCAGCGCCGACCTGCCGCTGGCAGCTCAACTGCTCCCCGGCGATACGCTGCGCCTTGCGCCCACTACGCTCACCGAGGCTCACGCCGCCCGCCTGGTCCAATCCGCCGCCCTTACCGCCGGCCCAGAGCACGACACCGACGGCGATTATCTGGCACTGTTGGCGGGGGCATTGCCGCCGCATTGATCGGGCCGGGTCGATATGATTACTGCCAACGCCCCCGCAGCACAAGGGCCGATGATGCGCCATACCGACCCATGCCTCAGGCCATCTCATTCGTGGCGTATGCTGCGACCCTACGCCTGGTTGCCTATGTACCGTTGTTCGGTAATGTTCCATGTTGGATTGAATCCATTGCCCGCAATTCCAACTCACGCCCGGTACCCACCTGCGCAAGGCCACGGGCGGTGCCGACGGCACTTTCCAACAGCGTTGTGAGTGCAGCATGCGGCAAGGCGATCAATTCTACATCGGTTGCGGCCACAACACTCGCCACCGGTGGCGTGCCGCGCACCAGTTCGATCTCGCCAAAGAATTCAGCCGGCCCCAGGCGCGCAACCACCTTCGGCGGGCCAAGCGTGCCGGTGGCATCTTTGGCGCTGCTCTGACGCACGATCACAGCATGTCCGGCGGCGATCACATACAATGCGCCGCTCGACCGCCCCTGCCGCACAATCAGGCTCCGCGCCGGGCGTCGTTCGCGCGTCGCGGCCTGCGCCAATTCGTGCAGCCTAGCTCGCGGCAGGTCGTGAAAGATCGGCACCCGCTCCAGCAAGCGTACTTTCGCCAACCGTTCCGCCCCCTCGGCGGCGTGTGGTGCGGCCTCGCGCAGCGCCCATTGCAATGCAGTCGGGGGCAGGTAGAGTAACTCGCTGGGGATGGTTGTGGTGTAGCTTTGCGTGGGCGCAGGCGGCTCAAGCACGCCAAAACACGCCCCACGGCGCAACTCGCTCACGATCTGCTCGCCTTCGCGCAGCACTACCTCGCCCGCCTCGACAATCCAGAGACCTTCCGGCACTGCGCCGGGCGCGAGCAGCATCTGACGCGCCTCAACCTGGCGTTGCTCCAGCGCATTGGCCAGCGCACGCAACTCGCTGTCGTCGCACACGGCGAACAACTCCACCTGGCGCAACAAGCGCAGGCGCGCCTCACGCGCATCGCCAAAGGAAAGCGAGAGTTCCGTCGCCCAGGGCGTATGCACAAAACAATGCCGGTTGGTCGCCTCGCGTTCCGGCCAGGGCAGGGCATCGTATGCAGCGCGCATAGCAGTCTGGGCGAAGGCGGCGCCCGCCAACTCGCGGATTGTCGCCATGCTGTAGCGCAACACTTCGGCGTAGCGTGTACCCTGCACATCAAGCGGCTGCCGCGCCAACTCAGCGCTGATCCGCACCCGCTCACGATCGAGCGTGATCTGCCAATCGGCAGTGGCGCCGAGCACATCCAGCCGATCGTCGAGGGCGCGCGCCCGGCGTACGCCGTAGTGTTCGCGCAACGCACGATAGAGCCCGGCGTAGCTATGCTGGAAGCCGCGTTGCAAGCGTTCACCCTCGCCCAGCGCCGGTTCCAACGGCCAATGCAGATTGCGCACCTGGAGCTGACGCAAGGCCACCAGATGGCTTACCCATGCCGCCGCCCAGAGCCCGCTGGCCAATACCAGC
>JBBRUG010000373.1:0-5397 GCA_038247995.1 Chloroflexales bacterium | reverse complement strand
TCTTCGCCCTGCGCGACTTCGACCTGACCACACTCAGCACCCCCGCCGAACAACTGGCATTCTGGATCAACCTTTACAACGGCCTGGTGATCGACGGTGTTGTGCATTACGGCATTCGGCGCAGCGTCACCGAGCGCCTGGCCGGGGTGGGCTTTTTTCGGCAGATTGCCTATACGGTGGGCAGTTTACGCTTTAGCGCCGAAGATATTGAGCACGGCGTACTGCGCGCCAATGCGGGCAACCCGTTTCTGCCCGGCCCCCAATTTGCCTCAGCCGATCCGCGTCTGGCCCAGGCCGTGCAGCCGCCGGACCCGCGCATCCACTTTGCGTTGAATTGCGCCAGCCGCTCGTGCCCGCCCATCGCCGCCTACAACGCCGAGCACATTCCCCAGCAGCTTGATCGCGCGGCGCGCAGTTTTATCGGCGCCGACCTGGAAGTGAACGAACAGCGCGGCGCACTCATGATCTCAGCGATCTTCAATTGGTATCGAGCGGATTTTGGCGGGCCGGAGGGAATTGTGCGCTTCGTACAGGCGCACCTACCCGACGATGCGCGCCGGCAATGGCTCACGGCACAGAGCGAAGTTGACCTGATCTTCAAACCGTACGATTGGGGATTAAACGGGCGGTAGGGGCGACCCTTGTAGTCGCCCCTACCGCGATTCGGTTCGGTCGCCCCTACCGCCTGATGCTTCTGGTCGCCCCTACCGCGCGCCAACATAAACATTATTGCTGTTGCTGTTGTTGCGCCTGCAATTCGGTGTCGATCATTTCCGGCACACCGGAGGCGATGGGTAACACCTCGATATCATCGATCGGCGCCTCAGTCGGCACGACCTTCACCCCAACTTCAAGCGAACTCTTCGCCTTCCCCTTATAGACCCCGCGGGTCGGCGGCACATCGGCGTAGTCGCGCCCGACGGCGGCCCGAATATGGCGCTCCCCGGCGACAAGGTTGTTCGTCGGGTCGAACCCGACCCAGCCCAGGCCCGGCAGCAGCGCCTCAACCCAGGCGTGGGTGGCATCCTGCTCCGAACGGTCGTTATCCTCAACCCGATGAAACAGATAACCGCTCACATAACGCGCCGGCACGCGGATGCTGCGCAGCAGCGCGATCATAATGTGCGCATAATCCTGGCAGACGCCCTTGCGCGCCGATAGCGCTTCGTCGATTGCTGAATCGACAGTGGTTGATTGGGGCGTATACGCAAAAGCCTTGGATATCTGCGCATTCAGGTTCCGCAGCACAGTGAGCGGGTCGGCCCGCCGGGTGAATGCCAACTCGGCAGCCAGGGCATGAAGCAGCGGCGTTGGGCGGGCAAAGTGGCTGGACGCTAAAAAATCCCAGTAGTTGTCAGTCGCCGTCAACGCATCGAGTTCGGCCCAGGCATCAGCGCCCAGCGCGTCGGGCAAGATTTGGGGCGGAGTAAAAACAACAATCGCCTCGGCAGTAATGGTGAGCAAGCGGTGCTGAGCGGGAATATCAAAATGATGCACTCGATTGCCGTAATAATCGAGGTAACTATGAATGGTTGCATTGGGCGTTGTTTTCAGTTCAAACTGCAAACAACGCTGCATCCCCTCGCTGCGCGGGCACATCCGCACTTCAGTCATATGCTCGCTCACCGGCACACTGTAACGGAAGCGGGTTTTATGCAGAATCGAATAATACATATCTGTACCGTGCCCAATAGCGATGCAGGGCGGGAGGCATGAGCGTGCGCCCTGCCGCCGGCTTCCTGCCGCGTGCCGCCTGAACCTACTGCACGAGCGCAGCCTCGATGGAATAGCTAATATACGACTGATAGATCATCTGATGGATGAGGTGACACTGCGACCGAATGCCTTCCAGATAAGCCGGCAAATCGCCGTCCATAATCTCATCCATCTGGGCGTAATCGAGTTGGGCGCTAAGGCGCCCGGCGATGCGTTCGGCGCGCCCTGCGCCCCGCCCACCAGTGGCTTTGCCAAGCGCCTGCAAGCTCCGCTGCACCCGATCAACGGCGAAGCGCACCGAGCGCGGGTTCGTTTCACTCAACAGCAGAAACTCGGCGACGTACGCGGGCTTCACTTCGGCGGTATAAACTTTACAATAGGCTTCAAATGCCGTACAGCACTTGAGCAGCGCCACCCAATCGATATAGTCGAGCGGCGATTGCTCGGGGGTAGCAGCAGCCATGTGCGGCTGAAAGTTCAGGTCGAGCAATAAAGCCGTTGTCCCGGCGCGCTCCAGATAGCGGCCCACCTGAATATAATGCCAACCCTCGCCGTGGCTCATCGTCGCATCGGTGACGCCTTGAAACAGGTGCGCGCCCTCTTTGACGCTCTGCAAGAACTCCTGCGGCTCAGCCTGCCAGATCTGATCGATATCCGTCTGCTTGACGTGTAAATACAGCCGATTGAGCTGCTCCCACATCTCCGAACTGATCTGCTCGCGTACCTGTTGGGCATTCTCGCGCGCCGCCGTAACGCACGCCACAATCGACATCGAGGTGCCTGGGTCGAACGTCAGCATGCGCACAATTGCATGGTCGTTCAGGCCGTCGGAGGGCGCCGCTGTATGTAATGCATCAAGTAAGCGCTGCCAACGTGGCTGCACCGATACCGGAGTCTGGTCGAGCATCTGGTTCAAGCCCACCCCGAGCAAACGCGCCGTATGTTCGGCGCGCTCCAGGTAACGGCTCGTCCAGTAGAGGCTATCGGCAACGCGTGAAAGCATAGGTTTGGATGGTGTCGGAGTTGATTGGCAAAGCCAACCAACTCCGACACCTATTCGTAAAGAACCCAGGTATCCTTACTGCCGCCGCCCTGCGAGGAATTGACCACGAGCGAACCACGGCGCAGGGCGACGCGGGTGAGTCCGCCGGGCGCAATAGTCACATCGGCGCCGTTGAGGATGTAGGGCCGCAGATCGACGTGCCGCGGCTCAACCTGCCCATCAATAAAACACGGCGCCCGCGAGAAGCTGAGCGTCGGCTGGGCAATGTAGTTGCGTGGATTGGCCAGGATCGCCGCACGGAAGACCTCGCGCTGAACCTGAGTGCTGTGGGGGCCGATCAGCATGCCGTAGCCGCCCGACTCGCCAACTGCCTTCACCACCAACTCATCCAGGTGCTCGATAACATAACTTCGCTCAGCGTCATCACCGCACAGGTAGGTCTCAACATTGGGCAGGATCGGATCTTCGCCGAGATAATACTTGATAATCTTCGGCACATAGGCGTACACGGCTTTATCATCGGCAACACCGGTGCCGACGGCATTGGCCAGACCAATATTGCCGGCGCGATACGCATTGAGCAGCCCAGGCACGCCGAGGATCGAATCAGGGCGGAAGGCCAGCGGATCGACAAAATCATCGTCGATGCGCCGATAAATCACATCAACGCGGCGCAACCCGGCGGTGGTACGCATATAGACGATGTTGTCGTGGACGAGCAAATCGCGCCCTTCCACCAATTCGATGCCCATCTGGCGGGCGAGGAACGTGTGCTCAAAGTAGGCCGAGTTGTAGATACCGGGCGTAAGCAGCGCAATCGTCGGCTCGGGGCGGTGCGCCGGCGACAGCGCGCGCAGCGTAGCAAGCAGCGCTTGACCGTAATGATCGATTGGGCGCACGCCATAATTGGCGAAGAGGCGCGGGAATGAGCGCTTCATCACCGCCCGGTTGGTTAACATATAGCTCACGCCGCTCGGCACGCGCAGATTGTCTTCCAGCACCGCAAACTGCCCGTCGGGCAAGCGCACCAGGTCGCTGCCGACAACCGCCACATAAATATTGCGCGGCACATTCACGCCATAGATCTCGCGGCGATAATGCTGGCAGGTATAGATCAACTCGCGCGGCACGACGCCATCGGCAAGAATGCGCCCGGCATGGTAGATGTCGGAGAGGAAGTAGTTGAGCGCCCTGATCCGCTGGGTCAGGCCCCGCTCAATCGTCGACCACTCAGCGGCAGTAATAATCCGTGGCAGCAGATCGTAGGGGAAGATCCGCTCGGTGCCTTTATCGTCGTCATAAACCGTAAAGGTGATGCCCTGGTTAAGAAAGGCGAGATCGGCGTAGCGCTGGCGCTGCCCCAATTCCGTCGCCGACAACCCGCGCAACCGCTCGTGTAGCGCACGATACTGCGGGCGCACAACACCGCCTACCGTAAACATTTCGTCGTAGGCAGCGTCGAGGTAATACTCAGTAAAGGGTGGGCGACCGATCTGACGCTCGCTTGGTACATCGATCATGGGCGCATTATTAGCGGGCCTCAGCGCGTCGGAGACGCGGGGAAGGGTAGAATCAGGCAGCGCTGCCACGACAGCATCTTCAGTTGATGTGATCCGGGTCTAGCTATGGTACACGTTGGCCTACATTTCGTCAAATTGAATCAGCAACGGCGGGAGAAATTCCTCCCGCCGTTGCTGTTGAAGCTATTGCTGCTGCATTTAAGCAATCGTGCGTTTGTGAATGTCTGCTTCCTTGACCCGCTGTACATTCCAGACCAGGCCCAGCTTCTCCATCGCCGCGATCAGGTAGCCCGAGACGTCGATCTGCCACCAGCGTAAGCCGTGGAACGCCGAGCGCGGAAAGGCATGGTGATTGTTATGCCAGCCCTCGCCAAAGGCGAACAGCCCAACGAAGAAGTTGTTGCGGCTCGCATCGCGGGTCTGGTAGTCGCGGGTGCCGAAGGTGTGGCAGATCGAGTTGACGCTCCAGGTAATGTGGTGGGTCAGGAAGATCCGCACCAGGCCACCCCAGATCAGGCCGCTCCAACCCGCGATCAGGGTCGGCACAATGATCCCTAGCGCCGCCCAGATCCACCAGGTCTTCGAGACCCAGATCACGGTTGGGTCCTTCTTCAGCCAGGTACCGTAAATATTGGCGTTGTTCTTGAACGCAAACAGCCAACCGACATGCGAGTGCCACAAGCCCTCCAGCGGGCTGTGCGGATCATCTTCTTCGTCGGAGTGCGCATGGTGCTGAATATGCGTCGAAGCCCAGGTCGTCGGGTCGCCTTCAAGCGCCAGGCAGCCCATGATCATCCAGAAAGCCTTTACGGGGCGCGAGGTTTCGAACGCCTTGTGGGTCAGCATGCGGTGAAAACCAACCGTAATCCCGAGGCCGGAGAGCAAGTACAGGCCCACCATCAGGCTGATATCAAGCCAACTCACCCACTGCTGCCACAGCATAATGATGGCATAAAGCACGCCCACGAAAGGGACGCCAACGACAGTAAGCACGGCAAGCTTGACGGCAAGCGGCTTCTCATATTCGGGCTGGGTCGGAGATTCAGTCTGCGGATTGGCAACCACGCGGGCCATGGGAACGCTCCTTCGTACACTGCTATGCTTTGTGTCTGGCGACACAAGCTTGTCCTTAGATAGCAGTATAATTCCGGCGTCCCT
>JBBRUG010000372.1:0-5407 GCA_038247995.1 Chloroflexales bacterium | reverse complement strand
CGGCGCGCCTGCGTCCCGCCGACGAGCCGATCTTACAAGGCGATAACCGCAAACTGCGTGCGGCCACCGGCTGGGCGCCGACGATCAGCATCGAGCAGATCGTGGATGAGCTATTGGACTATTGGCGTAGCCAATTACGAATGTAAAACGTAAAACGCAAAAGGGCGCCGCTCCTTTATGCGTTTTGTATTTTGCCCTTTGCCTTTATGACGCTTTACCTTGTCGCAACACCGATTGGCAATCTGGAAGATATTACTTTGCGGGCGCTGCGCGTGCTGCGCGAGGTGCGCTTGATCGCGGCGGAAGACACGCGGCATACGCGGCATTTACTGAACCACTTCAGCATTGAGACGCCCTGCATTTCGTACCACGAGCACAACAAGCTTGACCGGATCGCCGACATTCTGGCCGCGCTAGCCGAGGGTGATGTGGCGCTGGTTTCCGACGCGGGTACGCCCGGTATCTCCGACCCAGGTTTTGAGCTTGTGCAGGCGGTGATTGCCGCCGGCTTCAGTGTGAGCCCCATTCCCGGCCCGAGCGCCCCAATCGCCGCGCTCACTGCATCCGGTCTGGCCCCGGAACGGTTCTGCTTTGTGGGTTTTTTGCCGCGCCGCGGCCCGGAACGGCGGGCGTTGCTGGCTGATCTCGCCGACCTGGCGTTAACAGTCGTTTGTTTCGAGGCGCCGCATCGCGTAACCGACGCCCTGGCTGATATTCAGACGGTGTTCGGTGATCGACAGGTGGTTGTGGCCCGCGAATTGACCAAACGTTATGAAGAATTCCGGCGTGGGCCGGCGAGCGAATTGGCGGCCTATTTTTCAGAAAATCGACCACGCGGCGAGTATACGCTGGTGATTGCGGGGCGCGAACCGAATAGCGAGCGGAAGCGCGACCGGAGCCGGATTCAGGCCGTGCCGAGCCGTACCGAGCCGCCCAGCGAAGCGACCCTGGCCCGACGCCTGCGCGAATTGCGCGCCGAGGGCCAGAACGGCAGCAATGCGGCGCGCGTCGTCGCCCGCGAATTTGGCTTGCAGAAGAGTGTGGTCTATCAGGTCTGGTTGAGTTTAGGGGAGGAACCACTGAGGCACTGAGCCGCTGAACCACTGAGGCACTGAGCCGCTGAGCCACTGAGCCACTGAGCCGCTGAGCCGCTGAGCCACTGAGCCGCTGAGCCGCTGAGCCGCTGAGCCACTGAGCCGCTGAGCCGCTGAGACGCTGAGCCGGTCGAAGATAACGGGCGCCATTTGCGCACGCCATGATATGTTAAAATAGCACGTATGAGCGATAGCGACAACGATATTGTGCAGGAGCGGGTGGCGCGGCTGATTGAGGCGGCGCTGAATGAGCGTCTGGCGCGTGGTGAGTTTGTGCGGCGCGGGCTAGGCCTGGGCCTGGGCTTGCCGTTGATTAGCGCGGCACTCGGTGCTTGTGGCATGGAGCCGCCCCGCCCAACCGGCGAGGTTTCGCGCTGGCAGCCGACACCGGCGCTTGCCGTGCCGACGGCGCCACCGCTCAGCGGCAGCTTTCAGCCTGCGTCGGCCACTGCGGCCCCTCTAGCAGCGCAGGCCGACCTGCGCTTTGCCGTGATCGGCGACTATGGCATGGTTGGTCCGCCTGCGGCGGCTGTTGCCGCCCTGGTGGCCGGCTGGACGCCCGATTTTGTGCTTACCCTGGGCGATAACAACTATCCCGATGGGTTAGCGGCGACAATCGACGCCAATGTGGGCCAGTATTATGCTGGGTTTATTGGGAATTATCAGGGCGCCTACGGCCCCGGCGCAGCGGAGGCGCGCTTCTTCCCCGTGCTCGGCAACCACGATTGGGTACCGGGCTATCCTGAGCCGTATTTGAGCTATTTTAATCCGCCCGGCAATGGGCGCTACTACACCGTCGAGCGTGGGCCGGTGGCACTGTTTTGCCTCGATAGTATGCCCGGCGAGCCTGATGGAATCGCTGCCGACTCGATCCAGGGCCGTTGGTTGGAGGCGGCGCTCGGCGCTTCGACGGCAGCGTGGAAGGTGGTTGTACTGCATCACGCACCGTTCTCGTCGGGGCATCACGGCTCAAGCGCCTGGATGCAGTGGCCGTTTGCGCAGTGGGGCGCGCGCCTGGTGCTCGCCGGCCACGATCACACCTATGAGCGGATCGAGCGCGATGGGATCGTGTATGTAGTGAACGGGCTTGGCGGCGGTGCGCGTTATGCGCCGGGGTTTAATCCCGCTGAGGGCAGCCGGATCTTCTTTAATGCCGATCATGGGGCGCTGCTGGTGACGGTTAATCAGCAGCGGCTGGGCTGGGAGTTTGTAACGCAGGCGGGGCAGGTTGTGGAATCGTTTGAGTTGTAATCCGCAGATTGCGCAGATTGCGCAGATTGCATATACAGACGACGGCGTGCCGCAAATCAGTGGCTCAGTGGCTCAGGGATTTGCGCTTGCGCAATCGGTAGGGCTGTGTATAATGTCTTGAGTTATATTCGGCAGCGCGGGAGTGGCTCAGTTGGTAGAGCGGCACCTTGCCAAGGTGCAGGTCGCGGGTTCGAACCCCGTCTCCCGCTCCAGTACAGGAGCCGTCACTCAATGGCGAGTGGCGGCTTTTGTGTGCCCTTTTTAGGCGCGGGCGAGTTGGCGTTGGGTGAGCACAACCACCAGGATGAAGCTGATCACGCTGATCAGGATCAGGCCGACCCAGACGCTCGGCTCAGGCGGTAGATCGCGCAACATCAGGAATTGCAGCCCGGCGACGCCGTGGCTCATTGGGATGCCATAGCTCACGCCGAGCGCCAATGAGCTGAAGCTGGTAAGGGCGATGAAGAAGCCGCTGAAAAAGATCGCCAGCAGCAGCGTGATCATCGCCAACTGAATGGCCTGGCTATCGGTTTTGGCGATCGCCGAGATCACGAAGCCAACGCCGAGTGAGGCTATAGTGACCAGCAAGAGCAGTGCGATAAATTGGGCGATCAGGGGCGGGCTGGTAGGCACCGGCACGCCAAGAAAATACATTGCGATGGTGAGCACGGCTGCCGCAAGGCCGATGATCAGCGTGTAGCCAAGGTATTTGCCAAGCAAGAGCTGGGTCATATTCACCGGAGCCACCCGGAATACCTCGAAGGCGCCGATTTGTCGTTCGCGCACCAGGGCCAGCGCGCCAAGCGTGATCGCGGTGTGCTGCACGAGCAGGGCCAGCACACCGGGCGCGTAGTAGGTGACTGCATCGTAGGCGCCGCCACGAATATTGGCGTAACTCTGGCGCACCGGCGCAACGACAATGTCGGGCGGAGTGTTGATGAAGCGCTCGATCAGCGCTTCCAGGCGTTGCAGATCGGCGTTGGTAGCACGCAACTGGGCGATCCGTTCGTCGAGCGTCCCCTCGGCGATGATCTGATCGAGTTCGAGCAGATTAGCGCGGGCCGTCGCCAGGTCACGCTGAAGCTCGGCTAGATCGGTACCGTCGGGCAGGCGACCGCCGGGCGGCGTCAGCGCGCTCAGGGCGTCGATCACCTCGACCATCTGGGCGATCGCGGCGCGGATTGTGACGCTGTCGGCGCTGCCGGCGCTGCGGTCGAGTTCGTCGAGGGTGCCGCGCCCTTCGCTAATGCGATCCTTCGCGTCGCGGGCCTGCTGCTGGGCTTCGATTGTCTGTTGGGTAAGCAGGGCCTTGTTGATCTCATTTACCTCGGCGTAGGCCAGATATTGCACCCAACCGTCGGTGAGCGGGTTGATCGCATTGGACTGCACCTCAATCGTCGGGCTCTCGCCGCGTTGGAGTGCGGCGAGGATATCGCCGGGAATGATCTGGACAACATCGATCATACCCTCGGCGAGGCGGGCTTCGGCAGCGGCGCGATCGCTGGTGATCTGCTGGATCTGAAAATTGGCGCCGATCAGTTCGCGTAAGCGCTGCTCGCTCAGGCCGGGGATCCCCTCGGGCGGCAAGACCAGATCGGTGCGTAGGAGCGGCGTGGCATTAACGTAGCTGGCGCCGAAGAGCAACAGCACAAGCAACGGGCCGCCCACGAGACTCAGCAGTAGCAACGGCTGGCGGCGGATCTCATTTACTTCTTTCCAAAAGTAGGCGCGGGCGCGAATGAACCAGCGTCCCAGAGGCGATGGGCGTACGTGGGGCGGGTGAGCCGGGGTTTGCACCGGCGCCTGCTCAGCCATCGGGGTTCCCTTCCACTTCCGCTTCCCAGCGCTCCATAATCTGGATAAACACCTCGTCGTAGCTGATCGGCAATTCTTCGGCCCGCTCGATGCGCAAGCCTAGGCCGGCCGGATTTTCCAGCACATTGAGCACATCCGGCAGGCGATCGGCGGCATCATCCACGACGACGTGCAGTTCGTTGGTGCTGCCGGGCACGCGGCGCACAGCACGAACATACGCAAAGCGCTCCAACGTGTTCAGCGCCTCGGCTACACGCTGGGGATCGGCGAGGCGCAACTGGATAATCGCGCCATCGAGGGCACGCCGCTTCAGGTTGGTCGGCGTATCGATGACGAGAATGCGGCCCTTGCGCATCACGGCGACATAGTCGCAATAGACGGCCTCGCTGATGATCTGAGTGGTGATGAACAGCGTGCGGCCATCGTTGCGCAGGGTGCGAAAGAACTCCCAGAAACGCCCGCGGAGCACGGGATCAATGCCGGCCGTCGGTTCGTCAGCGAAGAGCAGGGTTGGATCGTGCATCAGGGCGCCCGCCAGCATCAATCGGCGTTGCATGCCGCCCGAAAGCTGGCTGCCCAGGCGGTGGCGCGCCTCGCTGAGATCGACAAAGGCGAGCAGTTCCTTGAGCCGGGCGTCGATCTGCCGCGCCGACATGCCGTAGAGCGAAGCGACGAAAGTGGCGTTTTCGGTAACGGTCAGGTTCGGATAGAGCACGAACTGCTGCGGAATATAGCCGATCTGCTCACGATCGCTGGTGCGGAAGGTTGTGGGCGCGCGCCCGAGCACGGTGAGCGTACCCTTTTGCGGCGCGTGCAGGCCGAGGGCCAGCCGCACGGTGGTGGTTTTGCCGCAACCGCTTGGGCCGATCACGCCCAGAATGCTGCCGGCAGGCAGTTGGTAGGTTTGATCGAACACACCCGCCCCCGGCGCGAAGATCAGGTCAACGCCCTGTGAATCGATTGCGAGCGTGGTTGGGTTGCGCATGATAGTGACAGGGTAACAAACAATAGTGTTGGCGAAGCGATCCGACAGACCAAACCGTAGGGGCGGACCAACGTGTCCGCCCACCCGGATGCCAACGTGTCCGCCGGGTCAACCGTTCGTGCATGTCACCGTCGGAATAGACCAAACCGTAGGGGCGGACCAACGTGTCCGCCCACCCGGATGCCAACGTGTCCGCCCACCCGGATGCCAACGTGTCCGCCCACCCGGATGCCAACGTGTCCGCCCACCCGGATGCCAACGT
>JBBRUG010000371.1:0-5433 GCA_038247995.1 Chloroflexales bacterium | reverse complement strand
AGCTCTCATAGTTGTGCGGATGCTCGCGAAACGTAAAGAACTCCGCCTCAGGCGCGTGCGGATCGGCCTGCGCAGCACGAAACCAGGGGTGGGTAACGCCGCAGTGGTTCGGCACAATGTCGAGCATGAGTTGCATGCCGTGGGCATCGAGCGCCGTGCGTAACCCGGCCAACGCCGCTTCGCCGCCCAGGTGCGGATCAACCTCGGTGTAGCTGGCGACATCGTATTTGTGGTTGCTGGGCGCAGTGAAGATCGGGTTCAGATAGATTGCCGAGGCGCCCAGATCGGCCACATAGCCGAGCTTCTGGGCGATACCCTGCAAGTCGCCGCCAAAAAACTCGATCGGCCCGGTAGCTTTGTGCGGCAATTCACCCCATTGGCGGGCCACCACTGGGCGACCGCCATACGTGTAGGCGCCGGGTTGCACATTATTCGTCGGGTCGCCGTCGGCGAAACGATCGGGGAAGATCTGGTAGAACACTGCGTCGCGCACCCAGGCCGGCGCGTGATACGCGGCGAGCAGCTTGAAGTCGTTGGCGTCGGTGGGGTAGCTGCGGCTCAGGCCGAGGCCGTTGTACCAGAGGTTACCCTCAGCCGTGCGCAACAGAAAACGATAGCCGGTGCGCAACATCTGCACCGGCACTTCCACGCGCCACCAGCACGCAACGGCGTCGGGGCCGGGTTCTTCGCGTTGCAATGGTTCGAGGCGCTGCTCGCCGTCGGGGCAGGTGCGAATAAACACCGCCGCAAGTGGCGCTGCACTACCGACGCGCAGGCGGATCGTCGCCGCGCCGCCCAACCGCCCATCGGCCTGTACGTAGCTCGGCGATCCGTCGTGATGAATTGAGTCGTGCCAGAGATGCATAGGAATTAGGAATTCTCCAGCGCCGCTGCTGCCACCGCCAACCGGGCCAGGCTGCGTTCGCGTCCCAGGGCGGATAGGGTATCGAAAAGTGGCGGAGCAACGGTGCGCCCGGTTACGGCAACACGAATTGCGCTAAAGAGCGGGCCGACTTTCAGCTCCAACCGCTCGACGAGGGCGCGCAACTCCGCCTCCAACGCCTCAGGCGCCCAATCCTGCTGGCGGTTGAGCACACCGTGCGCCGAACGGAGCATAGCGTGGGCCTGCGCGGCAGTGAACTTCTTTGGCATAAGCGTCGCCTTGGCATAGGGCAACGGGCCGCTGGTCGGCAACTCCCCCGCCACGGCCTCGGCAACCGGCTGCACATCGCGGAAGAAGAAGTCGAGCATCGCGGGCGCCTGGCCCAACTCCTCCAGGCGCTCATGGACGAGCGGCGTGATCTGGTGCAAATACGCCAACTCGGCGGCACTGGGCGGATCGCCGATCAGGCCGGCGCGGCTGAGGAAGGGCACAATCTGCGCGACAACCTGCGCGGTACTGAGCTTGCGGATGTAGATCCCGTTCATGTCCAGTAGCTTTTCGGGGTTCCAACGCGCCGGCGAAGCCTGCACACGGTCGATCGTGAAGCGCGCGACAATCTCTGCGGGGGTCATCAACTCGGTGCTGCCGTCGTAGCTCCAGCCCTGTAGCGCCAGGTAGTTGAACATCGCGTCGGGTAAATAACCGCGCTCCCAGAAGCGGTTCGTCAAAACATCGTCTTTGCGCTTCGAGAGCTTGCCCTTGCCGTCCTGGCGCAGAATATTCGGCACGTGGGCAAATGTGGGCAGATCCCAGCCAAACGCCTGATAGAGCAAGATGTGATACGGCGCGCTCGGCACCCACTCCTCGCCGCGGATCACATGCGTCACCTGCATCAGATGATCATCGACGAGGTGCGCCAGATGGTAGGTGGGCATCCCGCTGGTCTTCAGCAATACCATATCGTAGAGATCGGCATGATTAACCATGATCTGATCGCCGCCGCGGATCACGTCACTGAAACTGGTATTGCCGTCCAGCGGCACCTTGAGCCGGATTGTGAAGGGCTTACCCGCCGCCTCGGCCTCAGCCGTCTGCTCCGGCGTCCAATCGCGCTCGACGCCGCGAAACCGAAAGCGCTCGGGGCGCTCACCGCGTGCAGCCCACGCGGCGCGCAGCGCCTCCTCATCGGCAGGCGTGACGAAGCACTTGTAGGCATGGCCGGAAGCGACAAGCTGATCGGCGTAGCGCTGATAGATGCCAAGCTCTTTGCGCTCCGACTGCACATAGGGCGCATGCGGGCCGCCGATATCGGGGCCTTCGTCCCAATCGATGCCGACCCAGCGCAATGAAGCGCTAATATCGTCGGCGGCGCCCTGCACAAAGCGCTTCTCGTCGGTATCTTCGAGGCGCAGAATAAACTGGCCGCCGTAATGACGCGCAAACAACCAATTGAAGAGCGCCGTACGCACGCCGCCGATATGCAGGTAGCCGGTAGGACTCGGGGCGAAGCGCACCCGCACCGGGCCGGTGATCTCAAGCATAAGCAAGGACTCCATTCGTTATTAAAGGCGACGCTGGGGTGCTGGGGCGGGGTTCCCGCCGGCGCGGGAACGACACTCCTTTTCAGGCAGTCTCTCAGAATTATGCCTGGCGAATGCTTCGGCCCTACGCCACGCCCGCCACGCCCGGTACGCCGCCCGATCATCTGCGTCATCTGCGCAATCTGCGGATGCCGCCGCCCCGCCGCCCACGCCCTTCACACTCTGCTCCCCCGATTATATGCGAAGATGCTCACGCCCGTGCTATACTCCAGCCGGAATCTTGCTCCGCTAGCCGGAGAACCGCCATGCAGCAACAGATCGAAGTGCCGGCCCGCTGGGATGCGCTCGTTGACCTGATGGCTTTTTGCGATCAGGCTGAACAGACGTTGCCGCTTAGTCCTGATCAAGCTTACCTGTTGCGCCTCACCGTCGAAGAAATCGCCACCAACTGCCTTAAATATGGCTACCCTGATCCGCCGCCTGCTTATGCGGTGCTCCAGGTTCACTGCGCCTATGCAGCGGGCGAACTGCGCATCACTGTGCGTGATCGTGGCAATCCCTACGATCCACAGGCGCACCCAATGCCGGATCTGGACAACCATGACCCAGCCACCCGTGATGTCGGCGGGCTGGGGTTGTTTTTTGTGCGCGAAATGGCCGACACGATCGCGTATAATCACGATCCGGTCAGTGGCTGGAATGAACTTGTGGTAACAAAGGGCCAGGTATGACACTCGCCGATCGCCTGCGCAGCGTGCCGATCTTTCGTGACCTCCCCGCCGACACCTTTTCCGCGCTCGTTCAAGAGATGGCCCAGTGCGAGCTTTCCGCCGGCGAACTGCTGTTCAGCCAGGGCGACGAAGGCGCAGAATGTTTCGTGATCCTCGCCGGCTCGCTGGAGGTGCTGACCTACATCAACGGCGCCGAGCACCGGCTGGAGACGTATCACATTGGCCAGTTAATCGGCGAGATGGCGCTGATCGACCGCAGTCCGCGCTCGGCGACGGTGCGCGCCCTGGAGCCGAGTACGCTGCTGGTGCTCACCGAGCGCGAGTTCGTGCGCCTGATCGGATCCAGCCCCACCATGGCCCTGGCGATGCTGCGCAACAGCACCTCGCGGGTGCGCAATACCAACCAGCGCATGATCGGCGACCTGGAGCGCAAGAACGCCGAACTGCTCGCCGCCTATCAGCAACTCCAGGCCGCCCAGGCCGAACTGATCCGGCTCAACCGGCTCGAAGAAGAGCTTGCTGTGGCCCGGCGCATCCAAGAATCGTTCTTGCCGCGCCGCCTGCCGCAGCCGTCGGGCTGGCAGATCGCCGCTTTTTCGCGCGGCGCACAAGCCGTCGGCGGCGACTTTTATGATTGTATTGAGTTCGCCGATGGGCGGTTGGGCCTGGTGGTGGCCGATGCCTGCGGCAAGGGCGTTACCGCTGCGCTGTTCGTCGCCCTGACGCGCTCGCTGCTGCGCGCCGCCTCGCTGGCGCCGACGATCTTTCAGAACAACCCCGACCAGAGCGCCGGGATCTTGATCGACGCGCTGCAGCTCACCAACGATTACATCTGCCGTGAGCACGCCGACAGTAATATGTTCATCACGCTTTTCTACGGCCTGCTCGACCTGCACAGCGGCGATTTTGATTATGTCAATGCTGGGCATAACCCGCCGCTGTTGCTCAGCGCCGCTACCGGCGAACTAGGTGAACTGGCCGAAGGTACGCTGCCGGTAGGCATTCTGGCCAACCAGGATTATGCGGTGCAGCGCGTACAGATCAGCCCCGGCGACAAGCTGATCGCCTTCTCCGACGGGATCACCGAGGCAATGAATGCCGCCGGCGAGCTGTTCGACGACACGCGCTTGCTTGCCACCATCCATGCGTACGGTCTTCAACCAGCCGCCGAACTGGTGCAGACGATTGTGCAGGCCACCGAAATCCACGTTGCCGGCGCTCCGCAGGCCGACGATATGACCCTGTTGGTGGTGGGGCGTGACAAAGGGATAAGGTGATAAGGGGATAAGGGGACGAGCGGACAAGCGGACAAGGGAGCCGTGAACTGTCAGCCCTGCCGCCTATCGCCCAATCATCTGCGCAATCTGCGCAATCTGCGCAATCTGCGCAATCTGCGGATGCTACCGCCTACAGTACGGCACATGCTATAATGAATCGGCAGTTTTCGAAGGCACGCACACGGATGAAAGGGGTTCCTGGCGTGAATACAGAGCAGATTGACGACGTACTTGTGATCGAACTGCCCGCTCGCCTCGATGCCAACACGATCGCCGCCCTTGAGATGAAATTGAACGAACAGGTTATGGCCCATCGAGGCAAAGTTCTTGCCGATATGAGCAACGTGAGTTTTGTAGCCAGCCTTGCCTTGCGCATGCTCCTCACCGGCTTGAAAACCGTGCAACCCCTCGGCGGCGACTTGCGCCTCGCCGGGCTCCAGCCGCAAATCGCCGAGATCTTCCGCAAGAGCCGCTTCGACACCCTCTTTACGATCTACCCCGACCGTGCAACCGGCCTTGCAGCGTATCGCGACGCCTGAGGTTTCATTCACTGAGCAGAACGAAGCTAACGTCGTTCTGCTCAGCGGCTTCCGCGCACCAACCTGGGAACAATCCACGCAATTATGGGAACTTTGCCTCGACTCGACTGTCTATACTGAGCAGACAGTCGCCCTGCATCGAGCGCAAAGGAGCCAGTAATGCGTTACGCCTCACGCCAGGGTTCTTCCAACGTTTGCCGATCCGCGCCACCTCACCCCCCAGCCCTTTTGGGGGTAGGTTTTTTACCGGATGCGTTCTGATGCACTATTCCCCGCATCCCCCCGGCCCCCTTCTCCCTCACGTGGAGCAGGGGGAGCCGCGGCAGCGATTCCGCAGTGCGATGCTGTCGGAAGCCCCGCTCCCGCTCAGGGAGCGGCCTGCTCTGAGCGTAGCCGAAGGGGGTTGGGGGTGCGGGCAACGGCAAAAACCCTCCACCTGAGAGGCCCCCTGCTCCCTCACGT
>JBBRUG010000370.1:0-5473 GCA_038247995.1 Chloroflexales bacterium | reverse complement strand
CCTCCCCAACAGTCCCGCCCCTAACGGAAACGCCTACCGCGATCACTGTCCCTACCGAACCGCCGCCGACCGCACCCGCCGCGACGTCCGCCGCAAGCACGAACCTGCTGCCCACTGCGATCTACCTGATTGAGAGCCAGATTTTTCGGCTGGAGGCCGCCGACCTCGCCCGCAGCCAGGTGACCTACGAGGCGCCCACCCCTGTCGATAGTTTGCCGATCACGGCCCTGGCGGTTTCACCCGCCGACAGCAGCCTGGCCTATATCGTTCAGCAAGGCCGTAACACCACACTGGTGCGTTCCAGCCCCGGCGGCGCGGAGCCACGGCCGATCTTCGCGCAGCCTGGTTTTTTTGTTAGCGAACCGGTCTTCACCCCAGATGGAACCCGCATTGCCGTCCGGCTCAGCGAAGCCGAGAGCTTTGGCGGCGGGATCTACTTACTGCCCGCTGAAGGCGGCGAGCCGCAGTTGCTCGTTGCGAATCCGCCGGCAGGCGACCTCACTGATTCAGACCCGACCCTGCGCAGTTATGCGCCGGCGCGCTTCTCGCCCGACGGCACGTTGCTGCTCACGTATCAGGGCTACACCCAAATTGAGGGCTGCAACCTGGCGATTGTGCGCTTGGCCGACGGCAGCATTACGCCCGTACAGTCGCCTCCCGCCCCTGAAGGCGAGTATGTGATTGATTGCAGCGACAGCGTAACCTGGGCGCCCGACAGCCGCGCACTTTACTTTACCCCGTTGCGGGTCGGCGCACCGCTCGGTGCGCAAGCAATCTGGCGCGCCGACGCAACGACAGGCGCAAGTGTGCCGGTTACCCCGCCGGTGGCGGCCGGCCCACTAACGCTCTACACACATCCCTTCGCCCTGGCCGACGGCACGCTGCGCGCGCTGGCCGCCACGGTCAATGAACTGCCGCCGGCGTTCAGCGACACACCACTGACGCTCAGCTACGATCTGGTGCAAATCGACCCGGCGACCGGCGTAGTGGAAGTTGTACGGCCCGCCGCCGCAGTCAATATCAACCGGGTTGCCTGGGCGCCCGATGGGAGCGGGGCAGCCATTTCCTTCTTCGATGAAACCAACGATCCCGCCGCGCCGCTTGTTTTGCAGTTTGTCCCGACCGCTCCCGGCGCGGCCGTACTGCTCAACAACGAAGGGTTCGACCTGCTCGGCTTCGCCTGGGCGCCATAGTGATAAACAGCCGACCTGTTTGGGCATAAGACCGCATTGGAATGCCTTTTTCTGAGGCACAGACAGCAGGCAACAGGGGCGGTGGAGGGTTACACCTCTACCGCCCGCTTTAATTGTGATCACATCTTCACTCAAAAAAATCGTCTTATGCCGTATAGTAAACGTAGCAACCAGCTCTTTCTTCTCCAAGGCTTCAGAGCGCAGGAACTGCTCCCTGCAAACTCCCTCAAAGGAGCACCACATGTTGCTACAACAAGCTCGCACCAGTGTCGGTGTCCGGTTTGTCTGCCTATTGCTCACTTTAGTTATCATCTTCACAGCCATCCTTAGTGATGTTAGAACAGCGCTTGCCCTGCGCAACGGGCTTGATCCAAGCTTTGTCGCCCAGGTTGGGCCGCTCTATATACCCGGTGAAGAAGACACCCTGATCGAAGAGGTGCTCATTCAGCCCGACGGCAAGATCCTTGTTGCCGGTGTAGGGCCGGCGCTGGTGCGCCTAAACCCCGACGGTAGCGACGATCCCGATTTTGTGGTTACTACAGATATCTTCAATTGGGTAACCGACGTCGATCTGTTGGCAAATGGCACAATGTACATTGCCATGGCAAAGGAGTGGCCGGTCTTTGGGCCAAAGAAGGTCGGTGTGCGCCGCCTGAACGCCGACGGCTCGCAAGACACCAGCTTTACGCCGCCCTTGCCCGACTTTCGCCCCGAAGAAGAGCGCGATCGTGAAGGCAGGATCCTGATCGAACCGCTGCCCGATGGACGGCTGTATGTTTCCGAACCATTGCAGGGCCGGCCGACCGATATGCCGCGCGCGGCCTGGTCGCGCCTGCTGAATAACGGAAGTATTGATCCGAGCTTCACCGTGGATGGGAAGTATGTCGATGAAGTTTACGCCGTCGACGCACAGGGCCGCACCTACATCTCCAACTTGCTGACGAGTGACGGCACTGTCGAGCCATTGCAACTCGCCCGGCTCTTGCCCAATGATACAATCGACCCGAATTTTAACCCGCCGACCTTAAACTTTACGCTGATTGATGTTATTGAGCAGAGCGATGGAAAGCTGCTCCTTACCGGAGCAACCTACCCCAGCTGGTGTTGCCCGCCGACGCCGTTGCAGATTGTGCGCCTGAACAGCGACGGGTCGCTCGATCAGAGTTTCAATTATGTTGAAACGACCGACGCGCCGTATAACAACCCCGTGATTAGTTTGCAAGACGGCCGTTTTATGGTTGGTATGCGTGAGCGCTTCTTCGCCGACGGCTCCCCCGACCCCAACTATGAGCCGTTGCCGATCGATCTTGTTAGAACCCTCGCCGAACAGCCCGACGGCAAATTGGTTGTCGGCGGCAATTTTGTTGAGGCCGGTATTCCGCCGCGGCGGCGCGTAGCCCGCTTGTTAGCCGATACGAGTCCGACGCCCACCGGGCCGGCGTTATGTGTGATCAAGCGCTATACGGGCAATACCTGGGACGAAACCCTGGGCTGGTCGAGTCGTACGTTCTACGAAGTCGGCACTACATTTACCCTGCAAGCACGATCGAGCGATACTGCGACCGCCATCATTTTTGCCGAAGAGAGCGCAACGACACTACTTGACGAAATCGGCAGCAGTTATACCGCTCCAGAGCTTGCCGCATACACGCTCGGCTTCAGCAGCGCAACCAATAATAATCGGGCTGAATGGGTTGAGGTTAATGTATGCGCGCCACCAATACCCAGCCCGACGCCCGACCCCAGCCCGACGCCTGACCCCAGCCCGACGCCTGACCCCAGCCCGACGCCTGAGCCAGCCCCGACGCCCGACTGTGTTATGCGGCGCTTCGCCGGCGATGGAACCGGAAACTGGGGAATCTATTCACGCGCAAGCTACCCAGCCGAAACGACGTTCACGCTGAAAGATCGTTCGGCAAGTACCGTGCGCGCCATGATTTTTGTTGATGCGCCAATCATCACCTACTTGGACACGATCGGCAGCAGTTCTACCACCGCCGGTGCGGCCACCTATAACGCCGGTTTCAACAGCCCAAGCGCGAACAATGCCGAGCACTGGGTTGAACTGGAAATCTGCGCATCGCCAGGATCAGGCGGCCTGGCGTTGGATGATGAGGTGCTGCTGAGCGATGAAGTGCCGGAACTGACAGCCGCGATGCGGCTCTTCTTGCCCTTTGCCCAGCGCTGAAGCCGGCAAGCGGCAGGGCGCACGGGCAGGGCGCACGGGCAGAACGCAGGGGCGCAGCATTCGCCGGTACGTAACCGACGTACCCTGGAAATCTGAGAGGCGAATGCTGCGTCATCCGTCCTTCGTCGGCGCAGTAGAAGCGCTCGAACCCGTTCGGCAGATGCGCGGCGGCAATTCCTGTACCTGTGACGCTAAGCACTCTCCCCGCAGATGTTTGTTGATCCGTGAGCACTACGCGCCCGCCCGGCAGGGTGTGGCGCAACGCATTGTTCACCAGGTTATTCAACACACGCATAACTGCTCGGTATCCAGCGCAAGTAAGGGTAGATCCGGCGGCGCCTCCAGATAGCCGCCGATCAGCGTCAGCGGCGTGCGCAGGTCGTGGGCAATGTCGGCGGTCATCCGCCGGCGCAACTCGGTGGCGCGCTGGAGGTCGGCGCTCATGGCATTAAACTGCTGCGCCAGCATGCCGCGTTCGTCGCGTGAACGTACGGGCACCTGCTCACCCAACTCGCCGGCGGCGATCCGCTGTGTAGTGCGCGTCGGGCAGCCCAAAACGGTTCGCAAGCGGGCGGCTTTCTGCTATAGTGCAAAGCAGCACCAACCGCGTCCGTCAGCCAAAGCGACGAGTTTGGAGAAGCAGTGATGACGATCTATCGGCAAACGATCAGTGGCCGGACGTATACCTTCGAGGGGTTGAAAGATCTACTGGCGAAAGCATCCCCGGAACGCTCGGGCGACCATCTGGCCGGTGTGGCCGCCGACAGCGCTGCCGAGCGGGTCGCCGCGCAGGTGTGCCTCGCCGATGTGCCCCTGGCGGCATTCCTCGCCGAACCGCTTGTACCCTACGAGCAAGACGACGTAACCCGGCTGATTTGCGACACCCACGATCAGCAAGCCTTCGCGCCGGTGCGCAGCATGACGGTCGGCGCGTTTCGCAACTGGTTGCTCGCCTATGAAACCGACTCAGCGACGCTGGAGGCGTTAGCGCCGGGGATCACTCCCGAGATGGCCGCAGCGACCGCAAAGATTATGCGCAACCAGGATCTGATCGCCGTGGCCCGCAAGTGCCGGGTGATCACACGCTTCCGCAATACCATCGGCCTGCCGGGGCGGCTCTCGTCACGCATTCAGCCCAACCATCCCACCGACGACCCACGCGGGATTGCCGCCGCGATTCTCGATGGCTTGCTGTATGGCTGCGGCGATGCCGTGATCGGGATCAACCCGGCCACCGACAGCCCGCAGGCGGTGATCACCCTGCTGGAACTGATCGACGAGGTGCGCGAGTACTACGCCATTCCCACCCAGTCGTCGCTGCTGGCCCACGTCACCACGCAGATCACTGCGATGGAGCGCGGCGCGCCGGTCGATCTGGTCTTTCAGTCGATCGCCGGCACCGAGGCCGCCAACCATAGTTTCGGCATTACGCTGCCTCTGCTGCACGAAGCCCGCGATGCCGCCCTAGCGCTCAAACGCGGCACGCTCGGCGCCAATGTGATGTATTTTGAAACCGGTCAGGGCAGCGCCCTATCGGCCAATGCCCACCACGGCCTGGATCAGCAGACCTGCGAGGCGCGGGCGTATGCCGTGGCCCGCCACTTCCAGCCGCTGTTAGTCAATACCGTGGTTGGTTTTATCGGCCCGGAGTATCTGTTCGACGGCAAGCAGATTATGCGCGCCGCGCTCGAAGATCACTTCTGCGGCAAGCTCATGGGCGTGCCGATGGGCTGCGACGCCTGCTATACCAACCACGCCGAAGCCGATCAGAACGATATGGACACCCTGATGGTATTGTTGGGCGCGGCCGGCTGCACCTACCTGATGGGCGTGCCCGGCGCCGACGATATTATGCTCAACTACCAGAGCACGTCGTACCACGATGTGCGCTTCCTGCAAACCACGCTGGGGTTACGCCCGGCGCCCGAGTTCGAGGCCTGGCTACAGGCGCAGGGCATCACCGAGCCGCAGAACAACCAGCTTGCGCGCAGCGGCCACACAAACTTGCTCACCGGCCCACTGGCTCAATGAAGCGGGAAAGCGGGAAAACAGAAGCCAATCATCAGATCATCAGATCATCAGATCATCAGAT
>JBBRUG010000369.1:0-5493 GCA_038247995.1 Chloroflexales bacterium | reverse complement strand
GAGTTTCGATGTGAATGCCTTCGCGACTTACTTCAGCCCGTACAACGCTCTGCGGGTCGGCAAGGGACTGTTGTGGGCGGTGCTGCTGGCCCCGCTGGTGGTCAGGGATGTCGGCGGGCGGGCGCGAGGTGGCAGTTTCGTGATCGGAATGTCCATCGGACTGGCACTCACGGCTCTCGCCGCGATGTGGGAGCGGTTTTTGTTCGCAGGTATCTTCAACTTCTCGAATGACTACCGCATTACCGGGCTATTCTCGGGCGTACACACCGGTGGATCGTTCGTCGAAGGTTACCTCGTAACGGCAGTTCCGTTCCTGGTGCCGCTGGTCCTGCTGATGCGTGGCCGGCTGATCTTGCCCGTCGCGGCCGCGGTTTTTCTCGGTGCCTGCTATGGTGTGCTTGTCGCATACGCGCGAGCGGGCTACTTCGCTCTTGGTTTAACAGTCGCGATCGTCACGTCAGGCCTTCTCCTGCAGTCGCTCCAGCGGCGAGCCCGCAGCGGCCGCGCGGTGACGGGCGCGTTCGTCATGGTGTTCGGTGGCCTCGCGGTGGCGTTGCCGATAGCGCTCGGGCCCTATGCGATGAGCCGCTTCGCTACGCTGGAGGTAGACGCGGCGGCACGGGTTCGCCACTGGAGCGGTACACTCGCGATGATGGACCGCGATCCGGCCACGCAGTTGCTGGGCATGGGGCTCGGCACATTTCCCCGCACTTACCTCACGCGCAACACTGACGGAGTACGACCCACAACCTACGCATTCGTCAAAGAAGGCGACAACACGTTCCTGCGGCTCGGATCGGGCGAGATGCTGTACTTCGCACACCGCGTCCGCATCGATCCTGATACCACGTATCGACTGCAAGTCGACCTCCGCGGCGAGGGCCAGGACGCGGGCCTTACCGTGCCGATCTGCGAGAAGTTCATCCTTCACTCGTTCGAGTGCATATGGGTAGGCATCAAGGCGACGGGTTCGAATGGCCGGTGGGTTACCCGCGAGATCGAGTTCAATTCGCGCAACGTGGGTACGCCCGTTGGCCGTTTCCAAGTGCGTCGTCCTACGCAACTCGCAATGTTCAACTCCACCAACATGACCCTGATCGAGATCGACAACCTCCGGCTGTTCGACGATCGTGGCCGGAACCTGCTGGCGAACGGTGACTTTGAGCACGGCATGGATCGCTGGTTTTTCTCCACCGACAGTCATCTCTCGTGGCATATCAAGAATCTCGGTTTGCAACTTTACTTCGAGCTTGGTGCGATCGGGCTGCTCGTCTTCTCGTTGATCACCGCTATGGCACTCATCAGGGCTTTTCGGGCCGCGTGGAGGGGTGACATGATAGCTCTCGCGGCTTTTGCATCGCTCGTCGCGTTCCTGAGTGTCGGGCTATTCGACAGCCTGTTCGATGAGCCTCGCCTTACGTTGCTGTACTTCGTCGTCTTGATAGCCGCGATTGGCAGGAACGTAGGTGCGAAAGGCATGCATCTCAGTCTACGCTGGTGAGGACGCCTGGTTCTGGTCATGGCAAGTGAGAGGCCCGCTTAAACCCCGCGCGTTCGTGCACTGAATAATTCTGCCAAGGACGATCTGAAAACTCCCTCTCCCTCCTAATTGTTCCCTGCCTTGCCCTACCTCCTGCGACAATGCAGTGGTGGCCCTTTCAGAAAGGGAAGAGGCTTTGCGCGCAGGGCGCTGGGACTTCCCTTTTTGGTTCTTCAGCTCTTGCAATGTCTCTATACGGCACACAAGCCTTTGTTGGAAAAAAGGCGCGTAGGTGCCAGTCATAGCCTTGATCTCTTTGCAATACGTATGCCATATACAGTTGCCACAAGCAGTGCTGTCTTGGCGCGTCGGTGCATAAGTACTATGTACTGAAGACCAGTAGCTCAACCGCCTCGAATCGTATACAGTAATTACCAGCCCGGTAGATCATTCCTGCGGTAACGGTTTATCTAACAGTTCTTCAACAATCACAAACTGGGCGCAGACGGATGCAGCAGCACACCACTTAAGGGGGGTGAGTCATGCAGATTCCTCAGAAGTTATCTGGCGTTCTTTATGCGTTGACGATGTGTTGTTCGGTTGGTGGCGGGTTGGCGCCTCTTGCCGCGCACGCAGGCGGGTCCGGTGCCACTGACTCAACAGTTGCGGACGGAGCGCCGGCATCGCGCTTCCAGAGTGGGCCGTGTGGTCTTCGCTCTCTGCGCGGCCAAGGTGGACAGGGCGGCGGTGCTGATGTTGTCGGGGTCTGGCATTGTGCGCAACAGGTGTTGATACCAGCGCGTTTCCGAGACACTGACACTGACACGGACAGTGACACTCCGGCGTTCACTAAAAAGAATGGTCTGAAATGGGGTGTCCGTGTTCACCATGATAAGGTCATGGTGTCGGTCGGTCTCAAATGGTGAGTATGGCCGCGACGGCAGATCCTTGCGTCTGATGATTTCTGAAGCTAGTGTGCCGCCTGTCCTTCCTTCCTGATCCCTATCCTGGCTACACGGTTGCTTTCAGTCAGCCCACAGAATCTAACTGTAGTTTTGTCATTACCGCGTACTGTTGCAACGGATTTGTGCCTGCATGTCACGTGCGCCCCATTTATCTTAGGCGCAACGCTTCCGCTCGGGTTCCCGCAATTGGTGAGTCGTTCATGGGTAGCTTGCTCAGCTATGCGCATCGTTCGTGCGGACAATCCAAGTCGTCTGTTTATCAAAGCCAGGGGCAAGTTGCCTCGAACGCCCTAAACTCGCTGTCTTGACTGGACCAACTGTTGATGTGCCGGAGTTCGGGCGGCGAAAGTGGGTATGCTAAGCTTTCTGACAGCATGTCTAAGCTATCTGGTTGTCACGATTATCCGAGGAGAGCGTAATGCGTAATACAACCCTGGCTGTTCTCTTGCTGCTGACCACGCTGCTGGGCGGTTGCGGTTACAACAAGTTTCAAACCACCGATGAGCAGATCAAGGCGAGTTGGGCCGAGGTGCTGAATCAATACCAGCGCCGCGCCGATCTGGTGCCTAATCTGGTAAACGTCGTCAAGGGTTATGCGGCGCATGAGAAGGACGTTTTCATCGAAGTAACGGAGGCACGCTCCAAAGTCGGTTCGATTCAGGCTACACCGGAGCTGATCAACGATGAACAATCCTTCGCCCGTTTCCAGGCGGCGCAGGCGCAGATGACTTCCGCCTTGTCGCGATTGTTGGCCGTGGCGGAGAATTATCCGCAGTTGAAGGCCGATGGCTTGTTCCGCGATCTGCAAGCGCAGCTTGAAGGCACGGAGAACCGTATCACCGTGTCGCGCAACCGCTACATCCAGGCGGTACAGGAATATAATGTGACGGTGCGTTCCTTTCCGTCCAACTTGACAGCGATGCTGTTCGGTTACAAGACAAAACCGAGTTTCACAGTGGAAAACGAGAAGGCGATCGCGGTGCCGCCCAAGGTGGACTTTGGCGCGCCGGCAGCGGGCACCAAGTAATACATCATGACTGCGATTCGGGGCTGGCGATGCGGGTGGTTGCTGCTGTGGCTGCTGCTCGCCGGTTTCGCACGCGCTGAAGTAGCCGTGCCTGCGCTGGCCACCCGTGTTACCGATCAGGCGGGGCTCCTGACGGATGGGCAACGCCAGCAGCTTGAGGAGACGCAGAGTGATTTCGAGGCGACCAAGGGCAGTCAGATTGCGGTGCTGATCGTCGCCTCAACGCAACCGGAAGCGATCGAAGAGTACGGCATACGCGTCGCTACTGCCTGGAAGCTGGGACGGAAGGGTGTCGATGACGGCGTGCTGCTGTTGATCGCGAAGGACGATCGGGAGATGCGTATTGAAGTGGGTTACGGTCTGGAGGGCGTGATTCCTGATGCCGTGGCCAAGCGCGTCATCGCCGAGATCATCACGCCTTATTTCCAGCAAGGTGATTATTTCGGCGGTATAGAAGCCGGCGTCAGTCGGTTGATCCGGCTGATTGAGGGCGAAGCCCTGCCGCCTCCGACTGCACGCGACGTTGGCTGGACAGGCATAAAAGATATGCTGCCGGTGGCGTTCGCGGTGGTTGTTTTCGGTAGTGGCCTTCTGGGTGCAATGTTTGGCCGATTGATCGGCGCTTCGATTGCCGGCGGCATCGTGGCTATTATTTTCTGGGTCAGTCTGGGTTCGCTACTGATTGCGCTGTTGATCGGAGGCGGTGTATTTCTGTTTTCGCTTTTGCTGGGCGGCGGTCACGGTGGTTCTTATGGTCGCGGCAGCGGTGGCGGTGGATTCGGCAGCAGTAGCGGTGGTGGTGGCTTCAGCGGTGGTGGTGGCAGTTTTGGCGGCGGCGGCGCATCGGGGAGATGGTGATGGCAGTGGGGCGTGTGCTTGCGCATTTGCTGATGCCGCCCTGGCGGGTAAGGCAGGTGTTTCCAGCGCCGGCGTTGCACGCAATCGAAGCCGCTATACGGGACTGCGAAAAGACCCATACCGGTGAGATACGGTTCGCGGTTGAAGCAGCGCTTCATCCGCTGGCGCTGTGGCATATGCGGTCGGCGCGTGAACGTGCGATCGAGGTATTTTCGCAGTTGCGGGTGTGGGACACAGCGCGCAACAATGGCGTACTGATCTATCTATTGCTGGCCGACCGTGATGTGGAGATCGTCGCCGATCGGGGTGTTCACCCGCTGGTTGGTCAGGGTGCTTGGGAGCTGATCTGTCGCGACATGGAGGCCGCGTTCAGAACAGGAAATTATCAAGGCGGGGTGGTGGCAGGTATCAAAGCAATCGGCACGCAACTTGCTCTGCATTACCCGCCTGAGGACACAAG
Organism: Chloroflexales bacterium; assembly: GCA_038247995.1. Classification (GTDB taxonomy): domain Bacteria; phylum Chloroflexota; class Chloroflexia; order Chloroflexales; family Chloroflexaceae; genus JBBRUG01. Next base: position 703 of record JBBRUG010000369.1, on the reverse strand, counting down.
TCGCAATGAACTGCCGGACAGTCCGCTATTGCTTTGAATTGAAGTTCTTGCGTTGCCGCACGCCCATCCCCCGAAGACCAGGCCGCCCCATCTCCGCAAGCCACGGGTAATGCCAGCGGCCAATCCGGTTAGGATCGTGTACAAAATGAAGTATTTCTCTGTAGGAGAACTGCTATATGAATGTAAGAGAAAGACGGCAACTTTACTGTGCCGAAAGTTAAAAGTATAAATATTCCACAATTAAAACGATATAACTGATTGATTGATATGGTAGGATATCTCTACGCTGTAGCTGCAAAGATAAGGCTGTGCTGGATATCACTACTCAACTTGTTTGCTCTTGGCAACCAGGACGCCTAAATTAGAGGCCGAAGTGTATTTGTTCTTTCTAATGGAAGAGGGTAGCGTCACTTGCAACGGATGCAGTGCCAAGCTGATATAGCCCAGAACAGAATAACGACACTAAAAGCACTTAACCCGATATTTAAACAACAATTATGCGCAAGGATCGCACTTTATGCAGGGATGTGTTTGTGAGGGTGTTTTCATGTCAGTCAGTAACGAGGCGGGGGGGCGCGATTATGGGGTTTCCCAGAAAGTTCTGCGCTTACTGGAAGGATTGCGCAGGACTCAAACCGGTAGCGTCGTCTATCGGCAGGTCGAGCGCATCATCAATGACATCGATGTTTCCCATGTTGCTGTC
>JBBRUG010000368.1:0-5495 GCA_038247995.1 Chloroflexales bacterium | reverse complement strand
GTCGACAAGCAAGTAACTGAGGCAAGTGCCGTGATTAACCCGCTTGTTCAAATCCGGCGTGTCGGCTTTGCCCTGGAAACGGCAACGCAGCGTAACCCCCGGCTGTTGCCGATGACGGCCGCTGCGTTGGTCGCCCTTGCCGCAGCAATCTATGGAGCGCTGCTCGCCGCCGGCATGCCGATGCTGCTGATGACGGTTGCCCCAATGGCGGTTGTCGCCTTGTGGCTCGTCTTCAACTTACCGGAATACGCCGCCCTGACCTTGCTTGCCTTCCGTTGGGGCTTCATCTTCGACTCGCTCGACCGGAGTATTGGTCTGCAATCGCCGGCCTTGCCGCTTGGCGTGCTGCTCTTGGTCGTTTTAGCAGTGCAGGTGATCGGGCCTCAACAGCGGCGGATCAGCTTCGACCCGCTGCTGATCGTGTTGCTTTGCTACTTTGGCCATGTGGCTTTTGGCATCTGGTACGCAACCGAGCCAACCCTGGTAAGCGACCGCGTTGTCGAATTCGCGAAGGATCTTATCTACACCTTGGTTGTCGCCTTCTGGTTAGTGAAGCCGCGGATCTTCGAAGGGGCGATCTGGCTGATGGTGCTGACGGGCGCCTTACTGGGAACGCTTACGCTCTACCAGGAAGTGACCCAAACCTACGACAACAGCTATTGGGATCTGGCGAAAGTCAAGATCGCGCAAATTGTCGAGGGGATTGAAGATCGCCCGCGCGCCTCCGGCCCAGTCGGTGACCCTAACTTCTACGGCCAGCAAATGCTTGTGCTGCTGCCGCTGGCCTTCTGGTGGGTGATCCACGCCCGTAATTCGTGGGCGCGGCTGGCGGCGATCTATAGTTTGCTGGCGATTGTGGCTGGAATTGGGTTGAGCTATTCGCGCGGCGCGCTCCTGGCCGTCGCTGCGATGGGTTTGATCTATGTGCTGCGCTTTAAAATCCAATGGCGCTATCTGTTCTATCTCATCCCGCTGATCCTGGTCGTCGCAATCGCGGCGCCGCCGGAATTGCGTGCGCGTTTCAGTACGCTGGGTCAGTTCGCCGCAGTGGCGGAAACCGGGGTCATCGAAGAAGACTCGCTGGCCAATCGGACGCGCTATCTGGTTGTCGGCGGCAACATGTTTCTCGACGACCCGATTCTCGGCAAAGGCGCTGACCACTTTAAGGCAGTTTATAGCGATTATGTGCTCCAGATTGGGCTGAGCCCCGAGCGCGATGAGAATCGGAATGCCCATAACTATTATCTGGAGGTGCTGACCGAGCACGGTTTGATCGGGTTGGGCCTGGTGCTGACGATGATTGTTATGGCTTGGCGCCGTTTCGGCCAGGGCCGGCAGCACTACACCAGCCTGGGGGATCAGCGCATGGCCGATCTGGGCGGATTCTTACAGATGGCGCTCGGCGGCTATGCGGTTTCGGCCTTCTTTCTGCACGGCGATTATCCGCGGTTCCTGTGGCTCTTCCTTGGTGTTGCCGTCGCCTTTGGCGCCGGCGCCCGTGAAGCAATCGCTGAACACGAAGGCGCTGCGGATCCTATCGCTGCAACTAATTCATCCCGGCTCGACCCGAGCGGGGCCTGACTTTGAGGGGTCTATGAGCCTCGGTGAGAAAACCGTCAGCGGCGTCGTCTGGAATTATATCTCATTCGTGAGCGGTAAGTTCCTGACTTTCATCAGTACGATCATCCTTGCCCGGTTGCTTGCACCCGAACAGTTCGGTGTGGTTGCCCTGGCGCTGCTGGTTATTCAATATCTCGACGCGATCGGCGATCTTGGCGTATCGGCGGCGCTTGTCTATCAGCGCGATAACCTGGAACGGGCCAAGAACGTCGCCTTTATCGTCAGTGTGCTCGCCGGCCTACTGCTGGGCGGTGTGGCCTACCTCGGCGCTCCAATCTTCGCCAATTTTTATAACGAGCCGGCGCTTATCCCAATGCTTCAGGTGCTGGCAGTGTCGGTGGTGATCAATGCGTTCGGGCAGACCCACATGACTCTGCTTACCAAGGAGCTGAACTTTAAGCTCAAACTGCTGCCCGATCTCAGCCGCAGTTTGGCCAAGGGGATCGCCTCGATTGTACTGGCGTTGCTCGGTTGGGGCGCCTGGAGCCTGATTTGGGGTCAGGTGCTCGGGATCGTGGTGGTGACAATCGTGCTCTGGGCAGTGGTTTCCTGGCGCCCGCGCCTGGAGTGGGACAATGCGCTCGCCCGCACGATGCTCGGCTACGGCGGCCAGATTGTGCTTATCCAGCTTTTGGCAGTGGTTTGGGCGACAGCCGACTACATCATGGTCGGTAAACTGCTCGGTCAGACCGATCTGGCCTATTATCAGCAGGCCTTTCGGGTTACCGACTTGCTGATCATCAATATCGCCTTTGTCGTGGGCCGGGTGCTTTTCCCGTCCTACGCGAAGATGAATAATGATCTGGACCAGTTGCGGTTGGGCTTCCTGACGACGATTCGCTACATTGCGCTGCTGACCCTGCCCTTGAGTGTTGGGATCGCGGCCGTCGCGCCGCTTTTTGTCAGCCAGGTCTTCGGGCCGCAGTGGATCGCGATGACGCCGGCACTCCAACTGCTCGCCTTGCGCGCCGGGTTAAGCACGCTTTCATTTAACAGTGGTCACGTGCTGAAAGCAATCGGCAAGCCGAATATTATCAACTACCAGATGGTAGTCAAGCTGATTGTGCTGGTCGTGGTGGTTTGGCTGACCGTACCCTACGGTTTTGTCGCTGTTGCGGCCGGTCAGGTGGGGGTGGCGGTGTTCAGTATTCTGCTCGACTTCGCCACCATGCGCTGGGTGATCCAGGCGCCGTTGCTCGGCATTGCGCGGCAGATCCAGCCGGCCCTGATTGCGACGCTCGGGATGGGTGCGCTCGTCTGGCCGATGGTCGGCCTTATTGGGCCGGCCTGGGAACTGCCGGGCTTGCTAGGTGTGGTTGCCCTCGGTGCCGCCGGCTACACCGGTTTGCTCTGGCTCACCAGTCGTGAATTGTTCCTCGATAGTCTACGCTGGATCCGGCGGATCTTCCGTGGTAAGCAGCCGGCCCTGGCAAAGTAGAGAGATCATGGCTACCCAGATGCCTATCCGTATCCTCGGCCTGACCCTAGAAAAGGTCGCCGATTTTCGTCAAAATCCATTGGCTAAGAGTTCGGGCCTTTATGCGGCTCTCGATCGACGTTACACAGTAACCGATATTGTGCGCCCGGCGCTGACGCGCCAGGAACATCTCTACAACCGGCTGCGCACGTTCCACCCGGATCGGCAGGCATGGCGCTTTCGGTCGGCGGTAAGTTACTGGGCGTTCCAACAGCGTACGGCCCATGCCGAACGGGCGCTGCGCCAACGCGCCGGCCAGTACGATCTGATTATGCAGTTGCATACACTGTTTGCGCCCGGCGCTACGCCTGAACGCCAGCCCTATGTGTTGCACACCGACAATACCTACATGCTCTCGGAGCGCTATTTCCCGCTCTGGGCGCCGTTACGCGGGCAGCAACGCGATGCCTGGGTGCGTCACGAGTGTGAAGTCTACCGGAATGCAGCCTTCCTCTTCCCGCGCAGCGCCTTTTTAGCCCGCTCGTTTATCGAGGACAACGGGTGCGACCCGGAACGGGTGATTGTGGTCGGCGGCGGGAGTAACTACGGCGCTCGCGCTTTGCATGGCAAGCCCTACGACCGGCAGACGGCGCTGTTCGTCGGCTACGATTTTGCGCGCAAGGGCGGCCTGGTATTGCTCAACGCCTGGGAACAGGTGCGGCGCGCCCTGCCTGCGGCCCAGTTGTGGATCGTTGGCCCGAAGCGTCCCGTGAGTGAGTTGCCGGGTGTGCATTGGCTGGGTCGGATCGACGACCGAGCCGAACTGGCGCGGCGTTACCAGGAAGCAACGGTCTTCGTGCTGCCGTCACTGTTCGACCCATGGGGGCATGTCTTCTTCGAGGCGATGAGCTTCGGGTTGCCGTCTATTGGGAGCACCGCCTGCGCGATGCCGGAGATCATCCGTGACGGTGAGACGGGCCTGTTGGCCGAAACGGGCCGGGCCGAACCGCTGGCGGAAGCCCTGATTAAATTGTTGGGCGACCCGCAGCGGGCTGAACAGTTCGGCCATGCCGCCAATCGGCACGTTACGCGCGGCCACACCTGGGACGACGTTGTCGAGCGCATGGCACCATCGATCGAACTGGTGACTGAAGCGGCACTATTCAATGTAACGGCGAAAACGAGGTAACGCTTATGGATACCCCGTCCTCCATCCGTATCCTTGGCCTGACGCTAGAGAAAGTCGCCAACTTTCGCCAAAACCCTTTGGCCAAGAGTTCGGGCCTCTATGGTGCGCTTGATCGTCGTTATGATGTCGTCGGAATCGTTCGTCCAACCTTGACCCAAGTCGAGACACTAGTAAACCGGACGTTGCACTACCATCCGCAGCGAACCCGCTGGGTCGCCCAGAACCATGTGAATCTCTGGGCCTATCGGCGCCGCACCATGCATGCCGAGCAGCAGTTGCAGGAGTGGGCCGGTCGGTACGATCTGATCGTGCAGTTGCATACAATCTTTTCGCCTGGTTTCACGCCGCAGCGCTACCACTATGTGCTGCATACCGACAATACCTACATGCTCTCGGAGCGCCACTATCCCGGTTGGACAACTCTGCGTGGGCAACAGCGCGATGCTTGGGTGCGTCACGAGCGTGAGGTCTACCGGAATGCGGCCTTCCTCTTCCCGCGGAGCGCCTTTTTAGCTCGCTCGTTCATCGAGGACTATGGCTGCGACCCGGAGCGCGTGATTGTAGTGGGCGGCGGGAGCAATTATGGCGTTCGCTCGCTGGAGGGCAAGGCCTACGACTGCCAGACGGCGCTGTTCGTCGGCTACGATTTTGCGCGCAAGGGCGGCATGGTGTTGCTCGATGCCTGGGAACAGGTGCGGCGCGCCCTGCCCGCGGCCCAGTTGTGGATCGTTGGCCCGCCAAAACCAGTTCGTGAACTGCCGGGTGTGCATTGGCTGGGGCAGATCAACGACCGAGCCGAACTAGCGCGGCGCTACCAGGAAGCAACCGTTTTCGTGCTGCCATCGATCTTTGAGCCATGGGGGCATGTCTTCTTCGAGGCGATGAGCTTTGGCTTGCCGTTGGTTGGCAGTACGGCGTGTGCGCTACCGGAGATTATTCGTGATGGCGAAACGGGGTTGCTGGCCGAAACGGGCCAGGCTGAACCGTTATCAGAGGCATTGATCGCATTGTTGGGAAATCCGCAGCGGGCCGAGCAGTTCGGCCACGCCGCCAATCGGCATGTTGCGCACGGCCATACCTGGGACGATGTTGTAGCCCGGATGGCGCCTCATATTGAGCAAACTGTGGCTGAACATAGCGCAGTCGTTTCGTAGAAGTAAAACAAATCGCATGATCACTCAACCACTTCGTGTCGTACAGGTACTTGCAACGTTTGGTTTCGGCGGTGCCGAGCGGTTGGTGCTTGATCTGGCTGCTAGCCTTAATTCG
>JBBRUG010000367.1:0-5501 GCA_038247995.1 Chloroflexales bacterium | reverse complement strand
CAGCCCGCTTGGCGATCTGCACCAGCAGCAGGCCCACGCCGCCCGCCGCCGCATGGATCAGGCAGGTGTCGCCCGCCTTGAGCGGGTAGGTGCTGAAGGCGAGGTAATGCGCCGTCATACCCTGGAGCATCAGCGCCGCCGCCAGATCGAGCTCCACATCTTCCGGCACGCGCACGATCTTATCGGCTGGGGCGAGGGCGAACTGCGCATAGCCGCCAATGCCCGACGCCGTTGCGACCCGATCGCCGATCTTCCAGTCGGTCACACCCGGCCCAAGGGTATCGATCACGCCGGCGAATTCTAGCCCCGGCGTAAAGGGCATCGGCTGCGGATACAGCCCGGTGCGGTGGTACGTGTCGATATAGTTCAGGCCACAGGCCGCTACCTGCACCCGCACCTGGCCCTGCGCCGGCTCGGGCATCGGGGCATCCTCAAAGCGCATTTGTTCCGGCCCGCCGGTCTCGTGAACGCGTACAGCTTGCATCGCTTCCTCTCCTGCTCAGCTCGTGTCGCCCGGCGCACCCTTGCGCCCGGATCAAAACTGAGCCTATACTATATCAGGAATTCTAGGACTTGGTTCGCGCTGGGAATGGTGCGCCCAGGATTGCAGCGAAGCTGTAACAACCGGCAACCCCACCACGTTAACGTACAATCACGACAGTAGGCGCGCGAGCCCGAGTCGTCCAGAGGGAGGTGCAAGTGCGTCCCGAAAACGCCTTTCCAGCAAACTATTTCCGGCGCTACGACGAGAGCGATGACCACGATTTTTATCGTTACCCGCGGCTCACTGCGCATATCGATGAGCAGGCATGTGCGGCTGTGCAGCGCTTATTTCGCGAGGAGTTGCCGCCGAATGGCCAGGTACTCGATTTAATGAGCAGCTATGTGAGCCACGTTCCCGCCGATCTGCCCGTTAGCCGGCTGGTTGGCCTGGGCATGAATGAAGATGAAATGCGCCTGAACGAACAACTCGACGAGTATCTGGTGCAAGACCTGAATGAGAACCCGGTGTTGCCCTTTGACGCTGCCAGTTTCGACGGTGCTGTTTGCACGGTTTCCGTTCAGTACCTCACCCAACCCGTCGCCGTCTTCGCCGAAGTCGGGCGGGTGCTGAAGCCAGGGGCGCCCTTTATCGTTACCTTCTCCAATCGCTGCTTCCCCAGCAAGGCGGTGCATATCTGGGTCACTACCGGCGACAATCAGCATGCAACGCTGGTTCAACGCTACTTCGAGCATTCCGGCGCCTTCACCGATATCCGCAGCCTCGATCGATCGCCCAACCGCTGGCTCAGCGATCCACTTTTTGCTGTGGTGGGCCGGCGCGCGTAGAAGGCAGGCGGCAGGACGCAGGCGGCAGGACGCAGGCGGCAGTCGGGCTTTGTTCTTTTGTTCCTGTGTTCCTGTGTTCCTGTGTTCCCTAGTTCTCTGGTTCTCTGGTTCCCTGGTTCTCTGGTTCCCTGGTTCCCTGGTTCTCTGGTTCCCTGGTTCCCTGGTTCCTATGTTCTCTGGTTCCCTGGTTCCTTTGTTCTCTGGTTCCCTGGTTCCCTGGTTCCCTGGTTCCCTGGTTCCCTGGTTCCCTGGTTCCTTTGTTCCCGCCTCACCCCTTCACTCTGGTATAATCAGCCCTTAGCGAAGAACGATACTGCGGTACGCCGGAATATTGCCGCCTGCCGCGCTGGAGAGTATTATGCCCCCAGTTGCGCCTCAGCCCGTGCAACTGACGTGCCCAAGCTGCGGCACGCCCTTTCGCACTGGCGTGTACACCCTGGTTGATGTGACCGACCAGCCCGATTTAAAGGCTGCGTTGCTCAGCGGCCAGTTGAATGTTGCAGTCTGCCCGAACTGCAGCACGGCCAGCATGCTCAGCGCGCCGATCGTGTATCACGATGCGAACAAGCAGCTCTGTCTGGTCTACTTTCCGCAGGAGTTGAACGCGCGCCCCGAAGAGCAGGAACGCTTTATCGGCGAGGCGACGACCTTCATCATTCGCAGCCTGCCCGCCGCGGCGCCACGGGCCTATTTGCTCAACCCACGGCGTTTCCTCACCTTGCCGTCGTTGCTCGACACCATCCTGGAGGCCGATGGCATTAGCCGTGAGATGCTCGACGTCCAGCGTCGTCAGGTTGAGGTAATCAGTGCCTTAGCTGGGGCGATGGAGAGCGAAGAAGCGTTCGCCGCTGCGCTGGAAACCCACAAGGATGATCTGACGCCGGAGCTCTTTGCAACGCTCAACGCCTTTGTGCAGTCTGCGCCGCCCGGCCGCGACGGCTCGCGTGAGGTGCTGGAACAGCTTCAGCAGCGCCTGGCCGACCTGATCGATGGTAGTGAGGCGCCTGAGGCTGATGCGGCCGATGCCGAGGAGTTGGCTGCGGCGCTGGCGCGCTTGCGCGAGGTTGCCGACGACGAACTGGAACTGGCCGTAGCTGGGTTGCGCCCGCTGATCGATTATGGCTTTTTTTCCGCCTGGACGGAACAGATCGAGGCTGCCGAGGCCGCCGGTGATCAGGCTACGGCCGACACACTCACCGAGCGCCGCACGCGCATCCTCGCGATTGTCGAAGATCTCGACCAGCAGGCTCAGGCGCTCTTCGAGGCCGCCAACGATCTGCTGCGCACGGTGATGAATACGCCCGATCCGCACGCCGCCCTGCGCGAACACGCCGATCAAGTTGATGAGACTTTTATGATGATCCTCTCGGCCAATGCGGGCGCCGCGCAGCGCGCCGGGCAAGCCGAGATCGTGCAGATGCTTGAGGCACTGGGCGAAACGGCTGTGGGCATCATTCAGGATCGGATGACGCCTGAAGAGCGCTTCATTAATGAGCTGCTGCTCGCCGAAACGCCCACCGATGCAACCCGCATGCTGCGCAAGAATTTCGCTAAAATCACGCCCGACCTCGTGCGACGCCTGAATGAACTCGCCGATCAGGAAGAAAAGCTCTCCAACAAGCCGATCGCCGATCGCTTGCGCCAGCTCGCCCGTGAGTCAGGCGCCATGCTGTTCTGATCAATGCGGGTGAAACGAGCTACAGCATTTTTCAGATCGATTGAGCCTGCACAACCAGGCGCGAGCGCGGCGAGCTACCCGGTTCAGTGGCCTCAGCGGCTCAGTCATTTTGCTCAGTGCTCTAAGCTCGTTTCACCCGCACCTATGCGCACTCATGCACCGTATACTGGTGATCAAACCCGATCATCTCGGCGATCTACTCCTCGCGACGCCCGCCCTGCACGCCCTCCGCAGCGCGCTGCCTACCGCACATATCGTTGGCCTGGTCGGGCCGTGGGCGGCGCAGATCTGGCGCGGCAGCGCCGACCTTGATGCGTTGCTGGAGTTGCCTTTCCCCGGCTTTGAACGTACATTGCGTCGGCGCGGGATCGTCGCCCGTTTGCGCCCGTATGCCACGCTTCTTCGTTACGCGCTGCTCCTGCGCCCAATGCGCTTCGATGCCGCGCTGCTCTTGCGCGATGATCACTGGTGGGGCGCCTGGCTCGCCCGCCTCGCCGGTATCTCCGTGCGCGTCGGCCATGCTCACCCCCGCGTCGCCCTGTTGCTCACCCACACCTTGCCCTACAATCCGCGCGAACACGTCACCCGGCAGAATCTGGCGCTTATAAACGCCCTTACCGGCTCGACGCTCGATCCGCCGCCGCCGCTACGTTACACCCCGCCGCCCGTGGATCGCGCGTGGGCTGAGCAATGGGTGTCCACCCATGTGCCGCCTGACAACCAGTTGGCCGTGATCCACCCCGGCACCGGCGGCCCCACCAAACATTGGCTCCCCGAGCGCTGGGCTACTGTCGCCGACACGCTGGCCGCACGACCCGGCTGGCACGTATTGCTTACCGGCGGCCCCGGCGAGGCGGATCTCGTCAACACCATTGCCGGCGCAATGCACAATCCGGTTCAAATGCTCGTCGGGCAGACCAGCGCAGGGCAACTAACCGCACTCCTCGCCCACGCCGCAATCGTGTTGGGCGTTGATAGCGGGCCGCTGCACCTTGCCGTCAGCCAGGGCGTGCCGACCGTGCATCTCTACGGCCCGAGCGACCATCTGCGCTTTGGGCCATGGGGCGATCCTGCCCGCCAGATTGTGCTCCGCGCCGGCGTAGCATGTAGCCCGTGCGGCGTCTTCGGCGCCTGCCCACTTGGCTACGCCCAACCAATCTGTATGGAGCAGATCACCGTGAATACAGTGCAGGATGCAATCCTGGATGCTAAAACCACCGCGTAAAGACGCAATCTACCCCTCACCCGCCTCACCCGCTCACCCCAAACCGCACCTGCAACCGCCGAATCTCGCCAATCAGGTCATTCAGCACGGCCCCACGAGCAGCGGACGTGGTAGTGAGCGCCCGATCATCCCAGCGGGATCGGTTTGCCAGATCACGTTATACACGCAGGCGTGCGGCCCCAAGGGCGCGATCTGCTTTGCGGCGAAGGGCAACATCATGTGTACAACGCCGCGCTCCGGCGGAACATCGGCGTGCTGATCATCTTCGCTCAGTTCGATTACCTCGCCGCCAGGACGATCAACTCGAGTTACAGCGGTCAGGTTATCGCGTGCGGCGCCGAGCGGGGCCGGGCCGCGAAAGCTGAGGTGCAACAACCGAGCTTGCGCGGTGGCGTGCAAGGCGCACCCATTTGTGTAGATCGGGTTCCACTCGCCGAGGGTCGTGAGCATGTCGTCGATCAGGTAACGCGCCAACTCCGGCGTAACGACGCCCAGTTTCACTGCACAACGCACATAGGCGATTGGCGCCGTTGTCTGGAGCGTCCACGCCTCCAGGCCGGGCTGCTGTTGTGCCGGACGCCAGTCGGCGCGTTGCAAAAGTGCATCGTGATGGGCAAGCAATTCGGCCACTCGGGTTGGGTTTGTCAACGAAGCCGGCTTAGGCACGCACATTCCCCTACGCCGCATCCAGTGCATCCTGCGGCGAGGCGGCCGTATTCAGTTCACCAAGCGGTACGCCCAACTCGATTAATGTCTTGGCTACTTCCGCCGAAATTCCCGTTACAGTTACGGCGGCTGTCGGCAACACAGCGGCCGGTGAGGTACCGCTGATCAGATAGAAGATCAGCGCAATGAACGTAAGGATCGTAGTGCCACCAATCAGCAGCAGGCTGACCTGGCGTTAGTTAAGAATGAAGGGCATGGTGTGTAGTTGTACGTAAAAAAGGATGCTGAACGCTAAACTCAGTCGTCGGTCGTCAGTCGTCGGTCGTCGGTCGTCAGTCGGCAGTCGTCAGTCGTCGGTCGTCAGTCGGCAGGCGTCGGTCGTCAGTCGTCGGTCGTCAGTCGTCGGTCGTCGGTCGTCAGTCGGCAGGCGTCGGTCGTCAGTCGGCAGGCGTCGGTCGTCAGTCGTCAGGCGTCAGTCGTCGGTCGTCAGTCGTCAGTCGTCAGGCGTCGGTCGTCAGTCGTCAGTCGTCAGTCGTCAGTCGTCAGTCGTCGGTCGTCGGTCGTCAGTCGTCGGTCGTCAGTCGTCAGTCGTCAGTCGTCGGT
>JBBRUG010000366.1:0-5554 GCA_038247995.1 Chloroflexales bacterium | reverse complement strand
GTTCCTTGGTTCCTTGGTTCCTTGGTTCCTTGGTTCCTTGGTTCCTTGGTTCCTTGGTTCCTTGGTTCCTTGGTTCCTTGGTTCCTTGGTTCCTTGGTTCCTTGGTTCCTTGGTTCCTTCCTTGACACAACCCATCACACCAACTACAATACCAACCAACCGCCTGGTTGTGTAAACGCAGGAGCATTCTACCTTAATGGAGATCCACCCGACGCTGTATGTGCCTGATCGCACCGCCTGGCGCACATGGCTGGCTGAACATCACGCCACCATGCCCGCGATCTGGCTGCTCAGCTACAAGCCCGCCATCAAACCTGGTGTGCCCTACCTCGCTGCTGTTGAAGAAGCGCTCTGCTTCGGCTGGATCGACGGCATTGCCAAGCGGATGGACGCCGAGCGGATAGCCCAGCGCTTTACCCCGCGCCGCCCTAAAAGTCACTGGACCGAACTGAACAAAGAGCGCGCCCGCCGCCTGCTCGCTGCCGACCTGATGACCGATGCCGGCCGCGCTGTGCTCCCCGACATGCGAATCGAGGCATTTCGCATCGCCCCCGACATCCTCGCCGCGCTCCAGGCCGACGCACGAACCTGGGCTCATTTCCAGCAATTTCCCGCCGCCTACCAGCGCATCCGCATCAGCTATATCGAAGAAATGCGCAAACAACCCACCGTCTTCGCCCAACGGCTCAACAACTTCCTGCGCAAAACCCAGCAGGGCGTTCAATTTGGAACCGTGGAGTAAGCTCTGTATCACGCAACCCTGGAGGATTTAAATGACGCCCATTGCCACCGAACCGCGCCTGCACGCCCGCCAGGCCACCCGCGCCGACATCCCGTTCCTCGTCTGGTGTAACTACGCGGCCTCCTCCCCTGCGCCGGGATTCTGCTACTGGGATCCGCTGTTGGAAGGCCTGAACACGCCAACCATGGATTTTCTCCAAGCCATCTTCAGCGCCGATGCGCTCGCCTGGGGCCACGCCGACGATTTTCTGATTATCGAAACTGGCGGGCGGCCCATCGCCGGCGCGTCGGGCTTCGTGATGGACCCGGCTGATTTTCGCCCGTTTCGACTCAATCGCCTCCCAGGCGTGGCCCAGCAATTGGGCTGGAACACAGCTGCGCTGGCGCAATTCCAGGCGCGTTACGCCGCCGTCTGGAGCGACCCGCGTGATCTAACTCTGGCTCCGTCGGCGCCCTGGACGATTGAATGCGTCGCCGTTATCCCGGAAGCGCGCGGACAAGGCGTAGCCAAAACACTGATGCGTGCATTACTCGAGCGGGGCCAAGCGCTTGGCCACCCGGCCGCAGGCATCGCCGTAACCCTGGGCAACGCACCGGCCCAGCGCGTCTACGAGGCCGTCGGCTTCCAGATGTATGTCACCTATGGCGCGGCCTACTTCAACGACGCATTTCCGGGTACAATCAAGTATCGCAAAGCGCTCGGGTAACAGGCAGGCGGCATCCTGCGCTATGTGCTTCGCGCTACTCAGGAGCCGCAGGTGGCAGGCAGCCTTTCGCATGCCCTGCCCGCGCCCCGTACGGGCGATCCCATCCGGATCAAGGTAAGCGTTTCCCGCCGCACCAACCCCTCACCCCCTTTCCCGCTCCCTGAACGGGAGAAGGGCTTCGGACAGCATCACAATGCCCAATGTGGTGCGGTTCCCCCTGCTCCATCTGCCTGGATCAGGGGGCGGGGGGATGCGGGAAATGTGGCGTTGGGACACGATCTGCGCCGATTACAACAACCGTCGTGGGGCTTAACTTGATCCATCCATATACGGGCGACCCCCATGGTCGCCCTAGGAATCACGTTCATGGCCACATCCCCCGAACCCCGCGAACGCGTACTCGTTGCCGCCGAACAACTCTTCGCCGCCAAAGGCTTCGGCCCGGTTACGTTACGCCAGATCGCAACCCAGGCCGGAATTCATCACTCGTCGCTCTATCATCACGTCCCCGGCGGCAAAGCCGATCTGTTCGTCGAAGTAATGGAGCGCATGTTTGCGCGCCACGAATCCGGCCTGACGGCTGCGCTTCAAACCCACCCGTCCGACCTGCCTGCGCAACTCTACGCCGCTGCCGATTGGTTGCTCACCCAACCGCCGATCGACCTCGTACGCATGGAATATGTCGACATGCCCGAGTTAAATCCGGCGCAGGTTGAGCGGCTAACCAATGTTGCCTACACCACGCTGCAAATGCCTGTCATCCAGGCGCTACAAACTGCGCAGGCCCAGGGTAGTATTCAGCACGACGACTTCGACCTGATTAGCGGCGGCCTGTTGGGTATGCTCCAAAGCTTGCACGCCGTTTCCGAACAGGTCGCCGGGAAATCTCGCCAAAGTATGGCCCACCGCCTGATCGATGTCTTCCTAGACGGCTTGCGTCCGCGTCCTCAGACTACAGCGGCAGAGTAATTCCACCTCGCGGGCGATCTCACTCCCACCAAACCTCGGTACAGTAAACGCACATCCTGGTCTTGGGACGCCCCTTTCGATCCGGGCTACGCCCTCCTCAGGGTGCGCTATTCGCTCCAGGCGCAGGCCCGGCGTCTGCGGTCTGGCGTCCGTCGTCTATCGAGGCTTCCCATGCGCTACCAGTTCTACACCGCCGATGTCTTCACCGATCGTGTCTTCGGCGGTAACCCGCTGGCTGTACTCACCGACGCTCGTGGCCTCTCGACTGAGGCCATGCAGCAGATCACCCGCGAGTTTAACTTGTCGGAGACGGTCTTTGTGCTCCCGCCTGAGCATCCCGCCCACACGCGCCGCCTGCGCATCTTTACTCCCGGCGCCGAACTGCCCTTCGCCGGCCATCCTACTGTCGGCACGGCGTATGTGTTAGCCCAGATCGGCGCGCTGGATCTGAGCCAAAATCCAACCCAGATCATCTTTGAGGAGGGTGTCGGGCCAGTGCCGGTAAGCATCCAAATCAAAGCTGGTCGTCCGGTTAGCGCCCAACTCACTGCGGCCCGCCTGCCGCAAGCGGGGCCGCCCCCATCGTCCGCCGCCGACCTCGCCACGATGCTCGGCCTCGAATCGTCCGACATTCGCCAGGATCAGTACGCCCCGGCAGCCTTCTCCTCAGGCGGCACGCCCTTCACAATCATCCCGCTCACCAGCCGCAGCGCCCTCGCTCGCGCCAAACTGCACCTCGATCGTTGGGAAGCCTTGCTCGCCAACTCCTGGGCGCCGGAAGTCTACCCGATCTGCTTCGACCCCGAACTGCCCGGCTCCGACCTGCGGGTGCGCATGTTCGCCCCGGCGATCGGTATTGCCGAAGATCCCGCCACCGGCGCAGCCGCCACCGCGCTCGGCGGCTACCTCGCCGCCCGCGCTGCGCAGTCGGACGACCCGCTGCGTTGGGTCGTCGAGCAGGGCTTCGAGATGGGCCGCCCCAGCATCCTCAACGTCGAAGCCGACTTGGCTAACGGCGCCCTGGCCGCCGTGCGCGTCGGTGGCCAGTCCGTGATGGTCAGCGAAGGGTGGATCAGTCTGGCTGCGCCAAACGCCTGATCCACAGCACCAATCTGCGACTACTGTCGCAGATTGATCAATACAGTTCATCGGCGAAATCGCCCGGCTCGGCGTCGGGCAGCCTGGGCAGTGAGTCGCCGTTATAATCATCAGCCTCTCCGGTCGCTAGGTCTCCTTCGTCCAGATCCGCCTCCAACCAGATCTGGACGAAGGAGACCCTGGCGGGGCGCACAGTGAGTTGGATGGATTCGCTCATGACAGCCTCACCGCGCGCCTGGATGACGTAGCGCCCCGGCGTCACATCGCCGAAATCAAACGCGCCGCTTGCATCAGTCAGCGCTGCAATATCGTGATGCGCCGGGCCGGTAACGATCATCACCGCAGCATCCTGAATCGGATTATTCGCAGCATCGCGCACGACGCCGCGAATGATTCCGCCTAGTTGCATAGCGCCCTCCTTTGAACAGCGGAATGAGGGGGCGAAACGTGCGCCCCCTCCGATTACTACCCCCACCCCTACCGCCGAAACTATTCGCCGCCCTCGGTGCGCCAGCGCTTGAGGTTATCGAATACCGGCTTGTTGATCCGGGTGGCCGAGTTGCCATTCGACGCGCCGTTGGTGTGGATCCCCACAGCGATGCGCCGGCCGTCGGCGAGGCGCACCCAGACCGGCGAACCACTCTGACCGCTCACTGTATCAATATCGTAGCCGATCGTCCGCGCTGTTACCGCCTTGGCGCGCATGGCATGGAACCACATTGTGCCCGCCGGCTTGTCGCCGGGGTAGCCGGCGAGGTTCAGGCGCTTGCTCATCAGGAAGGCGTCGGTATAGTTGGCGAACCCGAACGCGCCGATTGCGGGCGACAGATTGACGCTGCGCGGCATGATGATCGCGCCATAGTCGTGGTTGCGCAACCGGTTCGCCACCCAGCCGCGCACCGACCGAAACGCAGTGGCCGTATGCGTACCATACGGCTTGTTGTTGCCGTTCCGCCCCGGCGAGACCTCGATCTGGCGCACCCAGCCGCCCTGGTTTGCAATGTGAACGCAATGGCCCGCTGTGATCACCGTTCGCCGCCCCACCAGGAAGCCCGTGCCCAGGTAGCGCTTGCCGGTTGTGGTCAGGATGTTCAGGTGGCAGATCCGGTTCCAAGGCACCCGAGTGGTGTTCATCACCCGAACACGGTCATCCGTGCCGATGATTACTTCCAACGTGCTGACATGATGTTCAAGCGTCGCGATCGTGCCCTCATCGAACTCCATACCCGCGCCCTCATCGCCGTCGGTCTCGCGACGCAGGGTTGCCGGTTTGAGGCCAAGTTTCGCCAGGCGACCGACGATGTTTCGCAACTGCGGAGTCAGGGTGCGAATGCCCTGCTGCGCGACAGCGCTGGCCACGGTAGGCAAGATGGTCTTCGCAAGCGGCAACAGCGCCGGAAGCAGAGCGGCGAAGAATTCTTCGCCGCCCTGGGGATCAGCGTAGTAGGCCTCGATCAACGGCTCCTGATCGGCATTCGACTCGGTGGTGCGTGCGTTCTCATCAAAGCCCTCAAGCTGCTCAAAGAACGACTCTTCGTCTTCGACAGCGGACTCGGATCCGCTGGTAGCCGTTGGACTGACGGCAATACGCGGGGGGCTGCTGACGGAGCGATGGTTTTCAGCTTCCGTCATTGGGAGCACGACGTTCCCGGTGGTCGGAAACCAAGTTTCCTCGTCCGAGCTTTCGCTTGTGCCGCTCACTCCAGCGAGCTCATCAACCTCTTCGCCGTGGCCCGACGCCTCCGCGTGGGTTGCTGCGCCGTTTGTGTGTGCGCCATTGCCTTTGGAAGGCGCATACGCAGCGGGCGTCTCGACATCGTACTCATCAACTGTGCTGTGGCTGGCCATGAAAACCCCCTCACTACTGTTAACACTGTGATGCATCGGTTATGCACCGGTAAAAACAGTATAGGTCAGGGACATTCGAACGGAAATACCGCATGTGTGATATTTTTTGCGACAGAAATGTGCAAGAACAGGACGCTTGCCTCGGTTCGATTACTTACTTCGAGCTTGGCATAGATATTCTTCAGGTGTTG
>JBBRUG010000365.1:0-5566 GCA_038247995.1 Chloroflexales bacterium | reverse complement strand
GGCGTCCTGATGCTGTCGGAAGCCCCGCTCCCGCTCAGGGAGCGGCCTGCTCTGAGCGTAGCCGAAGGGGGTTGGGGGTGCGGGCAACGGCAAAAACCCTCCACCTGAGAGGAGCGGGAGAGCGGGAGAGCAGGAAAGCGACAAAAGCGGCGCGTAACAAAAAAGCGCACTCAAACGGTTTACCGTTCAAATATTCGATCGCTTTACCGCTCTCGTAACTGCTCCATCAGTCCCGGATCCGCCCGCAGTTTCGCCAGGTTCTTCGCCCGCGTCACCTGAATGTGGCTCGGCAGCACCGGTTGATCAGCAAGCCGGCTTTCGGCTTGGGCGAGCGCTTCGTCGGCGGTGTCGGCGAAGTAGCGCCCGATTACCACGCGCTGCGAGCGCGCACTGAGCCGCCCGTCGTTAATTGCTGCGAGTAACGTTGCCCGCAGATCGCCATTCGGCGGTGCAGGGGCCTCCACAGTCGGTAAGCCCACGCCGTCGTCGGGGAGCGCAGCCCGCCGCCGCAGTGCCGGGCGGCGGATCTCGTCGAGCACCGTGCGGCGCAAGATCTGGGCCGCCCAACTAGTGAAGCGCTCCGGGTTGTCGCACTGCGCCAGGCTGCGATGCACCTTGATCAGCGCAATCTGCGTGCAATCGGCGGCGAGCGCCTCCGGGTCGGGGTAGCTGTGCACCATCGCGTAGGCGATCCGATAGAGTTGCGCCCAAAGCGTCGTGAATGCGGCCCGCTGTGCATCACTGCCCTCGGCGGCACATGCGGTGTAGAGATTGTGATCAGAACGTTGATCGCTCATTGATGAAGGGGTTAGCTAAACAAATGGCTATATTTCAGCCCCGTCCCCGTGTTGAACAGCACTACGCTGTCGCTTTCGCGCACAAACCCCGCCGCGCGTAGTTCGATCAGCGCCGCCAGGCACGCGCCGCCCTCAGGCGCGGCGAAGATCCCGGTTGCTGTGCTGAGTTGTCGGGTCGCCTCAAGCAATACCGCATCGCTGATCGCGATCGCCGTGCCGCCGCTGGCACGGATCGCGCGCAAAATCAGGAAGTCGCCCACGGCGATTGGCACGCGCAGCCCATCGGCCACGGTGTGCGCGCCCTGCCAGAGCTCGGCATGCTCGACCCCCTGCTCATACGCCCGCACAATCGGTGCGCAGCCCGCTGCCTGTACGCTCACCATCCGCGGGCGCTCTGCCCCAATCAGCCCCAGCGCCTCCATTTCATCGAACGCTTTCCACATGCCGATCAACCCGGTGCCGCCGCCGGTCGGGTAGAGGATTACGTCGGGCAGGCGCCAGCCGAGTTGCTCGGCGATCTCGTAGCCCATCGTTTTTTTGCCCTCAACCCGGTACGGCTCTTTGAGCGTGCTTACATCGAACCAGCCGTGGGCGGCGGCGCCCTCACGCACTTTTGCGCCACAGTCGTTGATCAGCCCGTTCACCAGGGTTACTTGCGCACCCAGTACGGCGCACTCGGCGCGGAAGCTCAACGGCACATCGGCGGGCATAAACACATGCGCCGGCATGCCCAGGGCGGCGGCATAGGCCGCCATCGCCCCGGCGGCATTCCCGGCGCTCGGGATCGCCAGGCTCGTCGCGCCGAGTTCGTGGGCGCGATGCACGGCCATCGTCAGGCCACGCGCCTTAAAACTGCCCGTCGGGTTAGGCGATTCGTCTTTGATCAGCAGGTGCGGCACGCCGATCTGCCCACCGAGGCGCGGCGTAGGGATGAGCGGCGTCCAGCCCTCGCCAAGATCAACCACCGCAGCGAGATCCTGCACCGGTAGCACTTCGGCGTAGCGCCAGAGGCTCGGCTGCCGCGTTTGCAGCGCCGCCGGCGTCAGCGTTTGCGCCGCGCGCTCCAGATCGTAGCGAGCCAGCAGCGGGCGTTGGCACGCCGGGCAAAGGTTCTGTAATTGGTTCGCGGCATAGTGCGCGCCGCACATCCCGCATTCGAGATGCATGAGCGTTGAGCGTGGCATGAAGTTCTCCACTAAGGAGACCCACATCGATCGGGCGCTGCCGGTGCGGCTCGCAAGCCGCCCGTACGTCGGTTCCGCGCGACTGCTGTGGTTCGATTGAGTACGGTGCCCGGCGATCATAACATAGGCGCTACATGCTCACAAGGATGGGTTACGCGCGCTTGGTGTTCCAATCGTAACTGAAGCGATCGCTTTCTTTACGCACAAGACAGGCCTGAGAAATTATACTGAAAGAGCGCATATACCGTAACTGAATCTGTCCAACGCTCGTAGGCGTAAGGCGCTCTAGCGGTGATCACGACATTTGCACCATCTGGTCTGGGCGCGAGTACTGTGAGCCACCAGAATCAGTTTTTCAGTGGCGCAATCATATTGCTCCGTGGTCTAAGGCTAAGGAGGCTGATCATGATTAACTTCTTTCTATGGCTGCTGTTCGGGGCGCTCGTCGGGTGGCTGGCAAGCCTGGTGATGCGCACGGATGCGCAGCAGGGCTTGTTGCTCAACATCATCGTTGGCATTGTCGGTGCGTTCCTCGGTGGGTTAGTGTTCAGCTTCATGGGCTTTGGCGGCGCGAGCATTAACGATAACAACTTCAGCCTGAGCGCGCTTCTGGTCTCGTTTGTCGGCGCGGTTATTTTGCTGGCAATCACCAACCTGATTCGCCGCGGCACTGTTCGTTAGTCGGGTTCAGCCTCTCCCCATGCTCACGCCTCGTGCAAGCGGGGCGTGGGCGGCGATATTTCCGAGCGCCTGAATAAGGCGCGCCACCCGCGCATACGCTGTGGCGCACTGTGCAGCAGAGGTGTACTGATAGCACATAAGCAACAGTTCAATGTGGAGGATTCCCGCCGCATTGGCGCGACGCCTGGCGTCGATTGGCAGCAGGTGGATGTCGAGCAGTTCCGATGTGGGCTGGAAGTTGAACTCGAACAGGGCATGCGCGATCCCGAGACGAACGTGACCGATGACGATCTGACCCTGACCGGCAAGATCGCATGGGCCCATCTCAAAGAGTATTCCGACTATTACACCCGGCTCGATGTGTTGGAGGCGGAGGCGGAGGCGTACTGGAAGACGCGGCGCTAAGCGGCTGGTTCACCCGGCACGCTGCGCCGAAAACACCGATGCGACACCTGCTACAAGCCGGCGCGCATCGGCAAAAGGACACCATCATGAGCAATGAAACAGAGCGCACGAAAGGCAAGATTGAGGAGATTAAAGGATCTGTAAAGGAAGGCGTCGGCGATCTGATCGACGACGAGCAGATGGAAGCGAAAGGCCATGCTACGAAGGTCAAAGGGCAGGTCCGCCAGGACGTAGCGAAGACGGAGGAGCGGGGCAAAGGCATGGGCGAGGAGCTCGAAGGCAAGGTTAAAGGGGTTGTCGGTAGCGTGATCGGCAACGAGCAGATGGAAGCGGAAGGTAAGGTGAAGGAACTACAGGGCAAAGGCCGTCAGAAGGCGAACCGCTAAATAGAGCCACATACCGATCGTGCCCGGCCCCAGTGCTGCTTGTTCTGAGCAGTACTGGGGCCTTTTGCGTATCCGCCTTGGGTAAATGGATGGTTGGCCCGGCGCTCCCCAGGCAAGGAAAGGTTCCTCCCACCTCCCTCGTCATAGGTACAGCAACTCCGCCTACGCTTTACCGTTCCATCGCTCTACCGCTTTACCGTTCCATCGCTCTACCGCTTTACCGTTCTACCGTTTCAAAGGGAGGTTCCAATGAATCGTCGCACGTCCATCCTTTTCGTGTTCTTGTTTGTCTTCACGCTGCTCAGTGCGCCCTTCGTGCAGCCGTTGCAGGCGGCGCCTCCCGAACCTGCGCCGACTCAGAGCGCGCATACGGTCTACCTGCCGCTTCTGTCCAGCCAACCCGCGCCGCTCGATCCCTTCAGCATCGCCGTCGATCCTGCTGTGCAGCCGGTTACGCCGAGCCTGCCTGATCTGGGCGACGGCGTGCCGCGCCCACTCGCCGCGCTTGCCGGCCCGTACGCCACCAACGTCAGTTTTGTGGCCGACGAATTGCTGCTCCAGACCGCCGATCGCGCAGTGCTCGATGCGTTTCTGGCTCGTTATAGCGCAACATTGCTGCTCGAACTCGACCCCGCCGATGCCGGGATCACCGATCTGACGCCGTTGTATTTGATTCGGCTACCCGCCGGCGCCGGCGATGCGGCTAGCCTGGCCGCCGATCTCGCAACACTGGCCGCCGATCGCGGTGAACAGGCTGCCGGGGAACATCGCATTTCAAGCCCCGCCGGGGCGCGTGTGCTGAGCATTGCCGCCGCTGAGGCGCTGGACGGCCTCGCCATCGCCATCAACTGGGTCGGTGAAACCACTGCCATCCCTGGCTCAACAAGCGAGGCCGCCAGCGGCCCCACCTGGCGCGGCACACCCTACACGCGCAACGCCTACGATTGGACCTACATGTCGCGCGGCTCCACGCAAGATATCGGCGTGGCGGCGGCCTGGAGCCTGCTCACTCAAGCGGGGCGTTTCGGCAACCGCGTGCCGGTAGCCATCCTCGACAAAGGCTTCGTGCGCACCGCCGACACCCCAACCGATCTGCGCACTGCCACGGTTATTCCCTTTATGGGCGACCCGATTGGCGTGTCCGGCGATGGCCGTTCGCCCTGGCACGGCACACATGTGCTCAATACGGCCGTCGGTCGCGCCGACAACGGCTCCGGCACGGCGGGTGTTGCGCCGATGGGCGAGGCGATTGCGATCTACACCGGTTACGACTATGTGTTGTCGATCGCCGCTGTGCTCCAAGCGCGCAGTATGGGCGCCAAAGTGATCAACATGAGCTATAGCGCCCCTGTGCCGGCAATCGTTAGTTGGACGGTGCTGCCCTTCGAGGCGACCACCGCCGCCGTGCGCCGCAGTGGAGTGCTGCTCTTTGCGTCGGCCGGTAATGATGGCCGCGATGTTGATGGGCGCGATTGCTTCATTGTCTGCTGGGAGCATACCTGGCATACGCCCTGTGAGAACAATGGCGTGATCTGCGTCGGCGGGCTGACCTGGGACGCCCAGACGCGTGATGTCGATTCGAATTTCGGTACGCGCGGTGGTGTGCAGATCTTCGCGCCCTTCGAGGTGTACAAAGGCGCTGATCCGAATGCGCCCGACAATGACCGCAATCTCGGCATCATCGGTGGCACGAGCTTTTCGGCGCCCTTCACCGCCGGTGTGGCTGCGCTGATCTGGGCTGCCGATCCTGCGCTCAACGCCGAGCAAGTCTGGACGATTATGCGCGATACGGCCCATGTCCCCGGCACGCTTCATGTTCCGCGTTATGTGAATGCTTATGGCGCAGTGTTACGCACAATCGGCACCGGCGTCGATGTGCAGATTACCGCGCCGACCAGCGGCACAAGTCACCAGGAAGGTTTGCCGTTGCGCCTGACGGCGCGCATCGGCTACGTCGCCGAACGGGCGGGCATTCCGCTGCAGGTGCAATGGCGTACATCCACCGGGCGCATCCTGGCCAACCAAAGCTTCAGCCCCGGCATCGGTGAGCATTCGGTCGATTCAAACGTAACGGTGAGCGACCTGGCCCGCGGCGAGCAGCGCGTAACCGTGC
>JBBRUG010000364.1:0-5570 GCA_038247995.1 Chloroflexales bacterium | reverse complement strand
CAATCGACCGCCAGGCGATCGTCGATCTAATGGGCGGTACGGTTGTACCGACACTCAGCCGGATCATCCCGCCGACCCTGGGCGCCAGCGAGCGCTTCTACGACCAGGTCGGCACCTACGACCCGGCGCGGGCGCGCGAACTGCTGGCCGAGGCAGGCTACAACGGCGATCCGCTGACCTTCCACTCCACCACGGCCTGGCCGATGCAGCGTGAAGTGACCGAGGCGATCACGGCGATGCTCCAGGACGTGGGTCTGAACATTGACCTGCAGATCATGGAACTGACGGCATTCCGCGAGCAGATCTACGTTCCGAGCACGAACGAAGAGATCTACATGGACGCGCTGGGTAACTCGTTCTTCGACCCGTGGATCGCCGTGCTCGCCGAGCGCTCGGATCGTCGCCAGCGCACCGGCTGGAACGGCCCGGAAGCCGACCAAGCCGACACGCTGATCCGCGAGGCAGCGGTGAACATGAACCCCGAAGCGCGTGCGGCGCAGTACGAAGAGATTCAGGAACTACTGCTGGCCGAGAACGGCGGCCCCTATGTATTCCTGTACCGCATGAGCGATACGATCGGGCGGAGTAGCCAGGTGGGTTACGCGCCCGCCCCGGACGGCTTCCTCTGGTTTGGCCAGGCATCGGTTACACCGTAAGGACTATGAGTGGGTTGCGGCAGCTTCGTCGCCGCAACCCACATTAAACTATGGCCACATATCTCATTCGGCGTGTACTCCAGATGATTCCGGTGCTGATCTTGCTCACACTGATCATCTTCGGCGTCACTCGTTTGCGCGGCGATCCAACCCTCCAGTTTGTGGAACCCAACGCCTCACAGGAGGAGATTGAGGTCGCCCGGCGCGCGTTTGGCTTTGATCGACCGCTGCACGAGCAGTACCTTAGTTTTCTTGGCGGCGCGCTCCGCGGCGATTTCGGCGACTCGTTGCGCTACCGCACCGACGCGATGAGCCTGGTGCTGGAACGGGTTCCGGCAACGCTGAACCTGACCCTGGCGGCGCTGTTGGTCTCGTGGATCATCGCGCTGCCGACCGGGTTAATCTCGGCCTTAAAACAGAACTCAGCGATCGACCTGGCAGCTACCAGCATTTCGGTGGTTGGCCGAGCCATGCCGAACTACTGGATGGGCATTATGTTCATCTTGATCTTCAGCGTGCAACTCGGCTGGTTGCCGGTTTCGGGAACGGGCGACTGGCGACACCTCGTGCTGCCGGCAACCACGCTCGGGCTGGGTGTCGCTACCACCCTCACGCGCCTGATCCGTTCGAGTATGCTCGAAGTGATCCGCCAGGAATACATCACCACAGCCCGCTCGAAGGGCCTGAGTGAGTGGGCCGTGATTGTGCGCCACGCCCTGCGCAACAGCCTGATCTCGGTGGTCACGATCTTCGGTTTGCAAATCGGCTGGCTCCTGGGCGGCGCCGTGATTGTCGAGCAAGTTTTTGCCTGGCCCGGCATGGGTCGGCTCATGCTCCAGGCCGTCTACACCCGCGATCTCGCCGTGATGCAGGCCGGCGTCTTTGTAAGCGCGGTGATCATTATGGTCTTAAACCTGCTGGTGGATCTCAGCTACACGATCCTCGATCCGCGGATTCGCTATCGCTAAGCTCAGGAGGCAGGAGCAGGAGGCCGGTGGCCGTTCGCGGCGCAACTTCGGTCGCACCGCCAGGCACGCTTCTGCACCTTTACGTGCTTTATGACCCAGATCACGACGATCGCTCAGAAAACTATCGCCCCACCCCGCCGCTTTGCCCGCTTATCCCGCGCTATGCGCAACCTGCGGCGCAGCCCGGTGGGCCTGATCGGGTTCGTGATTGTGGGCTTTGTGCTCATGGCTGCCCTGTTTGCGCCACTGCTCGCCCCGCACGAACCAACCCGCCTGCAACTTGGCCAGCGCTTCCTGCCGCCGTTCTGGTTGGAAGGAGGCAGTTGGACCTATCCGCTCGGCACCGACCAACTTGGGCGCGACATGTGGAGCCGCATCCTCTATGGCGCGCGAATTTCGGTGATCGTCGGCGTTACGGCGTCGATCTTCTCCGGCATTATCGGGGTCGGCATCGGCTTGCTCGCCGGCTTTTACGGCGGCTGGGTCGATAGCTTCCTCTCGCGGGTGATCGACACCTTCCTGGCCATTCCGTTCATCGTGCTGGCGCTCGCCGTCATCACGGTGCTCGAACCGGGCCTGTTGAATTTGATCATCGTGCTCAGCGTCACCGGTTGGGTCACCTATGCACGGGTGGTACGCGGCGAGGTATTTGCGGTGAAGGAGCGCGATTATGTGCTTGCAGCGCGGGTGATCGGTGTGTCCAATACGATGATCGCCCTGCGCCATGTGCTGCCGAATATCTTCGCTTCGGTGATCGTGCTGACCACGCTGAATGTCGCTACCACCATCATTGCCGAGTCGTCGCTGAGCTTCCTGGGCCTGGGCGTACAACCGCCGACGATCACCTGGGGTTCGATGCTGTCCGAAGGCCGTGAGCATATCGCTACGTCCTGGTGGCTCGCTACGTTCCCCGGCGTCGCAATCACGATTGCTGTGCTTGGGATCATTTTCCTCGGCGACTGGCTGCGCGATGTGCTCGACCCGAAGATGAAGGATTAATACCGTCTGCGCGGTGCAGGGTTCCCCTGCACCGCGCAGACAATCTACCTATATGACGAACGTGCTTGTGACTGGGGCAGCCGGATTTGTCGGCCTGAATATTGTGCGCCGCCTGGCCGAACGCGGGGCGCAGGTGGTGGCCCTCGCCCGCCGTCCGCCCGACGCCGATACGCTGCGCTTTCTCGAACCGGTGCGCAGCCAGGTGCGCTTCGCCGAAGGTGATGTGCGCGATCGTGAGCGGTTGCTGGGCCTGATGCGCGCCAGCAATGTCCGCCGCATCGTTCACGGCGCCGCGATCACCTCGGCGGAGATGGAGCGTGCCGACCCGGCCAGCTTCGTCGATGTGAACCTGGGCGGCACGCTGAATGTGCTCGAAGCGGCGCGCCTAACCAACGCCGAACGGGTGGTGCTGATCAGCTCCTCGGCGGTGTATGGCGCCCCGCGCGACCCGGCGCGCAGCATCCGCGAAGACGACCCCTTACAGATCAGCGGCATCTACACGATCTGCAAGCAAGCGGGCGAGGCACTCTGCCGGCGCTATGGCGAACTGTATGGCCTCTCGGCGGTGGCCGGCCGGCTTGGCACCGCCTATGGCCCCATGGAACGCCCAACCGGCTCGCGCTCCGCGATGTCGCAAGTGTATAGCCTGGTGCATGCGGCGCGTGAAGGGCGGCACCTGCGCATCTTCGGCGCCGACCGGCTGCGTGACGTCTGTTATATCGATGATGTTGCCGAAGCATTCAGCGGGCTAACCCTGGCTGAAACGCTTCAGCACACCCTGTACAACGTGTCGGCAGGTACAGCCTACACACTGCGCGAGATCGCTGCGGCAATCAACACCATGCTGCCGGAGCTTACCTGGTTTCCCGCCGAAACGCCCACCGAGGCCGATCTTGCGGTACTGCCGCCGAGCGAACGCGGCCCACTTGACCTCAGCCGCTTGCATGCCGACCTCGGCTTCCGCCCGCAGTGGTCGTTGGAAGCCGGGCTCGCGCACTATCTGGACTGGCTGACCGCACACCAATGAACTCCACGGTGGAGCGCTACGATAGATGAGGAGTGAGGCGTGAGGCTCGATCTGATTATCATCAACGGAATCCTCGTCGATGAACATGGGGAACGCGCCGTCGATATCGGGATTGCCGATGGACGGGTAGCGCAATTGACGATCGCCGGGGGCCTCACCATTGAGGGCGAACCTGAGATCATCGACGCGGCCGGCCAATGGGTGCTGCCGGGTTTCGTCGATACCCATGTGCATTGCCGGGCACCCGACCATCCTGAGCGCGAGGATTTTGCCTCCGGAACGGCGGCGGCGGCGGCCGCCGGAATTACGACCATTTTTGAAATGCCGATCGCCGATATCGGTGTGGCGCATCCTGATGTGCTGAACGCCCGCCGTGAGCTCGCCGAGCGCGACACCCATGTCGATTTTGGCCTGTACGCCGCCTGCGGCAGCCTCGACCCAAAGATAATTCACGCGCTGGTGGACGCCGGCGCATGCGCCTTCAAGATCTTCACCCTGAGTGTACCCGTCGATCGCGGGCGCTCCTTCGAGGGGATCAGTATCATCCACGAAGACGAAATCTATCGCGCCCTGAGCATCGTCGCCGAGACCGGCCTGGTCTGTGCGGTTCACGCCGAGAACGACGCGCTGCTGCGGCTGGGGCGTGAGCAGGCCCGCGCCGGTAAACTCACCGGCGCCGACGCCTATATAACGGCCCACCCGCAGGCGGCCGAAGCGATGGCCGTGGCCTGGATAGCAGTGCTGGCCGAGGCAACTGGGGCGCGCGTACATATTGTCCATCTGACGTCGGCCTGGGCCTTGGATTATTTGCGCCTGGCCAAACGGCGCGGCGTGCGGATGACTGCCGAAACCTGCCCGCACTACCTGCTTTTCGATGAGACGACGGCGCGAGAGCATGGGCCCTGGGCGAAGATCGCCCCGCCGCTCCGCCCCGCGAGCGACCGCGAGGCGCTCTGGGCCGCCCTGGCCGACGGCACAATCGATATTCTTGCCAGCGATCATGCACCCTTCCTACCCCACGAGAAGGAAGCCGAAGACATTCTGGCTATCCCCTCGGGCCTGCCGAATCTCGAAGCTTTCCCGCCGCTCATGCTCTCGGCGGCCCACGCCGGGCGGCTCCCAATCAGCCAGATGATCGGCCTGCTCACTGCCCGCCCAGCACGCCTGCACGGGCTCTACCCCCAGAAGGGCGCATTATTGCCCGGCTCCGATGCCGACCTGGTGCTCTACGATCCTAATGCCCAATCGACGATCGACACCACAACCTGGCAATCACGTTCGCGCGGCAGTGCGCGGATCTTCCACGGCCTGAACTACCAGGGCCGTGTGCTGCGCACGATCGTGCGCGGCCGAACCGTCTATCAGGATGGCGCCATCGTCGGCCCGCGCGGCTGGGGACGCATGGTGCGCACTAAACCGCAGATGTAAGGACGCCGCCACCCGAAGCAACGTAAGGGTGGGTCGCGACCCGCCCCAACCCAAAGGAAATCCTCATCATGACACGCGAAACGATCAACGTCGCTGGAATCACCGTCGAGCCGGGCCAGCGCGGCTATGGCTACCTGCACGTCGGCTATTTGGCCGCCCGCACCGAAGTTCGCATTCCGCTCCAGGTTGTCAACGGCGCCGAGGACGGCCCGGTGGTCTGTCTGGAAGCCACCTTGCACGGCTGGGAACCGATGGGCGCCGAGATTTTGCGCCGCGCACTCCAGCGGATCGACCCGGCCAAACTGCGCGGCACCATCTATTGCCTGCCGCTCGCCAGCCCCTTCTCGGTAGAATTCGGCGGCACCGTCGAGAGCACCGGCACCCGCGTCAACCCCGCCGACCTGCTCGACCTGAACCGGGTCTGGCCGGGCAAGATCGAGAACGGCTGGCTCACCGAGCAGATGGCCTATGTGATCTGGACCGAAGTCCTTT
>JBBRUG010000363.1:0-5581 GCA_038247995.1 Chloroflexales bacterium | reverse complement strand
TCCTTCACCGTTCATCCTTCACCGTTCATCCTTCACCGTTCATCCTTCACCGTTCATCCTTCACCGTTCATCCTTCGTCCTTCGTTTCTTAGGCACCAAGCATCAACGTTACCTTTGGCATGCTTAGGGAGTTGTTATGTCTATTTCTATCGGCGCAGCGCTGATGACGCCGCATCTCGCGGCCCACCGTGAGTGGTTGTTGGATGGTCAGCGCGATCTGGAATTGCAGGACGCCTACAGGCCGGAGGTGCTTGAGGGCGACTGGCGTGCGGTGGTGCGCGAGGGCCGTGAACTGCTGCACGGCTTCACCGGTCGGCTTGGCATTCACGGGCCGTTCATGGGCCTTACCCTGGCCGCTCAAGATCCGCAGTTGCGGGCGCTGGTGACACAGCGTTATTTGCTCGGGCTGGAGATTGCGACCGAACTCGGCGCAACCCAAATGGTGCTCCACAGCCCGTTTGCCAGCTTCGGCGCGCCGTTGGTGGCCTGGACGCCGGCCAGTAAGCGCGCCGGGGCGATTGAACTGGCGCACGCCACGCTGGAGCCGGTGCTGCCGCGTGCCGAGGCCGCCGGCATCACGCTGGCGATCGAGAATATTGCCGACGCGAACCCGCAGCCGCTGATCGAACTGGTGCGCTCGTTTGGTTCGGCGCACGTACGCATGAGCCTCGACACCGGCCACGCCGGTATGATGCAGCGTGTCGGCGGGCCGCCGCCCGATCAGTGGGTGCGCGAGGCCGGCGATCTGCTGGCGCACGTCCACCTGCAAGACACCGACGGCCACGATGATCGGCATTGGGCGCCCGGCGACGGAGCGCTGAACTGGTTCGCCATCTTCACCGCGCTCGGCGAACTGAACCACACGCCGCATCTGGTGATGGAACTCAAGCATCACACCCATCTGCCGCGTGGCGCCGCATACCTGACGGGGCATGGCTTCGCCGTCTAACTGTGTATACCTCAATGAGCCTCAGCGACCAATACGCCGCCTTTACCGCAACGCATCCCGTTCAGCGCTGGGGGTTGAACGGACAAGTTTGGGCGTATATCGATGTCGGGGTGGGGGCGCGGCCGCTGGTGATGTTGCCGGGCGGCTTTGGAATGGCGCACACATCGTGGCAGTATCTTGCAGCGCTCCAGGCGCAGACCCGCGTGATCGCAGTACATTACCCGCCGACAGCCACGACGCTTGCCGAGCTCAGCGACAGCTTGGCGCTACTGCTTGATCATTTGGGCCTGGCCCAGGTTGATCTGCTTGGCGGCTCAGCAAGCGGGTTTGTCGCCCAGGTGTTGGTGCGACGCCATCCGCAGCGCGTGGCGACACTGATCCTGGCCCAAAGCGGCGCTCCCCAACCCCGGCGGGCGCACCTGGCCCGTTATTGCGCAGCGCTCTTTGAGCGCGCACCCCTGCCTACGTTGTATGGCCTGCTCCGGCTGGCGATCTACGGCTTTCTGCCCGGCGTAACCGAGAGTCGCCACTTCTGGCGCAGGCACTTTGCCGCAGTACTGGCTGCCCAGAGCCGGATCGCGCTGGTGAATCGCTTTCGTCTGGCGGCTGATTTCGACGCCAACTATTCCTTCACGCCGAATGATCTGGCGGATTGGCCGGGACGGATTGCGCTGATCGAGTCGCAAGCCGATCGTACGGTCGGCACCGCCGAGCGGGCGACCCTCCGCACACTCTACCCTCAGGCGCGCGTGATCACGCTGGCCGGACGCCACGGCGCCAGCGTTGAAGAGCCGGCAGCGCAAATTGCAGCGCTGCGTACGCTGATCACCTACCCAGGCGGGTAGTGCCGAACCATCCGCATTGCCATATCGACGCCGGGCGCCATCGGCTAGAGTGTAGGCTGGGGAGGGAACCTATGCTACCCGCACAGCGCCCGCTTGTGCTCGGCATCGTCGGCGACAGCGCCGCCGGCAAAACAACACTCAGCTCCGGCGTGGCCGCCATTCTTGGGCCGGGACGTACGGCAGTACTGCACACCGACGACTATCATCGATTCAGCCGCGCTGAACGGCTGGCCCACGGCCTCACTGCGCTGCACCCTGATTGCAACGACCTTGAGCTTGCCGAACAGCATGTGCGCAGCCTGGCAGCCGGCACGGCGATCCTCAAGCCAGTTTATAACCATGGCCGCGGCCAATTTGGCGCCCCGCAACGCCTGGATACGGCCCCGTTTGTAATTGTCGAGGGTTTACTCGCCTTTGCCACACCCGGCCTGCGCGCGTGTTACGACTTGATGGTTTTCCTTGACCCTGATGAGGACTTGCGGCGGCGTTGGAAGATCGCCCGCGACTGTGCGCGGCGTGGTTATAGTGCGGCACAGGCCGCTGCTGAGATCGAGCGCCGCCACCCCGACGCGGTGGAATTCATTCACCCGCAGCGGAGTTGGGCCGATCTAGTAGTACGTTTTGGGGCGTTGACGGCAGCTTCCGAAGCGACTAATGTCCGCTTACTCTTGCACGCCACGCAATTCCTGCCTGATCTCAGCGGCCTAATTGCCAGCCAACCCGCCCACCCGCCGGTACTAAGCCTGCGGGTCGGCCATGATGCACGCGGGCTCTGCGAGATGCTGACAATCGACGGCCAGATGCACGCGCGTCAGGCGGCAGCGCTTGCGGCGCTGCTCTGGGCCGCATTGCCGGGCCGGCAGGCGCCGCCGCCAGTGCAATTAGGCGATTATCTTGATGGTGGCGCACCGCGCCGCAGCCCTGGCCTGGGCTTGGTGCAACTGCTGGTGGCGTTATTCTTGCTGCATCAGCAGGGATGAGCGAAGGAGGCCGGACATTCTCACTCCTGACTCCTGACTCCTGGCGTATAATGCCCACGGTTACTCGAACTATTGAAAGGAACAGTGCATGGCTGAGCAGCAGTGGAATAACCCGCCGTCGATGCAGATCGACCCATCCAAGTCATATACGGTGCTGATGGAGACGAGCAAGGGCCCAATCACGATTGCCCTGTACCCGCAGCACGCCCCGAAGACGGTAAACAATTTCGTCTTCCTGGCCGGTGAAGGTTTTTACGACGGGATTACCTTTCATCGGGTGATCAACAACTTCATGGTTCAGGGCGGCGATCCCACCGGCAGCGGGCGCGGCGGCCCCGGCTATAAATTCGAGGACGAAGTGCGCGGCAACCCGCTCGTTCACGAGACGGGCGTGCTGAGCATGGCCAATGCCGGCGCGAACACGAACGGCAGCCAGTTCTTCATTACGCATGCGCCCCAGTCGCACCTCGACGGCAAGCATACTGTCTTCGGCAAGGTGATCGACGGCATGAGTGTCGTCAATGCAATTCGCCAGGGCGACACGATGACCAAGGTGACCGTTACAGAGTCCTAACCGGCAGTCCTCAATCGGCAGATGGCGCAAATTCCGCAGACGGTGCGAACGTTGAGCAATCTGCGCCATCTGCAGATGCAACCGTGTTCGCACGCATTCGTGGTACGATAAAGCGTTATGGCGAACACGGCACTTAACTCGTCGGCCCAACGCCGGGCGGTCAGGCCAATGCTGAATATCGGACGGATCATGCGGCGTTATGCCGGTTCGGCGGCGCTGATGTTCCTGCTCCTGATCGGGTTGGAATGGGCGCTTCCGGCATTGGGCATTCCGGCGTTTCTCGTTCCGCCGCCCTCACGCGTGCTGCGGCGTCTGGTAGAACCCGGTACAACCCTCTACGGCCATGCCCTCGTCACGTCTACCGCTGCCCTGCTCGGCTTGAGCGGCGGCGCACTCGCGGGGATTGTACTGGCTACCCTGTTTATCCACGTGCGCGCCTTGGAACGGGTGCTCTACCCCTGGGTGCTGGTTTCGCAGGCGATCCCCGCCGCCGCCCTGGCCCCAATGCTCACGATCTGGCTTGGTAACGGCCTGGCGCCGCGGGCCGCCACAGCCGCATTGTTCGCCTTCTTCCCCGTACTCGTGGCAACCGCCGGCGGCCTACGCCAACTTGCCCCCGAACACCTCACCCAACTGCGCGCCTGGGGTGCGACACCCTGGCAGACCTTGCGCCATTTGCGCTGGCCCGCCGCGCTGCCGATGCTCTTCAGCGGCCTGAAGGTTGCATCGGCGTTGGCGGTTGTCGGCGCGATCGTCGGTGAGTTAGCCGGGGCCAGTCGTGGATTGGGTTATATTGTCACCGTGTCGGTCTATCGGCTGCAAACCGATCGGGTCTTCGCAGCGATTGTGCTTGCGGCCCTGCTAAGCTTAAGTTTGCATGTCCTGATCACGCTGATCGAACGCCGCGTAGTGTTCTGGCAACGCCCAGCGTGATGACAGTTCCACAGTTATCAGTCCCGCAGTCTGACAGTCCCGCAGTTATCAGTCCCGCAGTTATCAGTCCCGCAGTCTGACAGTCCCGCAGTCCCGCAGTTATCAGTTCAGTGAGTTTTATTGCTTTACCGCTTCGCTAGCGAGGTTTTATATGTTGCGGCGTTGTTCCATCCCCTTACTATCGCTCTTAATCATCCTTAGCGCGTGCGCTACGCCGGCCGCTACGCCGCCACCTGCTGCCGAAGGACCTGAGGTGCGCGAGGTGTCGATGCGCTTACAGTGGTTCGCGCAGTGGCAGTTCGCCGGCTATATTGTGGCCCTCGAGCGCGGCTATTACGAAGAGGCCGGCCTGGAGGTGACGCTGAACCCCGGCGGGCCGGATCTCGTGCCGCTGCCGCTGGTCGTTACTGGCGCCGACACATTCGGCAGCACCGGCGCCGATACCGTGCTGATCGCACGCGAAGAAGCCATCGAGGTTGTCGCGCTGGCGACCTGGTTCCAGGCCAGCCCGGTGGCGTTTATGGTCCACAGCGACTCAGGCATCAGCAGTCCGCAAGATTTTGTCGGGCGCACGGTGGGCGTCTTCTACGGCGACAATGTGGAGACGGAGTATCTGGCGCTGCTCGGCGCTACCGGCGTCGGTCAGGCGCAGATCAATGAGGTGCCCGGCGATTACAGCCTGGCGCCATTCCTGGAGCGGCGGGTTGATGTGTGGCCGGTGTATGCCACCGATCAGCCCAACACGGCCCGGCGCGAGGGCGCCGAGGTGGAGCTGATCGTCGCCCGTGATTATGGCGTGCAGTTGATGGGTGACGTGCTCTTCACGACGGCTGAATTTGCGCGTGCGAACCCGCGCACGGTCGAAGCATTTGTGAGCGCGACGTTGCGTGGCTGGCAGTATGCCGTTGAGAATGTCGATGAGGCGGTGAGCATTGTGGCCGCCTTCAACCCCGAGATCGATCGCGAGCAACTGGCATTTGAAGCTCAGGAAACCGTGACGTTGCTGCAGTACGGTATCGGCGCGCGCTGCCTTGGCGCGAACGACCGCGCGGCGTGGGAAGGCGAGGCGGCGCTGCTGCAAGAACTGGGCATCCTCAGCGCCCCGGCCGACCTGGATGCAGCGCTACTTTCGAGGCCGATCGACGCGGCGCATGCGGCGGCGGGGAATCAGTGCGAGTAGAGCCGTGCTGGGGACGACAAACGACGGACGACGGACGACGGACGACGGACGACGGACGACGGACGACGGACGACGGACGACGGACGACGGACGACCGACGACGGACGACCGATGACGGAC
>JBBRUG010000362.1:0-5666 GCA_038247995.1 Chloroflexales bacterium | reverse complement strand
TGATGCTTGTACGTGATACCTGAGACAAGCATGTGGCGCTTGCTCCTGGTTCCTGCCGCCGTTCGCCTCGTCCCCGCCGCCGTTCGCCTGCCGCCTGACCTCACGCTGTTTCAAGATTAAAAAGCTCGCTCAGCATCGCCGCGTACCGTGCGCCGTCGCCGGTGGCTGCAGCATCGCGGAGGCGCAATGTGGGCGAGTGCAGCAGCTTATTCACCAGACTGCGGGAAAAAGCCTCGACGGCGGTACGTTGCGCGGGCGAGAGCGCCTCCATGCGCCGCAGGGTTCGTTCGAGTTCTTGCTCACGCAGCGCTTCGGCGCGCTGACGCAGCAAAGCCAATGCCGGGATCGATTGCTGGGTGCGCGTCCAGGTGGCAAACGCCTGCAACTCTTCGACGACAATCTGCTCGGCAACCGTAGCTGCAATACTGCGATGATCAAGCGTCGTGCGCACGACATCGTACAAATCATCGACAGTGCAAACGTGGACACCCGGCAACTGCGCAACATCGGCGTGTACATCGCGCGGCACAGCCAGGTCGATCAGCAGCATCGAAGCGCTGGCGTTGCAGCCCCTATCGGCGCGGGTGCGCAATGCGTCGACAATATGTTCCGGGTAGATAATCGGCACCGGCGCTGCCGTAGAGGAGATCACGATGTCGGCGCGACTGAGCGCCTGGGGCAGATCCTCAAAACCAAGCACCTCAGCGCCGTAACGCTCGGCAAGCTCGCGTCCGCGGGCGCGAGTGCGGTTCACTACCATCAGCCGATCGGCGCCGTTGGCGAGCAAGTTTTGGGCCGCCAGTTCGCTCACTTCGCCGCTGCCGATAAGCAGCACCGCTCGTCCTTGTAGACCGCCGAGCCGGTGACGCGCCAGTTCGACGCCGGCCTGCGAAACGCTCGCCGCGCCCTGGCCGAGGCTTGTCTCGGCGCGCACCCGTTTGCCTGTACTCAGCGCATGCTGGAACAGCCGATGCAACAACGGCCCCAGTGCGTGCGCCTGCTGCGCCTGCTCATAGGCCGTGCGCACTTGCCCCTGGATTTGCGCTTCGCCAAGCACAATCGAACGCAACCCAGCCGCTGTCGAACAGAGGTGCTGGGCCACATCAGGCCCCTGATGGAAATACAGGGTATGCACAAACTGCGCCTCTTCCAGGCAATGAAACTCGGCCAGAAAGCGTACCAGCGCCGGCCCTGTTATCCCATCGGAAGCCACACCATAAATCTCAACCCGATTGCAGGTGGAAAGGATGACCGCTTCAGTGAGCAACGGCGTGGTCGCACCGTTACGCGGCGTCGTGAGTTGCTTCAGCGCAGCCGGAATGTCGGACTGACTAAAGGCCAGACGTTCACGGATCTCAACCGGCGCGGTGGTATGGTCTAGGCCTACAAGGAAGAGATTCATCGGGTGACCCTTCGCGACAGGTAGAGCATATCTCCCCAAATCTACACAAATCTATGCAATGATGAAATTTATCACAATGAATATAAACTGTCAACACGCTCGGGAGCACTGAAGATCTGAAAATGTGAGCCCCACTGATCCCCGCCCCCGACCCCGGCTATGCGTCCCCCACCGTCGCCACTAAGGTAGTAAACTCGACGCGCTCGCCGCGAAATGCAGCCACGTCGATCCGCTGCAGCAACACGAGTGCGCCGCAGAGCATCAGCGCTTCGAGCAAAAAGACGGTCGCGTACCCGTTCGTTGCGCTTCCCAATGCCGCGCCGGCCACATCGCGCACGACGCCTGCCGAGAGATTGCCCAGGCCGCGGGCTGCCGCATCGGCTACACCCCACGCGCCAATGAAGAGGCCGACCTGGCCAGGGGTGGTCATATCGAGCATCAGCGCCAGGTTTGTGGCTGTCGCAATGCCGGTGCCGAAGCCGAGGAGCACAATCGCCGGAACGAAGATCGGCTGGATCTGCAGAATACCGCTCAGCCCGATCAGCAATAACCCCAGCGCCGCCAGGCTGCCGCCCAGCATCGCGCCCGAGCGCTTGCTCAGGAACCGGCTCAGCACCATGCCTTGCAGTAACAGCGCTACGAGCGTTGCCCCGCCCCAGTAGGCGGTGAGTTGGGTGGTTTCGCGCACGCTCATAGCGAACGCCTGCGCACCAAACGGCTCAAGCAGTACGTCTTGGCCCAGGATCGCGGCCAACAGCAGCATCAGATAGATAAAAAAGACCCGCGCGTGCGGATTGGCCATTACTGCACTGATCGCCGCACCGGCACTGTGGCGCTCCTCAATCGCGACCGGGGCGTTACGCGGCTCTAACCCAATCAAGCCCAGCGCACCGAGAACAAGCGCTACGCCGGCGCAGATCGCGAACACTTCAACCATACGCTCCGGGCTATAGTTCTCCAGCGCGCGTCCGGTGAGAATTGCCGTCGCAATCACCGAAGTGATCATCATGAACCACATCACCGCGATTGTGCGCGAACGCTGATGCTCTTCAGATAAATCACTGGCCAGCGAGAGATAGCTCACCACCGCCAGGTTAAAGCCCAGGCCCCAGGTAAAAAACACTACAATGGAAAATGCCAACCCAGGCCAGAAGTTGCTGCCCATCATGATCGCCGCTACGGGGGTGAGCGCTGCGCCGCCAATACAGAGCAACAGGCCGGCAGCGATGTAGGGTGTACGCCGGTAGCCCCAGAGCGGGTGATTGTCTGAGTATTGCCCGATGAAGACCTGGAGCGGCGCCAGCAAATGCGGCAGCACAATCAGCGCAGCCACCAGGCTCGCCAGCAAGCCCATCTCGAAGATCATCACCCGGTTCAGTACCCCGGTAATCGGCACCAGGCAGACTGCCACAGCAACGTGCAACAGGCCAAGCCGGAGGTTTTTTACGATGGTCATAGCTTGCGCTCCGTGTGTGTCGTGACGAGTGACGAGTGAGTGGGTATTGTTCCCGTGTCCCTTTTTCACCCCCGCACCCCTTCACCCACCAATCCCAATAGCCGCTCCGCCGTTGCCTGCGCGTTGTGATAGCATTTCTCAACCCCCACACCGCCGCGATAGTTGCCGATCAACGCCAGGTTCGGGTGTTCCGCTTCGAGCGCTTCAAGCACACCCATGCGTGCGTCGTGGCCGGCGACATACTGCGGAATGGCTCGCGTCCAGCGCGTTAGATGGGCCAGGGTCGGCGCGCCGCTCACCCCGAGCACGGCGGCGTGTTCGCGCACGGCCAGCGCCACGAGTTCGGCTTCGCTCGCCTCGACAAAGTGCGGCGCCCGCGCCCCGCCGATGATCGTCGTCGTGAGCACATGGCCTGCCGGCGCACGCCCAGGGAACAGGCTCGACGACCAGAGGATGCCCAAAAAGTCGCGCCGCTCGACCGCCGGCGCCAGCAGCCCGAAGCCGTCCAGCGGATGCGCTACCTGCTCGCGCTTGAAGCCCAGGTGGACTACCGCCGACGGCGCATAGGGAATCCCGCGCAACGCCCGCGCCACAGCCGGCGCCCACGCAGCAACCAGGTCGGCGGTGACGAATGCCGGTGTTGCCAGCACCACATTGCGCACCTCGATCGCCTCAGTGCGGCCATCACGCTCCAGCGTAATCTGCCAACCATCGCCCGCCGGGCGCAGTTCGCGCACCGGCGTATTGCACCAGACCCGCGCATCACCCAGGGCTGCGGCAAGCGCGCGCGGCCACTCGGCCAGGCCGTCGGTGAAGTTGAATAACACGCTGCGTTCGCGTGGCCCTTGTGGGCGGGGCACAGCACTACGCGGGCGGCTAAGCATGCCCCGCACGATGCTGCCGGCGCGTTGTTCGGCTTCCCAGAGCGTCGGGAAGGCTGCCTTGATCGACGTTGCCGCCGGATCGCCGGCATAGACCCCCGACACAAATGGATCGATCAGGCGCTCGGCGGCTTCGTGCCCGATCCGGCGGCTAAAGAAGGTAGCGACACTCTCGTCGGCGGTTGCGGCGCGCGGCATCAGCGGCTCGGCCAGGATGCGTAACTTGCCGCGCAGCGAAAGCAGCGGTGTGCTGAGCAGCGCATCCGGGCCGGTGGGGATGAGCGTCGGTTTGCCGTTGAGCAGGATAAAGCGCCGCGCCCCGGTGCGATCGGCAGTGAGCCGCCGCTCGGCGATCCCTAAATCGGCAAATTCCTGCCAGAGCGCGGGATCTTTGCTGGTGACGGTGTTGGGGCCGCAATCGAGTACATAGCCATCGGGTGTACGCACGCTGCGGATCGCGCCGCCAACCTGCTCGCTTGCCTCAACCAGCAGCACGTCTTGGCCGCTGCGGCTAAGTGCATAGGCTGTACGCAAACCGCTGATTCCGGCACCGATCACGACGCTATCGTAGGTGTGCATAAAACACTCCGGGGCGGTTCCGGGAGGGGAAAATAAACTTCATATATGTAACTCAGTGAGCCTCGTAAGGGCGCCCCCGTGTGAGCGCCCCTGCGTTCCCTGGAATGCTACATCGCGCTAGTCCGCCGCCGCCACCCGCAGCGGCCGATCAGGGCCGGGGTAGTTCGGGAAGCCTTCCAGGCCCTTCCAATGATTCTCATGCGTAGTCGGCTGCGACGGCAGACGGAAGGCCGCCAGCAAGCGCACGCCGATTGCAGCGCGCAACCGGGCCGCCTGGGCCTGGGCAATCGGGTTGGAACTCTGCGAGAGTTCATTCGCCCGCGCATCGTACTTAGCAGCGGCATCGAGGTGCTGAAAGAAGCGCGGATCGTCAACGGGCAATGTGACCGGATAAACCTGCGAGGCGATCTGGTTGGTGAGCCGGATCACCTGCTGATCATATGCGCGCCAGTCGAGGCCCATGGTGCGGTAGAACTCGCTGCGGCGGCAATCATTGATATACATCGTGGCATACACGGCGAGCAGGAAGAAGCGGATCCAACGCCGGTTACCCGGTTCATTGATCAGATCCGGCTGCGAGCGCATCAGCATCGCGAAAAACTCGCCATGGCGATATTCATCGTTGCACCACTCCTCAAACCACTTGAAGATCGGGTGAATAATGAACTCGGGCTGCGTTTCGAGGTGGCGATAGATATTGATGTAGCGCGCGTAACCGATCTTCTCCGAGAGATAGACTGTATAGAAGATGAATTTCGGCTTGAAGAAGGTGTACTTCTTGCGCTTCTGCAACATACTCAAATCGAGCGCGACATTCAAATCGCCCATTGTGCGGTTCAGAAAGCCGGCGTGACGCCCTTCATCGCGGCTCATGTACTTGAAGATCGCGCGCATCGTCGGATCTTTGAGATGCTTAACCATCTCGGCATACAGAATGCAGCCCGAGAACTCGGCGGTACACGAGCGCTCAAGAAACTCGATGAACATCGGGCGCACCGGCATATCATCGAAGTTTGCGAGGAATTCTTCGTTGCGCTTGAAGTGGTGGCGGTTATAGTCGTGCGCAAACTCGTCTTTGATCCACTCGAACTCATCGCGCAGGCCATTCTTATCGATGTCGAGCGCATCAATCGCCTTAAAGTCGGTGGTGTAGAACCGCGGCGTCAGCACAGCCTCTTGCAACGCATGGCGCGTCGTCATACTCAGATTGGGCATCTGTTCCATACGTCCCCCTTATGGATGTTCAACTAATTCATTGACTTCGATCAGGCTCGAACGCTTGATCAGGTTCCGCCGCAACCAACTGGCTTTGAATAAGCGCACCGGGCTGTTGTAGACGATCGCGCCG
>JBBRUG010000361.1:0-5708 GCA_038247995.1 Chloroflexales bacterium | reverse complement strand
TCGATCCGCTGGCCGCCGACTATGATGCAGCCTTCACGCGCAGCGCGATCGGCAGCCTGATGCGTGCGGCGGTCTGGGAGCGCATGGACGCCGTTTTCCGTCCCGGCGCGCAGATCCTGGAGTTGAATTGCGGCACCGGCGAGGACGCGCTCTATCTGGCGCGGCGTGGCGTGCGTGTGCTGGCCACGGATGGCGCAGCGGGGATGCTGGCGGTTGCTCGCGCAAAAGTCGCCGCTGCGGGGATGGAAGATCTGATCCGCGTTGCGCAGTTCGATCTTGCCGAGCTGGCGGCGACCTTAATTAGTACCAACACTAGCTCGCCCGGTCACCCAGTCATCCAGTCACCCGGTCATCGTTTTGATGGCGTACTCTCCAACTTTGGCGGGCTGAATTGTGTCGCCGATCTGGCGGGCGTGGCGCGCGGGTTGGCGCACGTATTGCGGCCGGGTGCGCCGGCGCTGCTTGGTGTGATGGGGCCATTGGCGCCGTGGGAGTGGGCCTGGTATCTAGCGCGGGGCGACGTGCGCAAAGCGGTGCGCCGCTTGCGGCCCGGCGGCGTACCCTGGCGCGGGCTCACGATCCGCTACCCGTCGATTGGCGCGCTGCAACGGGCGTTTGCCCCCTGGTTCACTATGCGCCGGGTGAGTGCTGTGGGCGCGCTGCTGCCGCCGAGCTATCTGGAAGCGTGGGCCGTGCAGCGTTTGGGTTTGCTCTGGGCCGGCAGCCGAATCGAACGGCGTTTTGCGACTACTTGGCCGCTGCCCTGGCTCGCCGATCATTATCTGATCGAACTTGAACGGACTTGACATTGCAGCAAATATGTTCTATCCTGATCCGTGTAAGTGGGCCGATATGGCCGGTTCCTGGTTTTACCCGCGTGGGCTGCGCTCAATGCTGAACCATGAGGAAATACGATGAGCACAACAACCGGATCGGGCGTTCCGCTATACATGCGCTACCCGGAGAGCGACGGCACGCCGATTGCCGAGAACACCAAACAGTGGCGCTGGATCTACACGATCGCCGGCGGGCTTGATGCGGCCTTCGCGGCGCGGCCCGATGTATTTGTGGCCGGTAATCTGCTCTGGTATCCGGTAGAGGGACGCCCGGACATTCGCACCGCCCCCGATGCACTGATTGCCTTTGGGCGACCGAAGGGCGACCGGAGTTCGTATTTGCAGTGGCTTGAGGGCAATGTCGCGCCGCAGGTAGTGTTTGAAGTGCTGTCGCCCGGCAACCGGCAAGCCGAAATGGTGCGCAAGTTCAAGTTCTACGAACAGTATGGCGTCGAAGAGTATTACATCTACGATCCCGACCGAAACACGCTCGAAGGGTGGCGGCGTGAAGTTGATACGCTGGTGGAAATTGATCCGATCAATGGATGGGTCAGCCCGCAGCTGGAGATCCGCTTTGCGCTTGGGCTCGAAGAACTCGAGCTTTACCGGGCCGATGGGCGTCAACTAGCAACCTATGCTGAGATGACCTTCGGACGCGAGAGGTTGCTGGCTGAAGCTGAGCACGCCCGTCTCCAGGCCGAAACAGCGCGTGGGCAGGCCGATTACGAGCGCGAGCAGGCGAAACAGGCGCGAACCGCGGCGGAACAGGCGCGAACTGCGGCGGAACAGGCGCGAACCGCGGCGGAACAGGCGCGAACCGCGGCGGAACAGACGCGAACCGAGGCCGAACAGGCGCGGGAGCGGGCGGAGCGGCTCGCCGCACGCTTGCGTGAACTTGGCGTCAACCTTGATCCGGAGGAAGCATGACCATCATTCCCGTGCATACTGCGCCCATCGCCGAAGCGCACAGCATCAGCGAACTGCCGATCTTGATCCTCTTTCCGCATAGCCGCTGCAACTGCCGCTGTGTGATGTGCGACATCTGGCGCAGCACTACGCGTGATCAGATCGCCCCGGAAGACGTGGCGCGCTGGCTGAATGAGTGGCAGGGGTTGGGCGTTCAGCGGGTCGTGTTGAGCGGCGGCGAAGCGCTGATGCACGGGCGGCTTTGGGAACTGGCGCACCATCTGCGCGATGCCGGCATTGGCATTACCGTGCTGAGCACCGGCTTGCTCCTGGCTCGTCACGCTGCTGAACTTGTACGTTATTGCGATGATGTCGTTGTCAGCCTTGATGGGCCACAGCTTGTCCACGATACCATCCGTAATATTCCGCGTGCCTTCACGCGGCTGGCGGAGGGTGTCGCGGCGGTACGGGCAGCAGTTGGCACGCGCAGCGAGGCGCCGCCACGCGCGCCCTATGCGGCGGCTACCGGCGGCGGAGTAGCGATCTCCGGGCGTTGTACGGTGCAACGGGCCAACTTTCAGCACCTGCGCGCCACGGTCGAAGCTGCGCGGCAGATCGGCCTCGACCGGATCAGTTTTCTCGCCGCCGATGTCAGCAGCGAGGCGTTCAACCGTCCCGGCGGCTGGGAAGATGCCCGCGCTCAAGGTGTGGCCCTCGCGCCGGAGGACTTGCCGCTCCTGGCGGCGGAACTCGCTGCACTGGAACAAGCACATGCCGCCGACTTCGCGAGCGGATTCATCGCCGAGTCGCCGTTGAAGTTGCGCCGCCGCTTACTCCAGTACTTCGCCGCGATCAACGGTCAGGGCGAATTTTACCCAAACAACTGCAATGCGCCCTGGGTTTCGAGCGTGGTCGAGGCCGACGGCACCGTGCGGCCGTGTTTTTTTCAACCGCCGCTCGGGAACATCTACCGCGACGGTGGGCTTGAGGCTATTCTAAATGCGCCGGATGCCGTGCGCTTCCGCCAGGGCCTCGATCCGCAGCGCGACGAAATTTGTCGGC
Source organism: Chloroflexales bacterium (assembly GCA_038247995.1). Lineage (GTDB taxonomy): Bacteria > Chloroflexota > Chloroflexia > Chloroflexales > Chloroflexaceae > JBBRUG01. Next base: position 2,904 of record JBBRUG010000361.1, on the reverse strand, counting down.
GGTGCGTCTGCACGCTGAATCTGCGCAAAGATGCGGCGTAAGGCAGGGGGCAGGGCGATCCGCAGATGACGCAGATTGCGCAGATCCCGTAGACAGGCGGCAGGCGGCAGGCGAATGGTGAAGCAGTTGGACGCCAGGTTCAGCATTACTGGGGCGCGGATCGTCATGCCAACCACGGCCATGGCAGCGGCGATCCATTGCGTCGGCGGGCGTATCCAGGCCCAACCAGCGGATGGGGCATGCACCGTCGATCTGCGCGATCACCTGCTTATACCGGGGCTAATCAACGCCCACGATCATCTGCACTTGAACAACATTCCACCTGTCCCGCACACCACCTCCTTCGCCAGCAGCTATGCCTGGATCGCGGCCATGCCGGCCCATCTCGCCGGCGCCGCCGGTGCGGCTGCCGCTGTTCCGCGCCCACTCCGGCTCTGGCAAGGCGCGCTGAAAAATCTCCTGGCTGGGGTGACAACCGTACAGCATCACGATCCGTGGGAGCCGCTGTTTGCCGAGCCGGATTTTCCGGTGCATGTGCCGCAGCGATATGGCTGGTGTCATTCGCTCGGCCTGGCCCCCGATACACACGACCCAACGAGCGCATTGCCGATCTATGGACCAGCCGTGCGGGCGAGCTACCGGGCAACACCTGCCGGCGCGCCCTGGATTATGCATCTGGCTGAGGGTGTCGATGCCGGGGCGCGGGCGGAGTTGGATCTGCTTGCGCAACTGGGTTGCCTGGGGCCGCAGAGCCGGCTTGTCCACGCTGTAGGGCTGAGCGCTGCGCAGCAGGAGCGTGCGCTTGCCTGTGGCGCCGGGCTGATCTGGTGCCCATCCAGCAACCTGGTTATGCTCGGGGCTACGCTTGATCCGCAGCGTGCCTACGCCGCCGACCGCCTCGCCCTGGCGACGGACGCCCGGCTTACCGGTGCGCGCGATCTCCTGGACGAGTTGCGCATTGCCGCCCAACAGAGCAGCCTACCGCCCGCCGCACTGTTTAGGCTATCCACCACGACACCTGCGCGTCTGTTGGGCCTCGATGATGTTGGTGCGCTCACGCCGGGCTGCCGTGCCGATCTGTTCGTGCTGGCTGATCCTGGCGGCGATCCGTATCCAACGCTGCTCGATGCCCAGCGGAGCGCTATCCGCGCCGTCGTGCGCGCCGGACGCCCGGCGCTGGTCGATCCCGATCTTGGTGATTGGATGGCGGCCTGTGGCGGCACACCAACGCCGATCCGTATCGATGGGCGGCCCAAACTAATCGACAAAGCCCTCCTCGGGCCGCCCGGCGTTGCCGAGTTAGAGCCGGGATTGGAAACGGAGCTGTGATCTATGGACACGCTTGAACCACAGGCGGCCTATGCCCTCTGGGCGAATGACTACCCGCCGCATGCACACAACGCGCTGATGCTGGCCGAAGAGCGCGCCATGCTGGCCTTACTTCCGGCCAAGCTGCGCCGCATGCGCGTGTTCGATGCCGGCTGCGGCAGTGGGCGCTACCTGCGGCATGCCGCAGCACGCGGGGCTACAGCGCTTCTCGGTGTCGATCTTACCAACGAAATGTTGCGCCAGGCCCATGAAAGAGCGCTTGGGTCGCGCTTTGCGTTGTTGCAAGGCTCGTTAACGGCGCTGCCGGTGCGGAGTAATTGGGCGGATCTGACGATCTGTGGGCTGACCATTGGCCATCTGGACGATCTCGGCGCGCCGCTGGCCGAATTGCGCCGGGTGACACGGCGGGGTGGGACGATCCTGATCAGCGATTTTCACCCGGTGGGCGCCGCCTTAGGCTGGCGGCGCGAGTTCCGCGTTGGCGACCAACGGTATGCCGTGCGCCATACAACCCACACGCACAGCGCATGGCAGCGGGCCTGCACCGGCTTGGGGTTGCAGATCTGCGCTATGTTGGAGCCGCAGCTTGATCCAATGAGCATCCCAGCGGATGCCGTGGTTGATCCGGTGGCATTGCAGGTACCGGTGGCGCTTGTTTACCGGCTTCGGGTAACCTGATCTACGCGCTCGCGTTCAGTTGCTCGAAATCGATGAAGCGGTAGCCGACGCCGCGTTCGGTGAGGATGTACTGCGGGTGCGACGGATCGGCCTCGATCTTCTGGCGCAGGTAGGTGATGTAGAGGCGCAGATAGTGGCTTTCTTCGCGGTATTCCGGCCCCCAGACTTTGGTGAGCAGCATCTCGTGGGTTTGCACATAGCCGGCGTTCTGCACCAGGTGGTACAGCAAACGATACTCGGTAGGGCGCAGATTCACGCGTTGGCCCTCAACGAGCACCTCGCGGCGGGCGAAGTCGATGCTCAGCCGGTCGTCGATGCGGACGGTGGTTTGCGGCACGGGCGGCGCGGCATAGTGGCGGCGCAACACGGCGCGGATGCGGCTGACCAGTTCGCGGTGGCTGAACGGCTTACCGACATAATCGTCGGCGCCGAGTTCGAGGCCACGCACACGATCGTCCTCTTCGTCTTTTGCGGTAAGGATAATCACCGGCACCTGTGAGAACTGGCGGAGGCGCTTCAGGGCTTCGAAGCCGTCCATCACCGGCATCATCACATCGAGCAAAACAACATCGGGCATATCGTCGCGCACATGATCGACAGCTTCGCGCCCATTGGAGGCGGTAGCGACGCGCATACCTTCGATTTCCAGGTTCATGCGCATAAAGGTGATCATACGCGGCTCATCGTCGACGACGAGCACAAGTTTATCTTTGAGTTCAGACATGGGCAGTACTCCGCATAGTGATGCTGTTCCGTCAATTTTAGCACGCTGATCGGCGGCTCACAAGAGCAGGAACGGAGTTAGGGATCGTCAGGCAAGGTTCGTGAAGCCAAAGGAGCCATGACATAGCCTTTGTAGAATACCCAAAAGTGTGCTATACGACGCAGTATGAGTAC
>JBBRUG010000360.1:0-5718 GCA_038247995.1 Chloroflexales bacterium | reverse complement strand
TCGACGGCGCGATGGTGGACGATATTTTGTATGCGCATGCGGAGTAAGGCGTAGGACTGAAGCACCGCCGACTTCGTCGGCGGTGCTTCAGTCCCCAGTGAGGTAAGACAATGTCAATGACCCTTAGCGAACAGATTCTTTCCCGCGCGGCGGGGCGGCCGGTGCAGGCGGGCGAAGTGGTAACGGTTAGTGTGGATCTGGTGATGATGCACGACAGCCTCGCGCCGAGCATCATTCGGATTATGGAGCAAGAGTTGGGCGCCGAGCGCGTCTTCGACCCTGAGCGCGTGACGGTGGTGATCGACCATGTTGCGCCGGCGGCGAGTGTTCAGGTTGCCGAGAAGCAGGCTGAATTACGGCGCTGGGTACGGGCGCAGGGCATTCGGCACTTTTTTGACAGCGGGCGCGGCATCTCGCATCCGGTACTGGTCGAAGAGGGGTTGGCCCAACCGGGCATGGTGATCGTCGGCAGCGACAGCCACTCGACGGCGTATGGTTGTGTCGGCGCCTTCGGCACCGGCATGGGTTCGACCGACATTGCGCTGGCCGCCGCCACCGGACGCACCTGGTTCCGCGTGCCGGAAACGGTGGTGGTACGAGCAACGGGCCGCTTCCGCCCCGGCGTGAGTGCCAAAGATCTGGCATTGCGCGCCGCCCGCGAATTGCGCGCCGACGGCGCAACCTATGCCGCTGTTGAGTGGCACGGCGTGGAGTTCCTCAGCGTGATGGAACGCATGACCTTGGCGACGCTCTCGATTGAAGTCGGCGCGAAGGCGGGGATCGTGCCGCCTGTTTTTGCAAACGCGGATGGTATTTCACCCGTAGAGCCGCAGCGTGCTGCGGCTCTAACGATCCAGGAAAGCGCGACCTACAGCCGTGTGATCACGATCGATCTCGCCACGCTGGAACCGCAGGTGAGCGCGCCACATACAGTCGATAATGTGACCGACCTGAGCGACCTGGGGCGCATAGCGATCGATGTGGTCTACCTGGGCACCTGCACAAACGGGCACTATGAGGACATGGCCGCAGCGGCGCGCATTCTGGCTGGGCGGCGATTGGCGCCGGGAATGCGCATGCTTGTCGTGCCGGCAAGTGCGCAGGCGTTGCAGCGCGCCGCCGATGACGGGACGTTGAGCACCTTATTGGCCGCCGGGGCGACGATCGGCACGCCGGGCTGCGGCGCGTGTATCGGCCGGCACATGGGCGTACTCGCCCCCGCGGAAGTCTGCCTGTTTACCGGCAATCGCAACTTCCGCGGCCGCATGGGTAGCCCACAGGCCAACATTTATCTCGCCTCGCCGGAAGTCGCCGCCGCGACCGCGCTGACCGGGTATATCACCCATCCGCAGGATGTGACACGGTGATATAGCGCTCGCTACGCTCACGGACAAGGTGACATGGTGCACCACATGGCGGAAATACAGCACCTTGTCACCTTGTCACCTCGTCGCCGTGTTGCCCGCTGATACTCCATATAGATAGAAAGGCCTCTCCCATGGCTCGCGTCTGGTTATTCGGCCCCGATATTAACACTGATCAGATCGTACCGGGGCGTTATGCGCCGTATATGCTCAAGAACGAAGCCGACTTACGCAAGTACCCGTTTGTCGAGTATCGCCCCGATTTTGCCGGCAATGTGCAGCCCGGCGACCTGATTGTGGCTGGGAACAATTTCGGCTGCGGCAGTTCGCGTGAATATGCGCCGCTGGCCTTGCGCCTGGTCGGCGTGGGCGCGATTGTTGCGCCGCTCTTTGCGCGAATCTTCTTCCGCAATGCGCTGAACCTGGGCATCCCTTGTTTCACCGCCGATCTGAGCGCCCAACTGCGTGACGGTCAGGAGGTGGAACTGAACCTTGCGGAGGGGCGCATCTTCACCGACGACGGGCGGACGATCACCCTGCCGCCGCCGCCGGCGTTCCTGCGCGAGGTTTGGGCCGCGGGGGGGATTGTGCCGTTCTACCGGCGCTATGGGCGTTTTCCGGGCGAGGCGGTGTAGGATGCACATCCTGCTCATTCCCGGCGACGGGATCGGCCCGGAAGTGATTGGCGCAGCTGCGCAGGTGCTGCGCAGCGTTGCGCCTGATATCGAACTGCACGAGGCGCAGGCTGGGTGGGGCGCGTTTGAGGCGACCGGCGCGGCGCTGCCGGCGGAAACGCTGGAACTGGCCCGCGCCACCGATGCGATCCTCTTCGGCGCCGTCGCTTCACCAAGCCATAACGTGCCGGGCTACCGCAGCCCGATTGTGCAGTTGCGGCGGGAGTTGGATCTGTACGCCAACATCCGTCCCGTGACAATAAGGCCGCGCGACGAACTTCAGCCTTTAGCCCTCAGCCCTCAGCCTTCCCTCGTTGTGGTGCGCGAGAACACCGAGGGGCTGTACGCCGGCCGGGAGCGGTTGGAAGATGACGGCGCAACGGCAATCGCCGAGCGGGTGATCACCCGGCGAGCGAGCGAGCGGATCACGCGCACCGCGTTTGAACTGGCGCGCAGCCGTCGTCCGTCGTCCGTCGTCCGTCGTCCGCTCGTCACCATCGTACACAAGGCGAATGTACTGCGCGTGAGCGATGGCCTTTTCCGCAGCACAGCGCTGGCTGTAGCGGCGGAGTTTCCCGACGTAGTGGTTGAGGAGATGCTTGTGGATGTGGCCGCGATGCGCCTCGCTCAGACCCCCGAGCGCTTCGATGTGCTTGTGACCACAAACATGTTCGGCGATATTCTCTCCGATGTCGCTTGCATCCACGGCGGCGGGCTCGGTACGGCGGCGAGCGCAAACCTCGGCGCAGGGCGCGCATTATTCGAGCCGGTGCATGGCGCGGCGCCCGACATTGCCGGACGCGGCAGCGCCAACCCGTTAGCCGTATTTGAATGCGTCGCAATGCTGTTAGAATGGCGCGGGCGCCGCGCCGCCGCGGGCGCCGTACGCACGGCCTGCGCCGCAACGACACAGGCCGGCATCACCACACCCGACCTGGGCGGAACGGCCACGACCAGTGATGTGACAACAGCAATCATCGCGCAGTTACGTGTCGGAGTTGATGGGTAGAGACATAGAAGAACAGACGAACAGACGAACAAATGAACAGACGAACAGACGAACAGGATGTTCCTACGTTCCTATGTTCCTACGTTCCTGTGTTCCTACGTTTTCGCACTTCTATATGCCATCTGAGTTATTTCAGCCGTTAACAAGTACCTACAAGGAGTCCCGACCCATGACCGCAACATGCCCCGAATGTAGCGCCGACGTTAGCCTGCCGGCCGACACGATGGAATCGGAGATCATCGCCTGCCCCGATTGTGGCGCCGAACTGGAAGTGATCAGCCTCGACCCGCCGGAACTGGCTCTGGCGCCCGAAGTTGAAGAAGACTGGGGCGAGTAAGGAGAAGGCAAAAGGCAAACGTAGCTGCATCGCTTCATTTTGCCTTTTGCTCAGTATGAACTTGGGGTGAGTCAGTCAGTGGCAACTGGCAGAAGGAACAACCTACGACGTGCGTACATGTTCATTTTGCCTTTTGCCCTTTACATTTTGCATTGGAGTAAGCATGCGTATCGGGGTTCTGTGTTCACGGATTCGGGCCGAGGAGAAGCTGCTCTTCACAGAGTTGGAGCGGCGCGACCTGAGCTATACCAAGATTGATGATCGCGAGCAGATTTTTGATCTGCATACCCGCAGTTATCCGTACGATGTCGTGCTGGAGCGCTGTATTCAGCACAGCCGCGCATTGTACATCCTCAAACTGCTGAATGATGCGGGCGTACCGACGGTGAACAACTATCAGGTGGCGCTCACCTGTGGCGACAAATTCCTCACCACCCAGGCGCTCATTCACGCGGGCATACCCGTGCCGCAGAACCTGCTCGCCTTCACGCCCGAAAGCGCGTTGGCGGCGATGGAGCAACTCGGCTACCCGATTGTACTCAAGCCGGTGGTAGGTTCGTGGGGGCGGATGGTGAGTAAGATCAACGACCGTGATGCGGCCGAGGCGATCCTGGAGCATCGCGATGTGCTGGGCAGTTATCAGCACGCGATCTTCTACATTCAGGAGTATATCGAGAAGCCTGAACGCGACATTCGTACGTTTGTGGTGGGCGACGAATGTATTGCCGGAATCTATCGCACCAGCAGCCATTGGATCACCAACACCGCTCGCGGTGGCGTGGCGAGCAACTGTCCGATCACCCCGGCACTGGCCGATCTCAGCCTCCGCGCAGCGCAAGCGGTCGGCGGCGGCGTGGTAGCGATCGATCTGCTGGAGACGAGCGATGGGCGCTTATTGGTGAATGAGGTGAACTACACAATGGAGTTCCGCAACAGCATCGACACCACCGGGGTGAATATCCCGGCGCGAATTATCGATTATGTTGTGGCAATGGGGCAATAGACAATCGGCAGACGGCCAAGGGCTTCAGCCCGCAGGCCGCAAACACACTGCATGCGCCGCGTCCTTCAGGGCGCGGCTACGTCCTTCAGGGCGCGGCTACGTCCTTCAGGGCGCGGCTACCCCCCCGCAACCCACGTATCAAAATCAGCGGAAATGCTGTTGGTAAAGCCGCCGATCATCTGGTTCATTTTGAAGGCCATGGCTCGTTCGCCGAGGTTTTGAATAAAGGGCTGGGGCATCAGGCGTAACACGCCAGGGACCGGAATGCTCAGCGCAATATCGACGTTGTACTCGACAGCGGTGCCCTGCACGCCGGGCTGAAAAATCGCCTCAGCCTCCAGGATGCCGCCAAAAACGAGGCCGGGCAGGTTCACGGGCGGGCCTTCATCGGTGTGCATCACGCGGATTGCACGCCCAGGATCGTACTCTACAAGCAGGTCGAATACCGCAGCCATGCTGTGCCCACGGCCGTCAGTCGCGCCCACAATCAGGCGGTAACGATCGGGCCCGAAGGACTGCACATCGAGTGCGTCGGGAAGCAGCCGAAATACGGCCGAGATATCACAAAAATAGGTGTACGCCAACTCCAGCGGTGCGCCAAAACGGAAGACGTGCAGCGCGTGGCCGCCGAGATCAAGGAACCGCGTCTGATGAGAAGCAGCGGTGCGGACGGGTTGGAGCGTAGCCATAAAACCCTCCGAGGGCAGCAGCGGCAGGATGCGGGCCTTGCGGAGCCAGAGTGCAGAACCAGAAGCCAGTCTAACCGAACCCATGCCTGACATATATGCAAGAGCAATTGCCCCGAATTATAGCAGATTGCGGTATATCATGCAATACAAGTCCCAAAATTTGGCGAGTTTACGTTGACTTTTTGCGCTACGCGTAATAAAATGAGTCAGCGAGTGTTTGCAACAAAGGAGTCGGCGATGAGCGAACTGCCCCCCGGTAAAAACACCGGGATCTTCACATTGTTTTTTCGTGAGGCGGGTCTTTTCTGGGAGCAGGCGTTCAGGTGGGCCGAAGAGCGCGCCGACGAAGATCGCGTACTCGACGCTGAGGATGCCAAACGGCGCCTGGTGAACACCGAGGCGTCGCATTCCGATGCGGTCGCCCGGCGCGCCGATGCCGAAGCCCGTTTGCTGGAGCAGATCCGCTTGGCCAAAAATGCGGGCATTGATCCCGAAGATATGTTGCGCCGCATCCGTGCAGAGGTGTGAGTGGGGTTCGCGCCCTAAAGGGCGCGGAGGTTTGTGTGCAGGCGGCATGCGGACTAAAGTCCGCTGCCGCCCTGTGCTGCCGCCGGCGCGCTGGTTGGGGGCGTGCTAACGCGC
>JBBRUG010000359.1:0-5722 GCA_038247995.1 Chloroflexales bacterium | reverse complement strand
GCAACCGCAGATCAGCGCCGAATGGATCGATTTCACTCGCGCCCGCGTGACGGTTGAGGTCGCATTTGATCGCGCCCCCGGTATGCCGGCGACTGATCCGGTGGACGTGCGCCTGGTCTGGGACACCGGCACGATCCGCGAGTCGCGCCCGGCCGAACTGCTCGGCGATGGTCTCGCCCGCTTCGTGATCGAGGCGCCGACCAATCGCCCGTTGAGCTATGCAATTGAAGTCGATAATCGCGGCCATAACACCAGCAAGCGCGGCAGCTACCCGCCGCTGTTCAGCGCCGACGGTGCAACCATGGCCGGGTTCAGCGCCGACGTGCGCCTCGGCGCGCCGCCCGCGGCCAACGGGCAGCACTGGAACCGCTGGGACGCCGCGATTGTTGCCGCCGCTCAAGAGCACAATCTGCCGCCGGAACTGCTCAAACTGATGTTCGTGCTGGTCAGTGATGGCCTCGGGACGCGCGACGGCGCCGATCCGTCCCTCGCCTACGAATACCTGCCCACCATCGATGCACAGTGGCAGCCGGCGATCCGCCTGCTCCGGATGTTTCCGAACTCGTCGTTTATTCCCTACCGCTCCTGGCTTCAGCCCGACAACCCCGCGCCGGACGACCGGCTCCCCTGTGCTGCCTATATCCATGGCGGTTATGCGGTTCCCTCCGGCGCAACAGCGGCTGACCTGATTTCCCTTGACGCTTCCCTTGACGCGCGCTGCCGCTCGACAGCCGATGCCAGCGGCCTGGCGCTCGATTTCGTTGCCCAGTATCGTATGTTTGCCCGTTACGGCCTTGGCCGCATCCCCTACTTCAGTTCCTATAACTGGCTGAACAATGGAGCGCCCGAAGAACTCTACACGCCGGAACAAAGTATCGATCTGGTGGCGCAAAAACTGGCCGCCGATCGTAACCGCCTCGCCTCCCATCTGAACGCCAGTGCCGCCGATCTCGCTGCCTGGGCACCGGTGATCACAGCTTACAATGGCAACAGCGCCGACCCGGCACGCTTCCAGGCGTGGCGCGAACAGCTCCCCACTACGCCGAGCATCTCCGTAACGCACCACATCCAGGGTGCCGGCGCTGCCGAAACGCTAACCGGCGCATCTGCCGATCCGACCGAAGCGGTTGCGTTTGCGGAACGTGATCCGCAGCCAAACGCCGCCGACGCGCTTGCCACGCGCATCTTCCTACCTATACTGATGGGCGCGGAAGCTGCAACAGGAACGCTCGCCGCAACAGCCCCAGACGCCGAGCCATGGTTTAGCGTTCCGGCAGCCCAGGTCGCCGGCGATCCGACCACGCCGACCGAACCTGCGCCGCCGTTCGATCCTACGCAGCCGATCATTGTCGCTGCCCTCGTCGCCGCCTTAGAGCAGGATGGCCCGGAGCGCCTGATCACCCTCGAACAGCGCCTCGATGGCGCGGGCGACGCCATTGTCCGTGTACACGCCGGCGCTTCCCCCAACGACCCGGTAGAATGGACTAGCCCGTCGTTCAGCGATGTCGGCGGTATTGGCGCCCTGCGGGTCGTCACCGTCACAACCATCGCCGCGCCGTTGCTCGTCGTCGATCTGCCGCTCGGCTTCCAGGGCTACACCTCGCGCCTCTTCAACGTGCAGAACAACCAGTTGCGCGAACTGCCGGTCGACGGCGCAATCGGTATCTACAGCAGCGATGTGCCGGCGAACGTCCTCAATGACGGCGCCGTAATCGCAAGCGCGCCCGGCGCGACAATCGGCACAACCGCAACCACGGTACATACACTGAGCGAAGTCGGGGCGACGCTTGCGGAAACGATCACAACGAGCGCCGGCACCGACACCACCGCGCCGGAACTACAGATCACGCCCTCGCATACGTCGAACGCTGCCGGCTGGATCGCCGCGCCCGTCACGCTGACGCCGCAGATCAGCGACGCCGCAAGCGGCCTGCGCAACGTCGGGCTGGTGATCCGTCGCAACAATACTGTGATCGCCCAATCCACCGGTCGCACGCTGGAACCGTTCACCCTGGAGGAAGACGGCCGCTACGACCTGAGCTTCACCGCCGTCGATTTTGCAGGTAATCAACAACAGCTCAGCCTGACCATTCAGATCGATCGCACGGCGCCGCAGACGCCCTTCGCGATTACCGGCCTGATGCCAAGCCTGGCGCTTACTGCCGACGACAATGCCGGTTCTGACATCGCGCTGGTCGAATGCAGCGCCGACGGCAACCAATGGTCGCCATGCAGCCCGCCGCTCGCCGCCGACACCACGCTCCGGGTGCGCGTCACCGACAACGCCGACAACGTCACGGTTCGTACCGTCCACAACGCCGGCATCGCCCCAAACCACTGGTGGATAAACACCATGCGCGGCCCACAGCCCCGCCTGCGTACGCAGACCAGTGAGCGTGTCGGTGAAGCCGGGGTCTGCGCCGACGAACGAACCGTGGCGGTGCAGCCGGGGCAGATCTATCGTGCCGAGGTGCTGGTGCTCCAGAGTAGCCCGACCATGACTGCAGCACTTGAACTGGTCTGGCAAGACGATCGGCTGCGCACGCTGCGCGTCGATCGGATCGACGGAATGGCGGGCGCGGCAGAACGCCTAGAATTCGAAGGCAGCGCGCCGGAACGGGCGGCCTTTGTCAAGGTCGAACTGCGCGCCGCCGGAACCGGCACGGTGCAGTTTGCCGAGGCGGCCGTGCGCGATCAGGCGGGCGTCAACCTGCTTGTTCACGGCGATTTCAGCACTGAAACGCTCACTGGCTGGCGGCCGTGGCGCTGGAGCGGCGCACCGGGGCAGATCACGCTGACGCCGCGCACCGACGACGCCGGCATGGCGTTGCAGGTCAGCATCCAGCCTACTTGGCTGAACGATCAGGCGCTGGAGGTGGTCAGCCGTGCCAATACACAGGCGGAACTGACGTTGCGTGAGCGGGTTCAAATGCCGCTAGAGGGCGCGTACAACCTGGCGGTCAGCATGCAGGGCATCGATTTCACCGGGCGGGCGCACGTGCAGCTGTATTTCCACGATGCCGCCGGCAAACGGCTTGGCGTCGCCGATTCCATGGCGCTCAGCGCCGATTTCGGCTGGCAACTGGTCGAACTCAGCGGCGTCGCACCGGAAGGCACTGCTTACGGACGTGTCGCGGTGCGCATCGAGGGTCGCGGCACGCTCTGGATTGATCGCGTAGCGCTGAGTGCTGAATAACTGCTTCGATACACATCTCCGGGCATGGCGACATGCTGTGCTCGGGGATGTTTTTTCGCCATTGGCATTATCTCTGGTAGACACGTTCGTCGAGCTTACTGAGAGGCCTAATGACGAGTCTTTATCGCTCAAATAATGAAAATCTGATCATCCTACGTATAGGTATCGTGTCACACATTCGTAAGCGTTCTGATCTACAATATGGCTGAATGGTTTTAAAGCTTGGGATAGGGTACGCGATGAAACAGCCACGCCTCCATCTCTCCGAGCGCTTCCCAGATCTCATCGCCCGCACCGGGTATTCTCAGCGCGCCTTCGCCCGCACGGCCAGCATCAGCCACTCGACCATTATGGGCCTGCTCCACCCCGAACTGCACCCCGGTCGGCGCGGCGGCATGCAACGCCGCACCGCTTGGCGCATCGCCCAGACCTACGCGACCATCGCGCGGATCGACCCGGAGGCCGCCTTTCGTCTGTTGATCGTGGAGATTCCCGTAGAACCGACACCGGAGCCAGTGGCAACCGAAAGCGACTGCCCATGATCCGCCTCGACGATCTGACGCCCGGCGCGTCCCTGCGCGGCATCCTTCCGGATAGCCTGGTGACTATTGTTGCCGTGCAGTGGTATGGCAGCGATGCGCTGGAACTCACCTACAAGGACGCCGGCGGACGCCCCGGTACTCGGTTGCTCTACCGCGATGATGAGCCGACCCTGGATATCGTCAGCGTCGGCCGCCCCTGGAGTTTCGATGGTGACGGCCACCTCTTCCGGCTCGTCGCCGAAGCGCACCGCATTCGCCTGGCGCATCTCTTCGACCCCGTGCTGGCGGTGCATACCTCGCTGGTCGAACCGCTGCCCCACCAGATCACGGCGGTCTACGAGACGATGCTCGCCCGCCAGCCGCTGCGCTTCCTGTTGGCCGACGATCCCGGCGCGGGCAAGACGATTATGGCCGGCCTGCTGATCAAGGAGCTGATCGCCCGTGGCGACCTCCAGCGCTGTCTGATCGTCTGCCCCGGCAGCCTCGCCGAACAGTGGCAGGATGAACTCTACCGGCGCTTCCACCTGCCCTTCGCGATCCTGACCAACGACAAACTGGAGGCCGCGCGCACCGGCAATTGGTTCGTGGAGAACCACCTCGTGATCGCCCGCCTCGACAAGCTCGCCCGCGATGATTCGGTGCAGCAGAAGCTCCAGGCGCCTGACGCCCGTTGGGATCTGGTGGTCTGCGATGAGGCCCACAAGCTCTCGGCAACCTTCTTCGGCGGTGAGCTGAAGTACACCAAGCGCTATCGCCTGGGTCAGTTGCTCGGCACGCTCACGCGCCACTTCCTGCTGATGACCGCCACGCCGCACAATGGCAAGGAGGAAGACTTTCAGCTCTTTCTGGCCCTGCTTGATGGTGATCGCTTCGAGGGGCGCTTCCGCGACGGCGTCCACCAGGTCGATGTCTCCGACCTGATGCGGCGCATGGTCAAGGAGCGGTTGCTGAAGTTCGACGGCACGCCGCTCTTCCCCGAGCGGATCGCCTACACCGTGCCCTACCAACTCTCGGATGCCGAGGCGCACCTCTACCGCGAGGTGACCAACTATGTGCGCGAGGAGTTTAACCGTGCCGAGGCGTTGCAGAACGACAAACGCGCTGGGACGGTCGGCTTTGCCCTGACGGTGCTCCAGCGCCGCCTGGCCTCCTCGCCCGAGGCGATCTACCAGTCGCTCCAGCGCCGCCGCGAGCGGCTGGAGCAGCAGCAGCGTGATCTGGAGCTGCTCCAGCGCGGGGTCATAGCTCCTGGGAGCGTGGGCGGCTCGCCCGCATCGTTCGATTTGAACGCCGAGGATCTCGATGACTTAGAGGATGCCCCCGACAGCGAGGTCGAGTCGGTCGAGGCCGAGGTGCTCGATCTGGCCACTGCCGCCCGCACGATCGACGAACTGAAGATCGAGATCGCCAACCTGGCGCGGCTTGAGGCGCTCGCACTTGCGGTGCGTCAGAGCGGCGAGGATCGCAAGTGGCGCGAGTTGGCCAGTCTGCTCGGCGCGATCTTTACGCCGGCGGCGATTGCTAACCGCCTGGCCGAGGAGCGCGTGGCGTATACCGCAGCCACGATCCCGCCACCGACCCCATCACCCCGCCAGAAGCTGGTGGTCTTCAGCGAGCACCGCGACACGCTCAACTACCTGGTGCAGCGCATGACGACGCTGCTCGGTCGGACGGAGGCCGTCGTCACGATCCACGGCGGCATGGGCCGCGAGGAACGCCTGAAGGCTCAGGAGGCGTTCCGCCACGACCCGGATGTGCAGGTGCTGATCGCCACCGACGCGGCCGGCGAGGGCATCAACCTCCAGCGCGCCCACCTGATGGTCAACTACGACCTGCCCTGGAACCCGAATCGACTGGAGCAGCGCTTCGGGCGCATCCACCGCATCGGCCAGACCGAGGTCTGCCACCTGTGGAATCTGGTCGCCGAGGAGACCCGCGAGGGCGATGTCTACCAGACGCTGCTGGAGAAGCTGGAGCAGGCCCG
>JBBRUG010000358.1:0-5730 GCA_038247995.1 Chloroflexales bacterium | reverse complement strand
GTCAGTTGTCAGTCGTCAGTTGTCAGTCGTCAGTTGTCAGTCGTCAGTTGTCAGTCGTCAGTTGTCAGTCGTCAGTCGTCAGTTGTCAGTCGTCAGTTGTCAGTTGTCAGTCGTCAGTTGTCAGTTGTCAGTCGTCAGTTGTCAGTCGTCAGTTGTCAGTCGTCAGTCGTCAGTTGTCAGTCGTCAGTTGTCAGTTGCCAGTCGTCAGTTGCGTAATCTGCGCAATCTGCGGATTGGCCTCACGCATCAGCCTTCAGCCTTCTAAGCGCACCGTCCGTTCAGCAAACTGGCTGACGAAGGCGCGATCATGCGCGACGACGAGCACCGTACCACTGAATGCCTCCAGGGCGGACTCGAACTGCTCGCGGGCCGGCAGATCGAGGTGGTTGAGCGGTTCATCGAGCAGGAGCAGGTTGCACCCCTGGAGCACCAGCAGCGCCAGTTGCAGGCGTGAGCGTTCGCCGAGTGAACAGCTTCCGGCCGGCTGAAAGACGCTGTCGCCGCTGAACAGGAACAGGTGCAAGAACGCACGCGCCTCGCTTGCGCTCATCGGGCGGGCGCGGAGGGTATGGTCGAGCACGCTCTGCGTTGGATCAAGCGTCTGGTGCTCCTGGGCGAGCAGGCCGAGGTGTACGTTGGCACCGATGCGCACGCTTCCCGCTGTAGGCGCGAGTTGTCCGGCGATTAACCGGAGTAGGGTACTCTTGCCGGCGCCGTTCGGCCCAACCAGCGCCACCCGTTCACCATGCCACAGTTCCAGATTCAGCCCGTTGAACAGCTCCGGCCCCGCCGGGTAGGCAAAGCGCAAATCCTCCACCCGCACCACGGCGCGCCCGCTTGCCGGCGCCGGGCCGAAGTCGAGCTTCATGCCCCACTGCCCGCGGGGCTTTTCCACCCGTTCGTCCGACTCCAGGTAGCGCTCCAGCTTGCGTTCGCGTGCTTTCGCTGCGCGGGATAGTTTGTCGGAGACGGCCTGTGAGCCACCCTGGATATACTTCATATCGTGATCGCCCACCGGGGTTTTCACGCCGTCTAATGCGGCGGCATTGCCCTTCATGCGGCTGATGTCGCCGCGCACCTGAGCAATATAGGCTTGCTGATCTTTCCAGGCTGCCCGCTGCGTCGCGGCCTCACGTTCGCGCTCGGCCAGGTAGGCACTGTACCCGCCGACATAACTGCGGATCGTGCGCGTTGTGGCGTCGAGCACCAGCGTGCGGGTGACGGTGCGGTCGAGGAAGGTGCGATCGTGGGAGACGATCAGGGCGGCGCGTGGGTAGCGCTGCACAAAACCCTCCAGCCATTCCAACGCCGCCACATCGAGATGGTTCGTCGGTTCGTCGAGCAGCAGGAGATCAGGCTCGCGCAGCAACAACGTCGCCAGGCCGAGGCGCGTCTTCTGGCCGCCGCTCAGTTCAGCTACGGGAGTAGTTGGCGCGGTATGGCCGAGCCCAAGACCCTCCAGCACAGCGGCGGCGCGATGCTCACGCTCGTAACCGCCCAAGGCCTCGAAGGCGGCGAGGGCCAGATCGTAGCGCGCCATTGCGGCATCGAGATCATCGGTAGCGGCCAGATCTGCGCCGGCGGCTTCCAGTTCCTGCGCTGCTGCGGTGTAATCGGCCTGAGCGGCGGCAACGGCATCGGCCACCGTAGCGCCGAGGCTGTTATCGAATGCTTGCGCCAGGTAGCCAATCCGGGCGCCGTTCGGCAGCCCGACGCTACCGGCATCAGGGCGCTCCTGCCCGAGAATGATCCGCAACAGGGTGCTCTTACCCGCGCCGTTCGGCCCAATCAGGCCGACGTGCTCACCGGAATTGATTACAAAGGAAATGTCGGAAAGAATCGTCGCTGCGCCGTAGTGCTTGCGCAGCCCTTGAATCTGGAGCATGGTCACGCCTCCATCGCAGAGACGCCGTACGCCTCTGCCTAAAGCTTGATCGCGATCGGGCTATAGGTTGAGGCAACTTCCACCATGCACTCCTTACTATGCGGAACAACCAGCCGGCTGCGGGCAGGCGCCCGGAGCGCAGCCCATTCAGTATACCTGATCGGTGCGCGGAGGCAAACCAGTATTTAGTCTGACAGGATCCGACTGAGGCCTGATACCTGCCGCCCAGCTTGCTCTCCAACCCAAAGTGTGGGTACCATACATACAGTACATACAGTTGGCCGATCTTCTATTCTGGAAAGAAAGTAGCCCGCATGACCCTGACCACATCACAACCAACGCTGCTTGCTGACTGGGCGCGTGGATATGCTTCGCAGCCCAACGAGTACGATGACCTGATTGACACGATTGAGGGTGACATCCCGCGCGAACTGCACGGGACGCTCTTCCGCAACGGCCCCGGCTTGCTCGACGTGGGCGGCGTACCGTTGCATCACCCCTTCGATGGCGATGGGCTGGTCTGCGCGTTCAGCTTTGCCGCTGGGCGCGTACAGGCGCGATCGCGCTATGTCCGTACGGCGGGTTATCTGGCCGAACAGGCGGCCGGGCGCATTCTGCATCGCGGCGTTTTCGGCACTCAGCGCCCCGGCGGTTGGCTGGCCAATGCCTTCGATCTGGGGCTGAAGAATATCGCCAACACCAACGTCGTTTACTGGGGCGAACGGCTTCTGGCGCTCTGGGAAGCAGCGGAACCGCACCGGCTCGATCCGAAGACGCTGGAGACGCTGGGGCTGGATCAGCTGGATGGCGTGCTGCGTCCCGGCGACCCCTTCGCCGCACACGTGCATATCGATCCGTTCTGTCACTGGGATGGCGGTGCGCCGTGCCTGGTGAATTTCGCCACTCGCCCCGGCCTGAATACGACGCTCCAGATCTATGAGTTCGCGCCCGATTTTCGGCTGCTGCGCCAGCAAGAGTTGCAACTGAACGGCTTCGCCTTCATCCACGATATGGCGCTTACGCCCAACTACTGCATCTTCTTCCAGAACCCAATGCGTTACGACGCGCTGCCCTATGCGTTGGGCTTGCATAGCGCCGCGCAGGGGCTGGTATCGGAGCCGGGGCGTCCGACGCGCATTCACGTCGTGCCGCGTCATCCATCACTCGGCGAACCGCGCAGCTTCATCGGCGCGCCCGGCTTTGTCTGGCACCACGCCAATGCCTACGAAGAAGACGCGCACCTGGTGATCGATTCGGTCTGGTACGATAGCTACTATGGCATCGGCCCCAACCAAAACTTCCGCCGGATCGATTTTGGCGCTTTGCCGCCGGGCCGGCTGGCCCGCATCCGGCTTGATCGCGCCACCGGCGCCGTCGAGCGTACCGTCATCGCTGAGCGTTGTTGCGAATTCCCGGTGCTCCACCCGGCCCACGTTGGTCGGGCCTATCGTTATGTGTATTTGGCGGCCGGCGACCCACCAACAGGTAACTGGCCCCAGCAAGCTATCTGGAAGGTCGATCTCGCAAGCGGCGCACAGACGCTCTGGAGTGCGGCGCCACGGGGATTTGTGGGCGAGCCGATCTTTGTAGCGCGGCCGCGCAGTTCCGCTGTGGCAGGCTATGTAACGCCGGACGTCGGCGACCCGCAACGCAACGCCGCTCCCGGCGAAGACAACGGTTGGCTGCTGACGCTGGTCTACGACGCCGAGCGGCATACCTCGGCGCTGGTGATCCTCGACGCGCAGGATCTCCAGCGCGGCCCGCTGGCCCAGATCCGACTGAAAGCGCAGATCCCGCATGGCCTGCACGGCTCGTTTACATCAGCCGTGTTTTTGGAGTGAGTTCTGGAACAGAACGCCATCCTCGGCACATCAGCTATAATCATCTATCCCCCCAAGCTCTTCTAGCGAAAGTATTCGAGTAATGAACTATGAAAGCGCTGCGCGCCGGATCACCGGCACCTTGTTTGTAACCCAGAGTCTGGCCTCGGCAGCCCTGATCGCCCAGGTAACGATTGGCTCCATCGTCGGGGCCGAACTCGGCGGCAGTGCGGCGCTTGCTGGCCTGCCGACAACGATTGTGCTGGTCGGTGCGGCAGCGGCAGCCTACCCGGCCGGACGCTTTATGCAGCGCTTCGGACGGCGGCCGGGCCTGGCATTGGGCTTTCTTGCCGGCCTGCTGGGCATGCTGCTTGATGCATTCGCCATTATCATCGGCTCGTTTGCGCTCTTTGTCGTCGGGTTGATTTTGATCGGCGTGGCGCGGGGCATTACCGACCAGAGCCGCTATGCCGCTGCCGATGCCGTCACGATTACCCGGCGTGCGCGGGCGATCTCGGTCGTGGTGTTTGCGGGCACGGTTGGCGCAATTGGCGGGCCGGCGCTGGTCGGGCCGCTCGGGCGGGTAGCGATGGGGTTGGGTCTACCTGAACTGGCGGGGCCAATGATCGGTGGCGCCGCGCTCTTCTTGCTCGGCGGTGCGCTGATTATCCTGCTGCTCCGCCCCGACCCACGCACGATTGCCCTATCGCTGGATCGGGATGACGCCGCTGCGCATCCGGAGGTGATCCCGGTAGCGGCACGCGGCGTGCGCGAGGTGCTGCGCCAGCCGGCAGCGGTGACGGCGCTGATTGCAATGGTACTCGGCCAGGCGGTGATGGTCCTGGTGATGAGTGTCACGTCGCTGCACATGTACGTCCACGACCACAGCCTCGACACGGTTTCGCTGGTGATCGGCGCGCACACGCTGGGCATGTTCGGCCTCTCGATGGTGACAGGCTCACTCGCCGATCGCTTCGGCCGCCCGCAGACGATTGTGATCGGCGCGCTGCTGCTGATCGCGGGTGCGCTGATTGCGCCGATTTCACTTCAGACGCCCTGGCTGGCGCTCGGGTTGTTCCTGGTGGGCCTGGGCTGGAACCTCTGCTACATCGCCGGGTCGTCGCTGCTGTCCGATACGATCATGCCCAGCGAGCGCGGGCGCGTGCAGGGCGCGAGTGATCTGATGGTGAATCTGGGTTCGGCGCTGGGCAGTCTGAGTAGCGGCGTGATCCTGGCAGCGGGCGGGTATGTGGTGCTCTGTGTGCTCGGGGCGTTGCTGTCGCTCGTGCCGCTAGGTGTTGCGCTCACGCGGATCAAGTCCGTGCAACGGGCAGAAGCGATCTGAATGAAAAAGGCAAAGTTCAAAATTTTGCACGTTGCCTTATTGCGGATTGTACTTGTTCATCGCCGCCATCACGCCCTCGCGCAGCACGAGTTCGATTGCATCGGCGACGGTGTCGCGCAGGCCGGGCAGATCGGCCGCTTCGTCCTTGTTGAAGCGCGCCAGCACATAGGCGGCGGCGTCCATCTTGCCCGGCGGCTGGTCGATCCCGACGCGCAGGCGCGGAAAATTGTTGCCGCCTAACTGCTGCACGATCGAGCGCATGCCGTTATGCGTGCCGGGGCTGCCGCGCTCACGCAGGCGGATCTTCCCAAAGGGCAGATCGAGATCGTCGTAGACGACCAGCAACTCGCCGGCCGGGTCGATCTTGTACCAACTGCGCAGATTGGCGACAGCCTGCCCGCTGAGGTTCATAAACGTCTGCGGTTGCACGAGTGCCACCCGCGCGCCGCCGATGTTGCCCTCGGCGATCAGGCTATTGGCGCGTTTCGTGCGCAAGCTGAGTCCGTGGCGTTCCGCCAGGGTTTCCACACAATCGAAGCCGATATTATGCCGTGTGCTGGCATATTGAGCACCTGGATTGCCCAGGCCAACGATGAGCCACATAGGTATTTTTTGGGTGATGGTTTTGGGGGGGGGGCGGGCACAAAACACACCCCGGACGAGGGGTTGGTGGGGGGGTG
>JBBRUG010000357.1:0-5767 GCA_038247995.1 Chloroflexales bacterium | reverse complement strand
GGCACCCGTCGGGCGGTGGCATTGCGGTAAGTGGAGGCGGGAAACGGCGTTGGGGCTTCACCCACCCACCAACGCCGCGTTTTCATCGCGTTTCCGGCAGCAGCGTGTAGTCGGGGAAGTTGCCGTAGAGCCGTTCGCCGGGCGGGCCGAGCGTCACCGACTGCACCAGGTATTTGCCGCCTACAAAGCAGCCCTTCCACGACGCGCCCATCCCACCGAATACCTCTTCGCGGTCGCCGCGCGAACGCACCTGATTAATACCCACCTTGAACGAGCGCAGTTCTCCGGCCACCATATGCGCCAGCGCCGGATCGTCACAGGCGATTGAAGAGACGAGATTACCGTTTGAGATATTCATCTCGCTGACTAACTCTTCAACGCTGTCGACAACCACAATTGAATCAATCGGGCCAAAAGGTTCGTTGTGATGCAGGCGACAGTTGCGCGGCACATTGAGCAGCGTATGCGGGGCCAGATAGGCCGAAATGTCCTGCCCCGCCAGGAAGCGCGCTTCGTGCAGTTCCCCTTCAACCAGGCTGATTGCGCCGGCGCCGATCGCCTCGCTATACATCACGCGCAACTCTTCCACCTTACGCGAGTTGATCAACGGGCCGAAATCGAGGTCGGGCAGTGCGCCGTTGGTCGGATCGGCGAGCAATGGGTGGCCGACCTTGAGCGCCTTCAGCGCGGGCAAGTAGGTGTCGAGGAAGCGGGGGAAGAGCCGCCGCTGCACAACAAAACGAATATAGGCGGTACAGCGCTGTTTGCCGTAGGCATAACCCTTCTTGAGTTGTTGCGCCAGCCCGTTCCAATCGCTGTAATCCCAGATCCCGTAACAATTGACGCCTTCCATCTCTAGCATATAGCGCTTCTCACGGTCGTAGAGCGAGGCGGCGATATCGCGCCCATTACTCTTCCCGCCCACAAACGCGAGGCAGGCGACATCCTGGTTGCGCACCAGCGCATCGGAGAGTACACCGCCTGAACCACTGACCAGCGCGACGGGCAAGCCGGCGCGCCGGGCCAGGGCAAAGCCGAGCGTAAGCGCATAAAGGCCACCGTCGGTGGGCGTTTTGGCAATCGCGGCATTGCCGGCCAGTGTCTGCACGAGCACGGCGTGCATCAACACCGAATAAGGGTAGTTCCACGAGGCGATATTGGAGATCAGGCCCAGGGGCGTGCGCCCGGCGAGCATACCTGCGATATGATCAACATACCATTCAACGCCGGAGATACAGCGGTCAACGTCGTCGCAGGCAAGCTTGTGCGGCTTGCCGATCTCCC
This sequence comes from Chloroflexales bacterium, assembly GCA_038247995.1. Lineage (GTDB taxonomy): Bacteria > Chloroflexota > Chloroflexia > Chloroflexales > Chloroflexaceae > JBBRUG01. The sequence continues at coordinate 4,483 of JBBRUG010000357.1, read as the reverse complement.
ACATCAGCAGGTGCGCAATCAGATCACGATGCGCGCGTAGTGCCTCCAGACAATCCCGCACGCGCTGCCGGCGCGTATCCAGGTCAACCTGCGTCCACTGCTGATGTTCCTGCGCAGCGGAGCGCACAGCGCGCTTGGCCGTCTCCAGGTCGATCATCGGCATGCGCCCGAGCTCATTCCCATCAACCGCCGAAGCATAGTGCTTACTATGGCCGGAAAAACCCCAATCACCCTCGATCAGGTTGAGTACATTTCCTTCGGCGTCGAAAGCTTCGGGCACAATTGTTTTCAGTTGGGCCAGCAGGTTGGGCCATTCCAAACCAGGCGCAATCATGTTTGCCATGGAACATCCTTTGTTCAGGAGTCAGGATTCAGGAGCCAGGAGTCAGGACTGAGGATGGTGGGATGGAGGAGTTCGGTGCGATCTGCCTTTATATTCCCTTCGCGATGGTACATAGTATAGCAATGTTGGCGGCGCGTCGCACCCAAGCGCCGGAGCAACCCAGGGCTGTTGCAACGTTGACCCATTACCACCCTTCGCTGCGCGCTACTCAGGATGCGTGCTTTCCTTCTGCCTCCTGCGCCTGCCGCCTGCCGCCTGATCATCCCGTAACGCGGGGATGCGGGATTTCCGCCTCGATCAATAGGCCGCCCTCGGCGCTGTTGGTCATGCGCAGCCGGCCTTGCAGCAGGGCCACCCGTTCGCTGATGCCGAGCAACCCAAAGTGGCCGGCATGGCCGAGGGCAGCGAGATCGAGGTTGGCGTCCATGCCGTGTCCGTCGTCGGCAATGACAATCCGCAGGGCGCGTGGCGAAGCCGGCGTCAGTTGCACCAGTACCCGACCGGCCCGGGAATGCTTGCGCACATTCGCCAGCCCCTCTTGAATGATCCGAAAGATCGACAACTCGATCGCTTCAGGTAGGCGGCCGACGCTCGGATCAACCTCCAGCTTGACAACAATTCCACTGCGCGTGGCCCAATCACGCACATACGACTGAAGCGCGGCGCCCAGGCCCAGGCTATCGATTGTCGGTGGGCGCAAATTGCCGCAGATCTGGCGCACACTATCGACAAGGTCACGCACACCCTCGCGGATTTCGGCGATCGCCGCGCCATGCGCCGGCTCCAACTCCGCCTCGCCTTCCAGACCCTCCAGTTCAAAATTGACGCTGAGCAGATCCTGGATCACCTGATCGTGGAGTTCGCGGGCCAGATATTTGCGCTCGTGTTCGCGCTCGGTGAGCAGGCGGCGCTGAGCATCTTGCAGGGCCAGGTTGGCCTGATCGAGCGACTTGACCTGATCGTTGAGCTGGCGGATCAATTGCTGGTTGAGGGTGTCTTGCGCGGCCAGATCCTGCTGTAAGCGACGCTGCTGCTGACGCAAAAGTTCGCTCTGCTCGCGGGCATTGTAATAATTTTCCAGCGCCCAGATCATCGGCGTCAGTTTCTGACGCTCGCTCTGGCCGATCAGCGCGGCCACCACCGCCTCACGGCTCGTCGAGTCGGTACGCACATCAAGCGTCTTGCGGCCCTCATTGAGCACAAGCACCCGATCGGTAACGGCAAAAATCTGGTCGAGGCTGGTGCTGGCGAGGATCACCGCCGCGCCCTGCTGCTGCCAGTGGCGGATCAGCGCAAGTAACCGCTGCTGATAGCTGTAGCTCAGCAATGCCGCCGGATCGTCGAGGATGACGAGTTGAGCCGGGGCCAGAAATGCGCGCGCAATCGCCAAGAGTTGGCGCTGCTCGCTGGAGAGGTTGCCCACCTGGACACGCAACGGCACATTCGGCAGATCAACCTGCGCCAAAACCTCGCGCGCCTCACGATCCATGCGGCGGCGATTGGGGAAGCGTAACCAACTCACCCCGCCGGCCAGCCGATCTCGGCGCCGAGGAAGAGGTTCTGCGTGACATCGAGGCTATCGGCAAGCACCGGCTGTTGCGACACCACAGCAACCTGCTTGCGCCGAGCGGCGAATGGCCAACGCAAACGCTCACCGCCAAGCAACACCTCCCCGCCGCTGGGCGGTACGCCCCCGCCGAGAATCTGCGCCAACACCGACTTACCCGAGCCGCTGCGCCCCACCAGGCCCACCACCTCGCCCGGCGCAACGCTAAAACTCACCTGATTCAGCGCCGTCAGGTTGCCGAACTGTTTTGTCAGTTGTGAGACGTGAAGCAGTGTGTCCATGGAGGGCTGAGGGCTGAGGGCTGAGTGTTGCCTTCCCATTGTCGGTCGTCCGTCGTCCGTCGTCCGTCGTCCGTCGTCCGTCGTCCGTCGTCCCCTTGTCAACTAAGGCGGCGGCAGCGGTGTCTGGAAGTCGTTGGTTTCCCAGGCACGGAGCATCGCTTCGACGTTATTCTGGGTAACAACATCAACGCCGGTGTCGATGAAGGAGGGGAACGTTGTGTCACTCACAATCCGATCATAGACGATCTGGAGCGAGTCGTAGCCCCAACCCCAATATTTCTGGCCGATCAGCGCGGTCAGATAACCATCGCGCAGCAACTCCAGTTCGAGCGGCAACGTATCGAAGGCGACCGTCTTCAACCGCCCCTCGCGTGAGGCGGCTTCCCAGAGCGGCATGGCCCCGCGGTCGGCGAAGAGCGGCCACATCCCGGCGAAGAACCAGCCGCGCAAATTGGGATGCACCTGCATCACCTCTTCAACACCCTGCACGCCCCGACTGATATCCTCGTTGCTGGCCACAGTGCTCACGAGCGTCATGTCGGGGTACGCTTGCAAGCCATCAACGAAGCCCTGCACGCGATCCTCCAGGTTAAGCCCGCTGGGCACGCCGGTGAGCACCGCCACTTCGCCCGTGCCGTTGAGCGCCTCAGCCAGCAGATCGGCGGCCAGTTTCCCGGAGGCGTAGTTGTCGATCGAAAGAAACGTGAAGCGCTGACTTTCCGGCGCGTCGCTGTCCCAGGTCATCACCGGAATGCCCGTCTCGACAGCCCGATTGATCGGATCGATACAGGCGGTTGGATCGTTGCAACTGACGGCAATGCCATCGACACGGCGGGCGATCAGATCGTCAAGCACACGGGCCTGCTCAACGGCATCGGCGGAAACGGGGCCGGCAGCGAGGACTTCCACGTCGTAGGGGCCGGCGGCGCTCAACTCGGCTGCCTTGGCCAGCGCCCCGCGGTAGCCATGATCGAACACCGGATTACCCAGACTCTTCGATACCCATGCCAGGGTCAATTTTGGGCGCGCCGCCTCGCCCGGCGCAACACATGCGGCCAGGAAGATGATCAGCAGGAGCGGGAGGAGTTTATGCATGGCTTTTGCGGCGCGGGCGCTGAAGCGCCGCGCATTTGCGGGTGCCGGTTGGCCGCTGAAGCGGCGTATGCTCCCGCTTTTACATTTTTAATTTGCAAGTCGCCTGCGGCGCCAATAATCAATCAGCACAACAATCAGCAACATCGCCCCAAGCGCACCGCTTTGCAAGTAGGCCGGCAACCCCACAAGAACCAGGCCATTCCGCAGCACTTGCATCAGCATTGCGCCAAGCACAACGCCGAGAATGCTGCCTTCGCCACCGAAAAAGCTTGTGCCGCCGATCACCGCAGCAGCAATAATCTCAAGCTCGTAGCCCTCAGCCGCCGTCGGCGCGGCCACGCCCAACCAGGCGGTCATGATGATCCCGGCACTCGCGGCGAGCAACCCGCTTAGCGTGTAGACGACCAGCTTGACCCGCTCAGTAGGCACACCGGTGAGGCGCAACACCTCTTCGTCGCGGCCGAGGGTATAGATGTAACGGCCCAGCACCGTACGGTTCAGCAACAGGCTCACCACCAGCGCCACGGCGGCCATCGCCAGTAGCGGCAGCGGCAGCGCAAGCGGGCCAAGCTGTAAATCGGCTTGCCCAAGCGCCCGGAAGGTCGCCGGCAGATCGCGTACCGGCGCGCCGCCGGTGAGGCCGAAGGTGAGGCTACGCGCCAGGCCCATCGTGCCGAGGGTAACAATAAACGGCGGCAACCCGATCACACCGACCAGTGCGCCATTAGTAACACCGATGGCAACGCCGCTCAGCAACCCTGCGCCAACAGCAATCGGTAAGGGCATCCCGGCACGCAGCATTAGTGCGCAGACCATCCCGGCCAGTGCCATGACCGCGCCGACTGAGAGGTCGATTCCGCCAACGAGGATCACCATACTCACGCCGAATGCCGCCACGGCAAACCAGGCCACGCCGCGCGCAACATTGAGCAAGTTGGTTGGGCTCAGAAAGCGCTCGTTCTGCAACGCCAGCGCCGCGATCACCAGCACCAGCAGCACGAGCAACATCAACTCGTGGCGCGCCGTGAGCATGCGCCAGCCCGCCTGAAGCCGCTGCCGCACCGGCCTGGATGAGCTTGATTGCGCTCGCGTCGCCTGTTCAGTCATAATGGTGTTGCCATGGTTTCGGGGGGGGGGGGCGCGCGCGACCAAAGGGGGGTTTGCGAAATGTAATAATATAAATGTTGGGCGGGGTGT
>JBBRUG010000356.1:0-5831 GCA_038247995.1 Chloroflexales bacterium | reverse complement strand
TCCCCCGCGTTGACGTCTACCCATGCCATCCGGCACCCGCCGCTTCCCTCGCGTTGACGTCTACCCATGCCATCCGGCACCCGCCGCTTCCCCCGCGTTGACGTCTACCCATGCCATCCGGCACCCGCCGCTTCCCCCGCGTTGACGTCTACCCATGCCATCCGGCACCCGCCGCTTCAGCGGCCAACTGCTCCGCAACGACAAGCAGCGTCCTTCAGGACGCGTTGCGCAATGCCAGATTATTTGGATAACCTTCATCAGAGCGCGCCGCCCCTCCACACCAGTCATACGCGCTCGTAGCCAACCAATGCGCCGGCCACCTAGGTCGGCGGCGGCGAATTATAAAGCGCCCCTGCATCGGTGTACACCAGGTCGTGAATGGTACCCTTAAGCGGCCCACGCAAGAAGCGGATCACCTGGCCGGCATCCCGATGATCACTTTTGGCGCTCACACAATGCTGGTTGTAGCCCCAATAATCGCCCTTACCGAGCAACTCCATGCCCGCGCTGATGCGCTCGTGCGCCCGCGCCATGCCGCGCTCGTCGGGCGGCAGCGCATCTTCGGGCGTATCGCCGTAGCCGATGCCGTGATGAAAGGGATCGGCCGTGCTGACAATTACCGCATTCCGCGCAATCTCGTGCAGTTCGTCAATTCCGGGCAACTCCTCAGGCTTCCCGCCGGCCAGGTACGGATAACGCTCGATCACACGCGGGCCGCTCACACCGCGCCGCTTCGTCTCCAGATCCCAGAAGAAGCGCCAACTCATCAGCGCGTGGTCGCTGCGCCACTCTTCACCACGCGTCAAGCCCGGCCCCTGGATGCCCCAGTGACGCTCAGCACTCGGCGGGCCGCCGGCAGCCACCCGCCGCCGGGCCTGCTCCATCTCATCGGTGAAGGCGTGCAGAACGCTCACCACCAGTACTGTCTCGGCGCCGCTGTCCAGCGCTGCGTGTACCGCCGCCGCGATCTGATGGCCGCAATCGGCCACACCGGCGTGGGGAAAAACCACCACCCCACCGGCATTCAGCAACGGCGCCAGATCCCACTGCCGCGCCTGCTCCAGTTGGGCCAGGCCGCCCTTTTCACCCAGGGCAGCGTGCTCATCACGGTAGAGTTTAAGAATCGCTTCTTGCAGTTTATCGCGCTCGAGTTCCACAATTGCATCCTTTCAACATTTCACATCTGAAACGCTTACGCATCGAGGCCTAGTCCAACTCGGCGGAAGTTCGCCAGGGGTTGGACGCGGGTTTGCGCCCGCCACAGTGCGGTGTCCGCCGTAGGCGGACGTACGCTTTAGCGTACTAGTCACCAGGGTAGCTCCTCACGCGCTCATTATTTCAGTGAGTCACTGGGATCACTTCTCCGCCACCACAACCATACGCGGCGAATGGGGGCTCAGGGCATGCAAACTCAAACTACCGTACCAGGCGGTGGGATGCAGGCCGGCGGCGCGCAGCATCACCGCCAGTTCGGTGGGGGTGTAGAGCCGAATCCGATGCGCGCGCTCCTGCTCGGCGCCGTCAGGGTCGCGCCAGCGATCGATCGACGTGAGCGTACCGCGCACCATATCAAAGTGGCGCCGCATCCAGATCACCGTGCCGTCGTCGAGCTCGTACCAATCCTGAGCTTGCAGGGAACTTACGGCTGCATCACGATGCGCCAGCTCCATCACGAGGCGCCCGCCCGGCTTCAGCGCCCGCGCGATCCCAGCGAGCACCGCCTGGTTCTCAGCCTCGTCGCTGAAGTAACCGAAGGCCGTGAACATATTAATTGCCGTATCGAAGCAGTCGGTATAGGGGATTGCGCGCATATCGCCGGTAACAAAGGTAACCTCGACACCAGCTGCCGCAGCACGTTCGCGGCCCATAGCCAGCAGATCTGCGCTGGTATCGAGCCCGATCACATTAAAGCCGGCTTGCGCCAGCGCCACGCTGTGCCGCCCTTCGCCGCAAGCCACATCAAGCAGATCACCCGGCGGATCAGGCAGCAGATCACGCAGCATCAGCACTTCGGCAACGGTCTGCTCAGGATCGACGGCAAACCGCTGTACGTAGCTGGCATCAAAATATGTCCGCCACCAGTCCATAATGATCCAGGGGATTCAGAAGAGGATTCAGGAGCTATAGCTCATGGTACCACAGAAGCAATCTGGCATTCTGGAAGTCGAACAGTTTGCAGGCGAATACGCCGAAAACCACAGCTCAACAAACATCAGATCATCAGACGTTTTCCCGTTTTCCCGCTTTACTGCTCTACCTCTACCGCGCCTAAGGCAACATAATCCCCGATCAGCGCCCCAGCGCTATTCCAAACTGCGGAACGACGGCCATCGGTTTCGGCGCGATAGAGGCCAATGCGCAGTTCATAGCGTCCAGGCGGTAGATCCGGCGGCAACGCCAACACGTGTGGGTCGGCGATCCAGTCGCCCGGCGTCCAGAGCGGCATCGGCAAAGTGCCATTTTGCGGGTCGCTGTTGCGCATCGCTACCAGGCTGCCATCGGCGGCAACCAGGTGCAAGAAGATCGTCCAGTTCTTCGGAATATAAGCCAGGCTGTGCCATGTGAGCGTCAGCGGCAGATCTGTGCCGACAATTGCCGGCCCGTCCAGACGCCAACCGCGCAACTCCACGCCTTGCTCCCACGGTTCAGCAAAACGGGCGTAAGTTGGCGTACCAAGCGCTGTCTGAGCTTGGGCCGGCGCGAGGGCAACCCACGGATAGGCCGGGCGGATCACACCCAACGGCACATACAAGGCCAGGGCAAATACCCCCACGGTCAGGCCACCAACAACCCAGCGCAGGCTACCCAGCCGGGTGAGGCCAACTGCCAACCCGATCGCCAGTGCGCTGATCGCCGGAAAGAGCATGCGGCCCTGCCAGGCTACCAACCCGGCGGTGAACGCGAAGGCCACCGTCCAGAGCAACGCCATACCGCTCAGCAACACCAACCCCTCCCACGGTCGGTGCTGCTTGCGAACCGGTTGAATATTTATCCGTCGTCCGCCATCTGCCGTCTGCCGTCTGTCATCAGTGCTCGGTCGTCCGGCGTCCGCCCGCTGCCTGCGCAGCACCAACTCGATCAGCGCAACGCCACAGAGCAGTGCGTAGATCCAGTTTATCCATGGCGGCATCGATAGGCTCATCCAGCCGAAACGGCCCCAAAACGACTCAAAGAGCTGGCGCAGCGCAGCGATCCAGGCCGCCAACTCGTACCAACGGAACGGCTGGCCGGCAAATTCGGCGCTGAAGATCGCCAATCCAAAAAGATCGCCATAGAGTTGCCAGTTACGGATAAACCACCAACCGGCCACGAGCAGCGCTGGCAAGCTCCAGGCGAGCGTGTGCATCAACACCAGGCGCCAACATCCATAGGCGGCGCGCCAACCGGCCCAGAGCAGCAGCGGCCCAATGAGCAATGCGCTCTGCTTGGTCAGCAACGCCAACCCAAAGAGCACACCAATCAGCACGAAGGCGCCGAGTTGCCGCCGCGAATCACGCTGTGCCACCGCGCGCAGGCACAACCAGAGCAAGATCGCACCAAAGGCAGCCAGGGCCGTATCGTTCGTAACCAGGGCGCTACTGAAGAGAAACTGCGGATTGAAAGCGACGAGCGCCGCCGCAAACACGGGAACGAACATACCGCTACGCCGTGTTGATCTGCCGTCCTTCGTCTTTCGTCCTTCGTCCATCATCTGCGGATCGTAGAGCGTGCGCGCCGCCAGATAGGTAGCCAGCACCGCAATCAGCGCCCAGGCTGCTGAAACACCGCGTGCGAGATGCCAGGCGAAGGCCAGGCCCTGAGCGCGCTCCAACTCCCAACTGCCGCGCATAAACGCGCCTGGCTGATCACCTCCGGCCCAGCGAAACTGTGGGTTGGCGGTCTGGGCAATGCTTACATCATCAGGCAACCAGGCCACGCCAGGCACCATGAACAAATAGACGAGGGGCGGTTGATGCCCCTCGCCGGGAACGTCGCTGATCTCTGGATAGGCGCGCTGCACCGGCAACCGGCCCTCGCGGGCGAGGAACAGCGCATAACGGAGGTGGCCCGGCTCATCGGGGCCTTCGCCAAGCGGCACGCTCAGATTGTAGAGCGTCGTGAGCGCACAAAAACCCAGCAGAATAAATAATAATAACCAGCGCATGGCTCAAGCAGGTTTTAAGAAGCGGTCTGAAAGGGGGCATGACGCCATCTGCACAGCGCGCTTGCGGGCGTCCACGACACTGCGCTGGCTTCGCTGGGCAGGGTTCCCGCTTGCGCGGGAAGCCATGGCGGGAGCGGGAGCCGCGCGCGCTGCGCTAACGATACCCATGCTCAGACAGCTTCTAAGAGTTCTCAGAATATCGACAAGCGTCTAGCATTATAATGCACAGATCCTGCCCCCTTTTGGGGGTAGGTTTTTTACCGGATCGCGTTCTGATGCACTATTCCCCGCATCCCCCCGGCCCCCTTCTCCCTCAAGAGGAGAAGGGGGGCACCGCAGCGATTCCGCAGTGCGATGCGCTCGGAAGCCCCGCTCCCCTCCGAGGGAGCGGGGTTTGGGGTGAGGGGAATGGGCGGCTGGGCCGAAAAAACCTGCCCCCTGCCCCTGCCCCCTGCCTCCTAGAATCAGCCGAACTGCTCGACGAACCGCGCATCGCCGGAGTAGAACCAGCGAATATCATCGATGCCATACTTCAGCAGGGCGATGCGTTCCGGCCCGAATCCGCCGGCGAAACCGGAGTATTCCGCTGGATCGTAGCCGCCATTGCGCAGCACATTCGGGTGCATCATGCCACAACCGCCGATCTCCAGCCAGCCGGCGTACTTGCAGATCCGGCAGCCTTTGCCTTCGCAGAGAAAGCAGGTTACATCCATCTCAGCGCTCGGCTCGGTGAATGGGAAATAGCTCGGGCGCAGCCGCACTTTAGTGCCCGGGCCAAACATACGCTCGGCGAAGTGTGCCAGCGTGCCCTTCAGATCGCCCATCGTGATTGAGCGCCCCACAGCGAGGAACTCGAACTGGTGGAACATCATCTCGCTGCGTACGGTTACCTGCTCGTTGCGGTAGACCTTGCCGGGCAACAGTACCCGCGTCGGCTCGGGGGCATAATGATGCATGGCGTGGATCTGGCCCGGCGAGGTATGCGTGCGCAGCAAGATCGACGGCGCCCCGGCGGGCGCATCGACATAAAAGGTGTCCTGCATATCACGCGCCGGATGATCGGGTGCGAAGTTGAGCAACCCGAAGTTATAGTCGTCGAGCTCGACTTCCGAGCTCTCCCAGACCTGAAAGCCCAGTTCGGCGAAGATCGCGATCACCTGGCGCAGCACCTGTGTTGTCAGGTGCAGATGACCCACGGCAGGCGTACGGCCCGGCATGGTAACATCGATCCGGTCGGCGGCGAGTTCGGCGGCCAATGCAGCCGCCTTCAAGCGCTCCTCAGCAGCGCTAAAGGCTGTTTCGAGGCATGCGCGCAGCGCATTCACCCGCCGCCCAACCTCTGGTCGCTCGTTGGGGCTCAGCGCCCCGAGGCCACGGCTCAGCCGCGTGAGCGCCCCCGATTTCCCAGTGTAGGCGCTTTTCCATTCCGTCAGCCCGGCAAGATCGACGACTTGCTCCAGGGCTGCCAGCGCCTCCGCCTCTACGGCAGTCAACTCATCGAGGACGGTCATTGCGATGTTCCTTTATCCTGCGAGCAATAATCTGCGTAACTATGCGCGATCGACGATTGCTTGTCAACCAGCCAGGGGCTTATTCCGGTGCTGCGCCCTTTCCGGTGCTGCGCCCTTTCCGGTGCTGCGCCCTTTCCGGTGCTGCGCCCTTTCCCTGCTGCGCCCTTTCCGGTGCT
>JBBRUG010000355.1:0-5855 GCA_038247995.1 Chloroflexales bacterium | reverse complement strand
CGTAGCCGTCCATCGCGCTCTTAGGCACATCGGGCACCGCTTCGGGCGCGTGTAAATCGGCGGCCAGCACCCGTCCCTCGGCATTCAGCGCGTCAGCTTCTTCAACGCCGAGCGGCGCCACATAGCGCATAATGACCTGCTGGGCCGCATCGATCGCCAGCATCGGGTAGGGCGACTCGCGCTGCATCTCGCTCATAACAACAACTCCGCATGGTATAGGCCTGGGCAATGGCGGTATTGTACCACGCAGGTGGGGCGATCCGCAGATTGCGCAACCCATCTGCTTATGAAATGAAGAACTAGTTCCGCTATCAGCCGCATCAGCAGCCCGCCGCTCCCCAACCCTGAGCAGCGCCCTTCCGCGCGTTTTTTCAGGGCCCGCCAGGCAGCAAATCTTTGCTACAATTGACGCTCAATGAACCGCACTGATCGCCTCCTCGCTATTGTGCTCGAACTCCAGGCCCACGGCGCCCGCCGCGCCGCCGATCTGTCCGCGACGTTTGAAGTCAGCAAGCGCACGATCTACCGCGATGTGCAGGCGCTTTGCGCGGCGGGTGTGCCGGTGGTCGCCGAGCCCGGTCGTGGTTATTCGCTGCCGCCGGGCTATTTTTTGCCGCCCTTGCGGTTCAGCGCCGACGAAGCCATGATGCTGTTGCTCGGCGCCGATGTGATGGCGCAGAGTTTTGATGCCGTCTATCGGCGGGCCGCCGAAGACGCCACGCGCAAAATCGCCGGCGCGCTGCCGCCCGAGCGCCGCGCCGATGTCGCCGAGTTGCGTGCCGGTCTGCTCTTCGCCGGGCCGGCTACCCTCGCCCCGCAAACTGCCGATGCGTTGCGTCGGTTGCGGGGCGCAATTGTGGGGCAGCAGCGCGTACACTTGCACTACCACGCTCGCTATGGCGCCGATGATCAATCTGCACCGACGCAGCGCGACGTTGATCCCTACGGCCTGGCCCACGTCGGCGGGAGCTGGTATCTGATTGGCTACTGCCATCTGCGCCGGGATGTGCGCAACTTCCGTCTCGACCGGATCACTGCCTTAACTCTGCTCGATACCACCTTCAAACGCCCGCCCGACTTTACGCTCGGTATGCCCAGCGCCGACCGAACCGTCGTGGTTCGTGCGTGCTTCGATCCCGCCATCGCGCCGTGGGTACGCGAAAACCCCTCGTTCTATGCCACCGAGCTTACCGATGCGCCGGAAGGTCTGCTGGTCACCTTCCACGTGCGCCGCCTCGACGAACTGCTGCCCTGGCTGCTCAGTTGGGGCGCGCAGGTTGAAGTGCGCGCGCCGGCTGAACTGCGCGTGTTGCTCGCTAACGCTGCGGCCGCCATCCTCCAACGCCACAGTGATCCCTCCTGACATAGGGTTGTCACTCGGCCCGCGTATCTTGAAGGGGAGCGGTAAAGCGGATCATACAGCAAGGAGCAGCACACAATGCGTAACGCCATTAATTGGTTTGAGATCCCCGCGAACAACGTCCAGCGAGCAGTGGCTTTTTATCGCACTGTATTAGGTTGGGACGTGCCGACACGCGAGTTTCAGGGCGTGCTGCACGGCTTTTTGGGCACAGGCGAGAACGGAGTAGGCGGGGCGATCATCGCCGGCCCGGTGGTGGCCGGCGGCGATGCAACAACCGGCCACGCGGGATCGGTGATCTACTTCAATGCGGGTGATCAGATCGAGGCGATGATGGCGCGGGTAGAAGCTGCCGGTGGCACGGTGTTGGCTCCGCCGACATCAATTGCGCCCCAGGGGCGGGTGGCGCTCTTCATCGATAGCGAAGGCAATCGCGTGGGGTTGCACGAACAGCCGCCCCGCTAACTTCACGGTTTCGAGTGGCTACCATAAGGCGGGGAGGGCGTGATAAAACGCCCACCCCGCCTCACGCCCTCCCCGCCCTCACGCCCTCCCCGCCTTCCCTTTCACTCTTATACACCGGGATTTCATCAATTGAGGTGTACACTGGAATGCCGCGTGCGTGGGCTAAACGCACATCGTTGTCTGCTCCCTGCGATTCGCCGGGTAGCCGCAAAATTGCGTCACAGCGTTCGATGAGGCGGCCGGCCGTAGGATGGAGAATCTGGTCATAGAGCGCATCTCCAATAGTTGCGCCTCCGGCCACATGCCAAATCGGTAGCGCAACCCATTCTCCAATCATTGGGACATGGCCGGCCCGAAAGATCGGCCACGCCGCCTGCTCTAAGCGGTGCAAATTATCCGCCATCTTCTGCGGGTCATCATTTGTGCCACTGCGGTATGGGCCTGCAATCAAGATCATCATGCGCCTGTTCGTTGCCACTCAGTTGCTCCCTTTGCTCCAAAGCCATACAATAAAAGGTGTGCAGCCTACTTCACGATTTATCGCGATATTGCACGAAATCCAGCTTATCACAGATTTTCGTGCAATGTCAATGAATATCGTGTAAGATCGTGAAATGAGCAAGAGGCGAGATGCTTACAAGTCAACGAAAACAACACATTCTTGATGTGTTGCAGCGCGACGGACAGGTGATAGCTAAACGACTTAGTCAGGAACTTGGTCTGTCTGAGGATACGATTCGGCGTGACTTACGCGAACTTGCCCAAGAAGGTCGGCTACAGCGAGTCCATGGCGGCGCACTACCTGCTTCGCCGGCAATTGCTGATTTTGCGGTACGCGAGGAACTATCCCAAGACCCAAAGCGAGCGATTGGTCAAGCTGGTGCGCAGCTTATTAAAGAGGGGCAAGTTATCTTCGTTGATGGGGGAACCACTGCGGTTCAACTTGTACGCCAATTGCCACGTCATTTGCGCGCAACGATTGTCACGCATAGTGCGCGAATAGCAGTGGAATTAGTTAACCATCCGACGGTTGAGGTTGTTTTGATCGGTGGACGCTTATTCAAGCATTCGATTGTGTCAGTTGGAGCAGTGGCCATCGAAGCAATTAGTCACATTCGGGCCGACATTTATTTTATGGGTGTAACTGGTATTCATCCAACCGAGGGCTTAAGTACTGGCGATCTTGAAGAAGCGTATGTCAAGCAGGCTTTATGCAAGCGGGCAGCGGATACTTACGTGCTGGCATCGCAAGAGAAGCTCGGTACTGCTTCACAATACATAGTTGTAGCGCTAACGGAAGTAACTGGTTTAATAGTGGATAAAGCTGTCTCGGAGGAGCTATTACAGCCATATCAAGCGGTGGGCCTGAACATTATCCGAGCGTGATGAAGGGCAGTTCAACAAAGCATGTTGCGGGCGGTGAGTCACGCCAACCCGGCGCTACGCTGTACAACAGCGAAAGATTGGCGGCCAAGCGCGGCATCGGCGTCAGGCCGCCCTGCTCAGCGGCAGCCTGAAGGTCATTGTCGTGCCCTGGCCAGGCACGCTGTTCGCCCAGATCTGCCCGCCGTGGGCCGTGACGATCTGGCGCACGATCGCCAGCCCCAACCCGGCCCCGCCGCTGCTGCGGGTGCGCGCCCGGTCGGCACGATAGAAGCGGTCGAAAATCTGCGGCAGATGCTCAGGCGCAATTCCCGGCCCAGTGTCGCTGACCGTGAATGTGAGGTGGGTCGTCACCATTGTTTGCAGTTGTCGTGCGCGCTCCCCTGCTTCCTGCCTGTTGCCTGCTGCCTCCTGTGAAACAGCCACCACCACCCGCCCACCCGCCGGCGTATGCCGCAGCGCATTGCTCACCAGGTTGCCCAGCACTTGGCTGATTCGCTGCGGATCGGCATATAATTCAGGTAGATCCGCGTCGAGGGTAACCTCCAGGTGTACCTCACGTTCCGCCGCTTCATGGGCGAAGGCCCGTTGGGTGGCGCGCACCAGCCCAGCGGGATCAACCGGCTCCCGGTAGAGCGGCAACTGGCCGGCCTCGGCCAGGGCCAGCAGGCGCAGATCGTCGATCAGGCGCTCCAGCAGCGCTACTTCTTCGAGTAACCCATTCACCTGGTCGGCATCGGGCTTATAGATCCCGTCCTGAATACCTTCGAGCCGCCCCTTAACGATTGCGAGCGGCGTGCGCAATTCATGCGCAACATCGGCGGTAAGCTGGCGGCGCTGCTGATCGGCGCGCACAAGCGTATCGGCCATGGCATTAAAGGCGCCGGCCAGTTCGCTTAGTTCGCGCACTGCTGGTTGCTGTACACGCACGCCCATATCACCGGCGGCGAGGGCCTGCGCGGCGCCGGTAAATTGGCGCAACGGGCGACTCAGCCGGCTGGAGAAGTAGGCCGCCAGCCCAAGCAGCACTCCGGCCAACCCGATCCCGGCGCCGAGGAAGCCGCGCACCATCCGCCCACCATCAAAGCTGTTGCCCTGCATCGGCCAGGCGCTATTGTCGAAGAACAGCACCAGTGTGCCGACGCGCTGGCCATCGCTGCGAATAGGCAATGTCTGCGACCAGACAACTTCCTCAAGCGCCGCGCCGCGTTCATAATTGCCGCGGGGCGGGCGCGGCGCTTCCGGGCGAATTGGTGGTAGCGGCGCTCCGACCATAATCGCCGTCGGATGAGTGCTGGCTACCACCGTACCCCGGCTGTCGAGCACTGCGACGCGCTGGTCGGGCTCCATATTCAGTTCCGTAACTACCGATGCCACATATTGATCGACGTCGGCCCAGGAACCATTGCGACTATAAAACTCGCCCAAGCGGCGCGCTTCAACTTGTGCGTGCATCAACTCCATCCCCGGCGCCTGAGTGCGCTCGCGGTTGAAGCTGCTCACGGCAATGCCGAAAAACAGCAACATACCGCCAACCCCCAGCACAATTACCAGGGCGAAGGCGGTAAGCATTAAACTAAAGATGCGTGGGCGCATATGAATGTAAAAGGCAAAATAGATGAAGCTGCTGTAAGGGCGGGTCGCGCCGCGCCCCAGGAACTACCCACTACTGTAAGGGCACGTTGCCAACTGTCGAACTGTCAGACTGTCAGACTGATCACTCTTCGCGAAACTTATACCCCACCCCATAGATCGTCAGGATGAAGTGCGGGTTTTGCGGGTCAGGTTCGATTTTACGGCGCAGATTTTTGATATGTGCGTCAACAGTGCGTTCATAACCGGCGTAGCTTACATCGTAGACCAATTCCAGCAGTTGGGTGCGGGTAAACGGCCGCCCTGGCTCACGGGCCAGCACTGCCAGCAGGTCAAACTCGGTTGCGGTCAGTTCGATCATCACCTCGGCGCGGCGTACGCTACGGCGCTCCAGATCGATCCGCAAATCGCCGCTCTGCATAATGCCGCCCGGCGCCGGATTATCTTCGCTGCGCCGCAGCACCGCCCGCACTCGTGCCACCAATTCGCGTGGACTGAACGGCTTGGTAATATAATCGTCGGCTCCAAGCTCCAACCCAACCAGCCGGTCGGCCTCTTCGACTCGCGCCGTAAGCATAATAATCGGCAGCTTGCGCGTGGCCGGGTCTTGGCGTAACGTGCGGGTCACATCGAGGCCGTCCATTCCCGGCAGCATCAAGTCGAGCACGAGCAGATGCGGGCGTTCGCTGCGGGCGATCCGTACCGCCGTTGTGCCGTCACCGGCCGTGATCACCCGAAAGCCCGCCCGATCAAGATAGTCGCGGGCGATCTGGACGATGCCTGGCTCGTCATCAACAACCAGGATGGTGCGGGTCATGGGCAAGCTCCGTACACGTCATAGGGACACAGCGCGCTGCGTCCCTATACCACGCCATCCCAGCTACTCTACGCGCGGATCGTGGCCGGCAGGTGTGCGGCGCGGCACATCGGGGCCGGCGTTGGCTGTGTGCGGGCAGTTACGGCGCTGTTTAAAGAGCCTTAGGAGCAACCAGGCCAGCAACCCAAGCGCAACTAGTTGGCCGAGGCCCTTGAGCAGCCATAAGAAGCCGAAGAT
>JBBRUG010000354.1:0-5860 GCA_038247995.1 Chloroflexales bacterium | reverse complement strand
GTAATGGCGGCGTCGAAGTGACGATGACTGCCGACCAGCACCTCACGCCCGTTGACGTTGCCGGCCACACCACGTCCAACCAGCGCCGTGACGCCCTCGGCGGCAGGCAGGCGCAGATCCAGCCCGCGCTCCGCCGACGCGGTGACAATCGCGTGGGCCAGCGGGTGTTCCGAGCGGCGCTCGACGGCGCTCGCCAGCGCCAGTACGTCGTTACAGGCGGCACAGTGGTCGGGCGCAGTGGCCAGCGGCGTAGCACAATCGACTGAGCGCACGGCGATAACCGTGGGCCGCCCGGCGGTGAGCGTGCCGGTTTTGTCAAAGGCGACGGCGCGCACCTTGCTCAGTGTTTCGAGCACAGCGCCGCCCTTGATCAATACACCGTTGCGCGCCCCCGTACTCAGCGCACTCACCAGGCTTACCGGCGTGCTGATCACCAGTGCGCAAGGGCAGGCCACCACCAGCAGCGCCAGGCCACGGTAGAACCAGCCAAACGTCGCCGGATCGGGGTTCCAGAACGGCTGACCAAACAATAGCGGCGGGCCGAGCATCACCAGCAGCGCCAGGCCGATCACGATTGGCGTGTAGACACGGGCGAAGCGATCAACAAACCGTTGCACCGGCGCGCGGCGCTCTTGGGCCTCAGCAACCAGGCGAATCATGCGCGCAATTGTGGTATCAGCGGCTAGATGCGTAACCGTGATCTCCAGGCTGCCCTCGCCGTTGATGCTGCCCGCAAACACCTCAGCGCCCGGTTCCTTTTCGATCAAGCGGCTCTCGCCGGTGATCGGCGCCTGATTCACGGAGGAAGCGCCGGCGTGAATGGTGCCATCCATCGGGAAGCGCTCGCCGGGCCGCACCACAATCCGGTCGCCGACACGCAGATCGGCCACCGGCACGCGCTCTTCGTTATGACAACCGCACGAACTCGTACCGAGGCGCAGAGCCGTGTGGGGCGCAACTTCCATCAGGCTGCGGATGGCATGGCGGGCGCGGGTGGATGTATAACCTTCCAGCGCTTCACCAAGCGCAAACAGCACCATCACCAGGCCGGCCTCGACATACGCGCCAATCACCACTGCGCCGACGGCGGCAATCGTCATCAGCGCATTGATATTCAGTTCGCGATTCGTGCGCAGGGCGCGCCAGGCGCTCCGGGCGACCGGGCCGATTGTTAAGGCCATTGCCAATAGAGCCAATGCATCGATCCAGAGCGCATCCCAACCCATAATCTCGTGCAGGATCACGCCGGGCAGCACGAGTAGCACACCGATCAGGGCAAGGCGGGTGTCGAGCCGGGCCCACATGAACTGGAAAAAGTTCTGCGGCGCAGCGACGGCGGGCGTTGGCGCGTCGGGGGTGGCCTCCAGCGCCTCGTAGCCCAGATCACGCACGCGCTGGATTACACCTTCGCGGCTGATCGCGCCCTGTACGCGCAGCCGTTCAGTAGTGAAGTTCAGCTCGCAAACTGCTACGCCGTCGAGTTGGGCCACGCCGCGTTCGATCGCGTCGGCGCAACTAGCACAATCCATCCCACGAATGGTGAATACAAGATCGGTGGTTGAGGTTGGCATGTAAGTCCCTCTCGTCGCTCAGGTATCAGGTGTCAGGGATCATCCTACACCTTCAACCCGGCTTGAGAGTCAAGCGGCGCATGGGGCAGTGGGGCAAGCACATTGGTCCGCCCGCCCGTACACCGGGCCGGGGCAGCGGCCTATGTGGCAGCCCCTACACCCGCCACGCTCTATGGTCGTTCCAACGCTAAAAACAGTCGCGCATAGAGAAACGCCGCATCGCCCTGAGTGGTAAAGAGGTAACCCTCGTTAATCTGGCGTACGTCACGCGTATTGGTGGCGCCATGCACAACACAGCTCGCCTCTAACTGCGCCAACTGTTCAAGTGCGGCGCCCACCCCCGGATCGGTGCTGACGATCAGAATGTGATACGTTTCGCCTTCCAACCAGAGATGCGCATGTACGTCGCGCAGACTATTCAACAGCGCCTGACCCTCGATTGAGGTCAACTCACAGCCGGTGAGCGTCAGCAGCCGTTCGAGCGTCGTTTCGGCCGGTTGGTGCAGCGGATCGCCACAAATGCGATGGATCAACTGGCTGATCTGCGTATCCGATCCGGTTGTCGGGTTGCCTTCCAGCTCTTGCAGCAAGTGCGCCAGTTCGTGGCGGGCAATGAGCAAGGGGGTAAGTTGGCGTTCCAGCGCCACATAACGCGCCTCGGCCAGCGCAATCAGCGCCGTCTCGCCGCCGCCCGCTTGGCGCGCCGCGAGCAGCGTGCGAATATCGGCCAGGGTAAAACCAAGCCGCTGAGCGCGCAGAATGAAGCGTAACGTCTCTTCAGCGGCAGCATCGTAAAGCCGATACCCACTTGCGCTGTGGTCAGTCGGCGGCAATAACCCCTGCTCTTCGTAATAACGCAACGCCGAGGGGCGCAGGCCGACGCGCCGGGCGAGTTGGCCCACGGTTAACAGCGGTGCCGCCATAAGTAATCCTTTTGGTACAATGGAGTAATGCAAAATAATGCCGGATGCATCGATGCGGGATGCCGGATGCATCGATACCGGATGCCCGATGCCGATACCAGATGCATCGATGACGGATGGAGATCGATGGGCGGGTAAGGCCGAAGCAACGCCACAAAAAGATCTCGTGTGAGCCAGATGACATATCGAGGAGCGCTGTTTTGGCTCTACGGCATCCATCGCGGTCCGTCATCCGCGACGCGACCCGGCGTCCACCATCCGTCATCAAACCGCCGCATGAACGGGAACAACAATGATCATCGACCCCGTCCTTCTACATGATTGGCATCCCGTGGCCCACATCCGCCAACTGGATGCCCAGCCGCTGCTCGCCGTGCGCCTGCTTGGCGAAGATCTGGTCATCTGGCGGGCGGGCGACCAGATTTGCGCTTGGCGCGATCTCTGCATCCATCGCGGCACCCGGCTTTCGCTCGGGCGCGTCGCCGATGCAACGTTGGCTTGCCCGTATCACGGCTGGACGTACGGCCAGGACGGGCGCTGCGTCCATATTCCGGCCCATCCCGATCAGACCCCACCGGCCAAAGCGCAGGCCACCGTATATCATGTTACCATTGCTTACGACTTGATCTGGGTTTGCCTCGGCGAGCCGCCGCAATCCGTGCCGCCGTTCGCTGAATGGGATGATCCGGCGTTTCGCAAAATTGTCTGTGGGCCATACCCGCTGGCTGCCGCCGGCCCGCGGATTGTCGAGAATTTCCTCGATGTCGGCCATTTTCCGTTTGTCCACGCCGGCATCCTCGGTGATGCGAACTATCCCGAGATCGCCAATTACAGCGCCACAATCAGCCCCACCGGCGTACTCGCCGACGGCGTGCAGGTCTATCAGCCCGACCCGTATGGCACCGGCCAGGGCGATTGGGTGCGCTATACCTACGAAGTGCTGCGCCCGCTTACAGCGCGTTTCCGCAAAGTGTCCGCCAATCACGGCTTCGCAATTATTCTCTTCGTCACCCCACACGACGCAACGCAGAGCAGCGCCTGGATGTGGATGGCGATGAACTACGGCCACGATCTGCCTGAAGCCGACCTGGTGGCTTACCAGGATCGCATTTTCGCCCAGGATCAGCCAATCGTCGAGTCGCAGCGCCCCGAGCTCCTGCCGCTCGATCTTCAGGCCGAACTGCACCTGCGCAGCGATCGGGCGGCGATTGCCTATCGCCAGTGGCTGCGCGAACTTGGACTGACGTATGGGGTAGCGTGAGAGCGGTAAAGCGGAGAACTGAGAACCGAGAGCAGGAGAGCGCAGAGCGCGAAAACCGGGAACCGATAGATGATAGAATAATGCATGGGCACCTAGCGATGCCCCCTGCGGGAGATTGATTTCGTGATTGATCCGCCAACTATTGACAATACCCTCCAAACCCAGATCGCCGCTGAGACGGCGCGGCGGCGCACCTTTGCGATTATTTCGCACCCCGACGCCGGCAAAACGACGCTCACCGAAAAATTGCTGCTCTATTCCGGTGCGATTGAACTGGCCGGTTCGGTGCGCACGCGCAAGAACCAGCGCCACGCTACCTCCGACTGGATGGCGATGGAGCGCGAGCGCGGCATTTCGATCAGCTCCACGGTGCTCGCCGTCGATTATGCCGATTGTCGGATCAACCTGCTCGACACCCCCGGCCACCAGGATTTCAGCGAAGATACCTATCGCACGCTCATGGCCGTCGATAGCGCGGTGATGGTGCTTGACGCCGCCAAGGGCATTGAGGCGCAGACACGCAAGCTGTTTGAGGTCTGCCGCATGCGCGGCGTGCCGATTTTGACCTTTATCAACAAGCTCGATCAGCCTGGGCGCGATCCACTCGATCTGCTCGATGAGATCGAGCGCACGCTGGAGATCGGCGCCGTGCCGCTGAACTGGCCAATCGGCTCGGGCGGTGATTTCCAGGGCGTCTATGCCATTCCGGAACGGCACGTGCTGCGCTTCGAGCGCACCGCGCATAATGCCCATCGCGCGCCAACCCAGATGGCCGATATCGACGACCCGACCCTCGACAACCTGGTGGGCGTTCGCGCTGCAGCCCAACTGCGCGACGAAGTGGCCCTGCTGGAGGGCGCCGGGATGCAGTTCGACAACGAACAATTCCTGAGCGGCGCGGTGACGCCGGTGTTCTTCGGTAGCGCCCTGAATAACTTCGGCGTCGAGCCGTTCTTGCAGGCGCTCGTGACAATGGCCCCGCCGCCCGGCGCGCGACCGAGTGATCGCGGTTTAATTGATCCCGTCGCCGAGCCGTTCTCCGGCTTTGTCTTTAAGATCCAGGCCAATATGGACCCGCAGCACCGCGACCGGACAGCCTTTATCCGCATCTGCTCGGGGCGCTTCGAGAAGGACATGCAGGTCAACAACCCGCGCCTGGGCCGCAGTATCCGCCTGAGCCGGCCGAGCCGCGTCTTCGCCCGCGAGCGCGAGACGGTGGCCGAGGCCTTCCCCGGCGATGTGATTGGCGTGACCAATCCCGGCGTTTTCGCCATCGGCGACACGATCAGCATTGGTGCGCCGCTGCGCTACCCGGCGATCCCGCGTTTCGCGCCCGAGCGCTTCGCCGTGCTGCGCAACAAAAGCCTTTCCAAGCACAAACAGTTTCACAAGGGGCTGGAGCAACTGGTCGAAGAGGGTGTGGTGCAATTGCTCTACGACCGCGACGGTATGCGCCGCGAGCCGATCCTTGCCGCCATCGGTGAACTACAGTTTGATGTGGTCCAGGCGCGCATGGAAGCCGAGTACAACGTCGAAACCGAGCGCGAGTATCTTTCGTTCGTCACCGCACGCTGGATCGTTAACCCGCCGGCCAATCTCTATGATATCCGGCTGCCCTCTTCCACTCGCCTGATGTACGATCACCTCGACAAGCCCGTGCTGCTCTTCAGCACCGAGTGGGAACTCGGCTACCTGATGCGCGAACAGCCCCAGTTGGAGTTGCGGGGGGCGGATCACTGAAGCACTGAACATACTGAGCCACTGAACCGCCCAACCGGGAAACTGCCGGGTCACGGAAGCACCCATGATAACCTGTCCCCTATGTCACTATGTCCCCTGGTCGCCCAGGCGAGCGCTCACTCCGTCCGCAACGCCGTGATCGCGCAACTGGTTACCCGGCCTTCGAGCGCCTCAGCGGCAGCGGACGACAGTTCGGCAACCTGACCTGCATCTTCGGCGCGTAGGTCGGCGATGGTATAGCGGCGGGTTACTTCCAGTTCAATCTGGGTGAAACCGGCCGCTTCAAGCAGGTCGCGATACATTGTGGTTGTAAGTGCGCCGGAGAAGCACACAGCCCAACTCAACGCTGCCCGCACCTCGGCTTC
>JBBRUG010000353.1:0-5901 GCA_038247995.1 Chloroflexales bacterium | reverse complement strand
TGGAGCAGGGGGAGCCGCCGCAGATTCGGCGTCCTGATGCTGTCGGAAGCCCCGCTCCCGCTCAGGGAGCGGCCTGCTCTGAGCGTAGCCGAAGGGGGTTGGGGGTGCGGGCAACGGCAAAAACCCTCCACCTGAGAGGGGTGCGGATGGCGCGGATCGCAGACGTTGCAACAGCCCTGAAACTAGCCTGCGGGCGAAGTGCAAACAGATGGTTTTGTGCTATAGTTAGCTCAGAATCATTTGAACCCATAGATGTCAGTTGTTATTTAGCCAAGTTCAAGGCGCAGCGCCTCCGACTTCTGACTTCTGAATCCTGACTTCTGAATCCTGACTTTTGTATAAGTGTGTGCGCCTGCTCGTAGCTTCTTCTTCACCTCCGGCGCGCTGCTGCTGTAGCAACCAATGAATCGCAGCACCTGGAGTCCTCGTCAGGCCTTGCCGCTGGCCCTGCTCGCCTTGATCTATCTGGTTGCGATGGCGCCGTTGCTGCTGCCGGCCCAGTCCCTGCGGCCGGCGCGGATTGGGCCTACAGAACTACGCCCCGATCCGGCGCGCCTGATTGCCGCCCCGCCGCCCGCCGCGCAACGCCCGTTGATCAACGGTATTCCGCCGGCGGTAGCCTATGCGCTCCTGGAAGCACGCACGGCGCATCCGCTGACTGTACGCTGGGACGCAACAAGCGGCCTGCCGCGCTTTCTGGCCGCTACTGAGCGCGATGGTCGCCTGCCGTATACACCCACCGATATCGAGCGCGGCAATCCCACTGCTACCGCCTTCGGCTTTCTCGACCGCAACCGCCCGCTGTTCGGCTTGCGCAGTGCCGCCGACGAACTCACCCTGTTGCGCCACGAACCTGATCGGCAGCTCGGCCATACCCATGTGCGCCTGAACCAGGTTTATCAAGGTCTGCCGGTATTTGGCCAGCAACTCAACGTACACCTCGACGCCGCGGGCGCAATTATCGGCGTTAACGGCACCTTCACCCCGCTGATCGACCTCGCTACAACCCCGACAATCACCCAGGCGCAAGCCGAAGCTGTTGCGCTGGCAAATCTGCGCGATGAGCAATTACTCCCTTTTGAACTGGCGAAAGTTGAACTTCAACCCCTGCCCGACGCCACCCAGTTGATGATCTATGTCGATGATGCGGGGCATCCAACGCTGGTTTGGAGCGTGATTGTGCTCACTGCGGGGCCGCTTGGGCAGTGGCAGTTCTTTGTTAATGCCCGCCGTCCGGTGGTCGTCCATGCAATCGACGGGATTATGCCCGTCAAGCGGCGGATCACGTTTACTGCCAGCAATACGACCCGACTGCCGGGGCGCAAAGTCGCCGATGAGGGCGAGCGCCCGCGTGACGAGGTCGCCCGTGCCGCTCACGACGCTGCCGGGGTTGTCTACGATTACTTCTTCGACACCTTCCAGCGCGATGCCTATGATGATCGGGGCAGCCCGATGGTCTCGACGGTTAACTACGGCAGCGACCCGCAAGACGCCGAAAATGCGGCCTGGATCGGTGAACTGTCGCAGATGATCTATGGCGATGGCGGGCGGATCTTCCGTCCGTTACCCTACGGCCTCGATGTAGTCGGGCACGAATTCACCCACGGTGTGATTGAAGCCAGCGCCGACCTGATCTACGAAAATCAGCCCGGTGCGCTCAACGAGAGTTACGCCGATGTATTCGGCGCGCTGATCGACCGCGATAACTGGACAATTGGCGAAGAAGTGATCAAGTCGCCGCCGTACCCGCGCCCCTACCTGCGCAGCCTGGAAGATCCGAACGCGCAGGGGCTTTACGATGTGCGTAACCCGCTCGCCGGCGTTGGGCAGCCGGCCAGTATGCGCGAGTATGCCAACCTGCCCAACACGCGCCGCGCCGATAACGGCGGCGTGCATATCAATAGCGGCATTCCTAACCGTGCTGCGTACCTGATCGCTCAGGCGCTTGGGCGCGAGAAGACCGAGCAGATCTATTATCGCGCGCTGATCAATTATCTGACGCCAAGCTCCGACTTTGGCGACGCCGCCGAGGCCACCATCCGCGCCGCCACCGATCTGTACGCTACCGCCGATGTGGATGCTGTGCGTAGCGCTCTGGCTCAGGTTGGGATGATCGGCGACGCCGAGCCAACCGGCCCGGTGACCCCCGATCCGTCGGTGCCCTCGGGTGATCCAAGTGCGCCGGCGCCGGAACGTCCGGTTGAACCGGGATGCACCGATATTATCCGTGACGGCGGCTTTGAGACCGATGGAGTGTGGACCGAGGTGGTGCGCGGCGATACGACCTTGATCGATACGCAGTTACCCCGCAGTGGTGCCCGCAGCGCCTGGCTGGGCGGCACCGACCAGGAGCCGATCCAGTATCTTTACCAGGATGTGCGTGTTCCGGCGAATGCAACTAGTGTCGAACTGCGTTATGCCCGGCTGATCCACTTTGAGGTGAGCGGCTTGTTGGGCTTGCTCGCCGCCGAAGCGACCTTCAGCGCGCTGGTGGCGGACACTCAGGGCAACATTACGGCGACGATCGAAGAGCTTCCGTCATCTGAAGGCGACGACACCTGGCGCGATGTGCGCTTCGATGTCACGCAGTTGGCGGGCAAAACTGTGCGACTAGTCTTTGGTTCGGAGAACCCTCGCGGCAACGTGAGTAGCTTCTTCGTCGATGATGTGGAGTTGATCAGCTGTACCACCGGCAGCGGCCCGGCAGCGCCGCCGACTAGCTCGAACGATCTGGTGTACGTGCAGGGCCAACTTGTCGATGCCAGTACCGGGCGTGGGATCAGCGGCGCGCAACTCTTCGTGCTGCGCCCCGGCATCACCGCGCGCCAGGCTGCCGCCGACGACAACCTGACCGCGAATGAAGTGCTGACCCTCGGCACCTCCGACCGCGAGGGCATTTATCGCACTCAGGAGGCTGTCCCGCGCAACCAGACCTATAGCGTGATCATCATCGCCCGTGGTTACCGGCCCATCCTCTCCGACGGCGAAGTGGCCATCCCGGGAGACGCGACGAATCCGTATCGCGTTGATGCGGAAATGCGCCGGTGAGAAGCGCAAACGCGGATCGCCGGGGCGGGCACGCGGCCCGCCCATAATAAGCAATAGAAGGAGCAGCAGCGTGCCCGATAATGCGCGCGATCAGGGCAATAGCGATGCGCCCCAGGTCGGTTGTTGTATCTGCGGCGAACCGCAAACGCCGCCATACAATCTGCTGGGTCGCCGGGTTTATTGCAACCGCCACTATGCCGTAGTGAACCGTGAGCACCCCGGCTTCTGGCGTACCAGCCTGGCGCAAATCCTACTTATGGCTGCTTTCAGCCTGATTGTGGTGCTGATCGCCAATGCGATCGGGCCGCTGGAAGGCGCGCCGCTGCTGTTAAGCGGTATCTTTCTGGCCGTGGTGCCGACGGCGCTCTGGTTGGTCTACTTCTACCGTGAAGATCGACTGGAGCCGGAGCCGAAAACGCGTATTGCGGCGGTCTTCTTCCTGGCGTTGCTGCTTGAAGACGTGATTGGGCGGCGGCTGGTGACTGACTGGTTCCGGGTCAATGAGTGGGCGCCCTACGACACGGCGACGTCGCTTCTGGCGGCAGTGCTGATCCTGGGCTTTACCTGGCAGGCGGTTGCGTATGTCGCCGTACGGATTGGGGTGTATGCGTCGGAAGAATTTGACGAGCGGATGGACGGGATCGTTTATGGCACAGTGGCCGGGTTAGGCGTGGCGACGCTGCTGAATCTGCGCTTTGTGCTCGACAATGCCGGCGTGGCGCTTGGGCCGGGCGTGGTGCGCACGGTTACGACGGCGCTCGCGCAGGCGAGTTTCGGTGGCCTGATGGGTTATTTTATGGCCGAAGCCAAATTCACCCATCGCCCGATCTGGTGGGTGCCGCTTGGGTTTGCCACAGCCGCGATCCTCAACGGCACCTTCACCTGGCTGATCGGCGAGGTGAGCGCCGCCGGGCTGGATGTGGCGCCCTGGCGTTCGCTGATCTTCGGCCTGCTGATGGCGCTCTTTGCCTTTACTCTGCTTGTGCTGCTGATGCGCCGCAGCCAAGCAGCCATCTTGCGGCGCGCGCGGTAATCCCGATGCTTCGTACGCCTACAAATGAGACGGTCTGGCGGGTGCGCCTGTGGAACAAAGACCTCGGTGTGGCTGTAGCCGTCCTGGTTGCGTTGGCGCTCGGTTGGCTGATTATGGTGCGCACTGAGAGCCAGACACGCAGCTTCAGTGACCCTGACGGCGGTTTCGCGATTGTTTACCCCGAGCGCTGGATCGACGGCGACTCGCTGCTCGATCTGCTGCTTAGGGTGGAGAATCCGGCGTCTGCCTCGCCGGTCAAAACAACCCTGAGCGTCGAGCGCCGCGATCTCGACCCGGCCAATCCGCCGACGTTGCAAACGTTGCTCGACCGGCGCGTTGAAGAGCGTGAATTGCTTACCGGCTACCATTTGCTCAGCGACGAGGAAACAACCGTAAACGATGCACCGGCCCTGGTGACGCAGTATGCCTATGTGGTGCAACCAATCGACGAGCAGCGGCGCGCCTCAACGCCGGTAGTGATGCTGGCGCGCGAGTATATCGTTATTTCCGGCGAGCGCTCGTACTACATTACGTTGGCGGCTGCCGAAGTGGACGAAGTGCGGGCGCGGGTGCAGTTCGAGCGGATTATGCAAACTGTGGAGTTGCAACCATGAGCGATCCCAAACTGCCGGCGATCCCGCCTGAAGGTATTCCGCTGGGTTTAAGCGGGCTCACCGCCGATGCCTTCGATAGCGCGCTTACTTCAAGCAATGCGCCAACACCAACCGATGACGCTGATATTGAAGAGTTGCTGGATCTGCCGCAGAATGGCCTGGTGGCGCTGCGCAAGAGCGGCGGTCTGCGTTTCAGTTCGCGCGCCGTAACGGTGTTGCGCAGCGGTTGGGCCTTGCAGCAAGCGCATATCGGCCCGTTGTCGCGCCCGCGCCGCGTCGCGCCGTCGGCTCTAGAGGCGCTGCGCCGGCTCACGTTGCGGGCCCGCCTGGGCAGTCTGCCCGACACGATCGGTCGGGGCAGTCCTGACGGCTTCGCGTACGAACTGGCGGCGCGGATTGGGCACAAGGTACACCACGTCACTGTGGATGACGGCAGCATCCCGCCGGCTCTGGACCCGTTGATCCGCGCCCTGACCCGGTTGTTGCCGGAGGAGTGATCAGGACGACCAGCATTAGTGGTCTGTCAATCCTCGATTGACGTGTGGGATGGGGTTTCAGGGGCGGGCGAAGCCCGCCGCTGGCCCCACCTCTGCCGGTGCCTTCGGCGCGTCTGTGCCTCCTGCCGCCGACCTCTGACCACCGACTGCCTGCTTGCACTCGCCGGCGCGGCGATCCTTTTCCCGCCGGAAGGCGACCTCCTTATTGGTCGACGGGCTAGTCGGTGGTCAGTGGTCGGTGGTCGAACCTGCGGCCTGCCGTCTGCTTCCTGGCTCCTGCCGCCTGCAATCTAAGCGTCGGGATCGGCCCAACTAGTCCGAATATCTTGAAACAGGCGGCCATACCGCGCAAGCCGTTCGACAGCCTCGCCGATCGCCTGCGCGTCCTTCTTCTGGCCTGCTTCCTTCAAACTTTGTTGAAGCGCCGCCAATAGTTCGTAGGCCTCGGCGATCTTGCCCTCGGCCTCTTCTAGTTGCCCGGTCCATTCATCGGTCTGTTCCATGGGTTTGCTCCTTCGCCGCGCCCTGAAGGGCGCGATCTGGTGGTGAGCTGCGGCTGGCGGGCTGAAGCCCTGGCCGCTTGCCGCTTGCCGCTTGCCGCTTGCCGCTTGCCGCTTGCCGCTTGCCGCTTGCCGCTTGCCGCTTGCCGCTTGCCGCTTGCCGCTTGCCGCTTGCCGCTTGCCGCTTGCCGCTTGCCGCTTGCCGCTTG
>JBBRUG010000352.1:0-5941 GCA_038247995.1 Chloroflexales bacterium | reverse complement strand
TCAGCCCTTTCCGCGGATCGGACGCGCCTGGAACGCGTATGCCCGCAGCATACCCTACTGCGGCTGTGCATTCCTCAGCCCTGGGACGGAACGAAATGTGCAGTCTTGTTACACCGTTGCCGGCTCGTACGACGATAGCGCAATCGTATTGCCCTCGCTGTCGCGCACGAGACAATACTGCTGCCCATCGCCCGCATCAACCGGCGCGCCGAGCGTCTGCCCGCCATGCAGGGGCGCCTGTTCCAGCGCAGCGTCCAGGGCAACGTGAGCGCCAAGATGGAAATTGACTACCGGGCCGGAGGGGCCGGGCGGGTGATCCGGCGACTGGACGAGCGACACGCCGAGCGCACGCAGGCCTTTCTCCGACGGCTGCAACAGCGCGATCCGCGCCGGCGGCTCGTCGAACAGCGGCGTGTCGCTGAGGGCAAACACGGCGCGATCGAAGCGCAACGCACGCTCCAGATCGGCCGCTGGAATTTCAATCCACGAGGGGTACAGGTTCGGCATGACGTACTCCGCGTTCTCTGGTCGTGCGCAGCCTCCATCATCTACGGATCTGCGTGGTTGCGGCTATGCTACACTACGAGCTATGCACTCTGCCTCAGACTCGCGGCGGAAGCGTTGGCGCTTCCCGCAACACCCGTAACGGATCTGCTTGCTCACAAGCCGCAGACACATGCCCTTCGGCGCTATGCAGTGGACGCTCTCCGTGGAGACCAACGATGCCCACCCAACGCCCAGATACCATCCCGCTCACCCTCCTACTGATCTGTCACGACCCGCCGCCCACTGCGCACGAGGAGCAGGCAATGGACTTCGGCGCACAAGACAAGGCCGGGGCGCTGCATCCGGGCACGCCGTCGCCCGACGGGACGCTGCGCTTCCGCGTGAAGATTGCTGCTCGCATCCCGGATGACTCCATCGATTACGTCGGCCCATTCGTCCACGGCCCACGCCAGGGGCGCTTCCTGTACCTCGGCTATCGCCCGATTGGCGCAACCGTCTGGACTCGGCGCTGGAAGATCCCGCTCGCCGGGATCACTCCGGAACTCGTCGCCGCTGCCCAGGCGGAAGGCTGCGCGCTCCAAGCCGCGTTCAGCGCACGCAAAGCAGCGCTGGTGGAACTGATTGGTTCTGGCTGGGAATGCGTGAAGCATTCAGAGGGTTATGCAACCACCTGAACGCCATATCCCCCCGCCGCTCCAGAGCGCGCTCGCCCGCCTCCCTGCCGATGTACGGGTGATTGGTGTGCTGCTCATCGGCTCGCTTCCGGCGCAGCGGCTGACTCCCGCCAGCGACTATGATATCGTCGTGATCACCGATCAATCGCCCCTCTGGTACGTCGGGGTCAGCCGCATTGGCGGGCGCTTCGCGGATGTGATTTTCGTCGCGGCGCATGCCCTCAATCAGATTCAGCAGACAGCCGCGCCGCCGGCGCACGACGATCCGCTGGCAGCCCCGTGGCGCTGGTTGGCGACAGGGGACATTGTGTACGATCCCAGTGGCAGGGTGCAGCAAGCGCAGCAGATAGCTCAAGCCCACGGTGCACCACATCCCCCTGATGCGACCGCAGCCTACAGCGCCTGGTTCTCCCTGAACTACAATCTTGCCGTCATTGAGCGGATGGTGCAGTCGCCGGATCCGCATTACCAGACCATTGCCGCGATCCGCATGGCGCTCTACGGCCACAGCGACCTCTGGTATGGTTATTTCACCATCCGGCGCATGCCCTGGCCCGGTGACAAAATCGCGTACGCCTGGCTGCACCAGCACGCCCCCGACTACGTGACGCGCTATCTCCAATTCATTGCTGAGCCACAGCCGGAGATGAAGCTGGCGGGGTATCGCACACTCGCCGAGCATGCCGCTACGCCGCTTGGCGGTTGTTGGCCGACACCGTGGGCGGGCGAAAACCTGCGTGATGCCCCACTACGCGTCGTTGATCTGCTCGGGGAGCCAACGTAAACCCGGATGAACACCATGTCACTGAACCACTGAATGAACGGTTGAAAAGCGCAGAACGGAGAGTAGCGCGTCGATACCATCAGGGATCACGCATCGCCCATTAAGCAGTAGCCAGCATATGCCGACCCTTGCCATGTTGATCGACGACGAACGCCATACGTTGGATGTACCTCCCGATGCCAACCAGTGAAGGAGGCTGCGAATGCGTGTTCGCCCGACGGTGCGCATGCTCCTGCTTGACCCCACCCACCGCCTGTTGCGCTTTCAGTACGAAGACGCCGTTGCGCTCGATCCGGCCACTCTCGACCTGCGCATCTATCGGGTGACGCCCGGCGGTGGTGTTGAGTCGGGCGAGGAGTTCGTGCAGGCGGGGCTCCGCGAACTCTGGGAAGAGACCGGCATCCGCCTGCCCGCCCTCGGCCCGTGCGTCTGGCAGCGCACGTTTTGCCTGACCCTTGCCGACGGCCCGGTGCAGATCGACGAACGCTATTACCTGGCCCCCATCGCCGACCCGACGATCAGCCTCGCCAATCTGCTCGCCCACGAGCGCGTCACCTATCGCGCCCATCGCTGGTGGTCACTCGCCGAAATCCAGCAATCGCGCGAAGTATTCTTCCCACGGGGTCTCGCCGATCTCCTTGAACCATTGCTCGCCGGCACAATCCCGGCGACGCCCATCCAACTCACGCGCTGAGTCAGCGCCCGAACGGAAAGGTCTGGACGATCTGAAACACGTCATCCGGCGGCTCACGACGGGCGATCGGGTGGACGGCAGCGACGGTGAAGCTGAGCGGTGGCCAATCGGCCGTCAGGGCCACCATTTCGTGATGTTCCATCGTCTGCCCCTTGCCCGAAGCCCCACTTCCCCGTAGCATGGTACCGGAGATCCGCCCCTCCTGCGAGGTACACCATACCGCTAGCGTGCGCCTCGTTGTATTGGTTGGCATTGCGCCGGCGCCGTAGTCACCAATATTAAGAGAAAGCATGCAATGCGTAGCCTACTGCCCACCGGCTTCGCCGATCTGCTCGTTGATGCCGTGCCGGCCACGCTGATCTTGACGACGTTGCGCCGTGACGGCACACCGGTGCTGTCGCCGGTCTGACTTGTGGCCGAGCCGGAGTGCCTGCTCCTCGTAATGGAACCGCCATTGCTCAAGGCGAAGCACATCCGTAACGACCCGCGGGTTGCTGCGGCACGCCTGTTGTTGCCCGACGTGCCAGCAGTGGGTGACGGCGGACCTGCCGCCCGATGCCCCGCCCGGCGCGTTTGGTGCGCGGGCAACCGCGTTGATGGCGGTCTTGCGGGGGCGTTACCGGCTGAGTCAGGACGATGTTGTCAAGGCCGGTTTCTTTTAGGCTCTTGGCCACTTTTGGTGAATCGACCCAGCAGGCGTATACTGACTCCTGTCGTAGCAGCATACAAGGAGGTCAGCCATGGATTTGCTGCCTTATCTCCTACCGCTGGGCGCCAGTTTCCAGGTCAACCAGGTGCGCATTGAGCGCGAAGACCAAACGGTCACGGTCGAGCTTGAGGCCATCGTTCCTGACTGCCCCTGCCCCTCCTGTCGCCTCCCGGCGGAGCGTGTCCATAGCCACTACCAGCGTACGGTCGCCGACTTGCCCTGGGCCGACCTCATCGTCAGACTCCACCTTTTGGTTCGCAAGTTCTTCTGCGACAACACGGCTTGCCCGCGCAAGATCTTCACCGCGCGCCTCCCCTCCTTGGTCGCGCCATCAGCACGACGGTCTCTCCGTTTGGCCCATCAGCAACAGCAGTTGGGCCTCGCCTTGGGTGGCAACCCTGGCGCACGGCTGAGCCGTGAGCTTGACCGGGATGCCAGCCGTAATACGTTTCTTCGGCTTGTTCGCCGCCTCCCGCTCCCCGAGCCGCCAGCGCCCGAGATTGTCGGCATCGACGACTGGGCCTGGAAGAGAAGGTCAGCGCTATGGGACGATCATTACCGACCTTGAGCGCCAGTGTCCCATTGCCCTGCTCGAAGACCGCGATGCCGAGACCCTCGCCGCATGGTTGAAGCAGCACCCCACCATCCGCATCATCGCCCGTGATCGTGCTGGGACCTATGCCCAGGGCGCCACGAAGGATGCACCCCAGGCTAGGCAGGTAGCCGACCGCTTCCATGTGTTGGGGAACCTCGCCGATGCGCTCTTGCCCGTGTTCGAACAGCACGCTGAACTCCTGACCAAGGCCACAAAGCCTACTGCAGTCGCGGGACAAACACCGGCGGCCGAGGCCAGCATGGCACCACTCACGACCGAGGACCTGGTGGCGCTCCTCCCGCCGCCAACCCAATCGCCCAAGCATCAGGCGCAGACCGAGCAGCGTCGTGCCGCACGCGTGGCACGCTATGCGCGGGCGCGGGAGCTTCACGCTCAAGGCTGGCCAATCCGAGCGACTGGGCGCGAGCTCGGCCTCAACCGCAACACGGTGCGTTCCTACCTCCGCACGCCGACGCACGCCGAGTTTTCCCGAGCGCCAGCCTCGGGTGCCGCGCCAGCCCGGCGTGCTCGACCCCTTCCTCCCCTTCCTCATCGAGCGCTGGAATGCGAGCTGCCGAAATGGTACGGCGCTCTGGAAGGAGGTGATCGAGCGCGGCTACACGGGCAAGCGTGTGACCGTCTTCAGCTTCATCACCCGGCTGCGCAAGGCGCTGGGCATCCCGACGAAAAAGCGTGCAAGCGGTGACGGCACGGTGATCGTGCTGGAACAGCGGCCGCTCACGCCGCGAAATGCGGTGTGGCCGGTGCTCCAGCGCCCGGAGAAACGCGATACGCTGACGGTTGAACGCCTTGAGAAGCTGCGCGAGGCCCACCCGGATCTGGAAGAAGCCATCAGCTTGACCGAAGACTTCGCCTCGCTCGTTCGAACCCGCGCCCCCGAGGCACTGGATCGCTGGCTGGAGCAGGCGGCAACCAGTACGCTCAAGCCATTCCAGAGCTTTGCGGCCAGCTTGCGCCGTGATTATGACGCTGTCCGCGCCGGAGTTGAACTGCCCTGGAGCACTGGGCCAGTCGAGGGTGAAATTAACCGGCTGAAAATGCTCAAGCGGGCGATATTCGGCAGGGCGAGCTTCCCACTCCTCCAGCGCCGGGTGCTCCTTGCTGGCTGAGCTTCACCAAAAGTGGCCAAGAGCCGTATTTTACATACCATTTTCTGCTGATAGAATCACCCATGCTCACTATGACACGGCATTTACGACTTTTTTTCAACAGCGTGACGTTACTGACCGATTGAGTTCACGATGGTTAGCACAGCCCGTTCTGTATATTGATCCTGCTCGTAATGATGGAACTGGTTCCCTACCTCCTGAAATTCGTACGCTCCTTACGTCCTACCTCACGCAGGCACAGATACACGTAACGACCATTGAAGCGGAAAGTGCAGGAACGATCAGCGTTCGTTCAACCACGCAAGCACCCACAATGCCACAGCCTCCAGATGGGTTTACCGGACCAACGATTATTATCCTGCTCACCATACCAGACAACGAGGTACAAAAGAGCGCTCAAGCATTTGGTCTCGGATATATGCTGATCTCTGAAAACAATACATGGCAGGCTAAACAGTACCTTCTTATCACTTCATAAGATGATACACCAGTAACGTATCCGCATAGTAAAAAAGTAAGTGATTTCACTGTGGAATATGCATTTTTACGGATCTATCACGGGCGAAAGGATGTCATGTTTTTCAGGCATAAAACCTAAGAATAGCATACGTATGTCTTGTTATCGTCAAGCCACCCAACACCCCGTGCAGCCGACCCCGCTGGCGCGGGCGGGAGCTGGGCGCGAATCTCGGCCGCAAACTGCGGCGTTCTAGCAGCAGCCTCGGCGCGTGGTGACTCCGTCCTGGTCTACACGATCATTCCACCGCTCGACGGCGAACATCCGCAGTTTGCTGGTTCCCGTTATGCCGACACGAGTCCCGATCCAGACGGCTGCCAGCGGGGCGGCT
>JBBRUG010000351.1:0-5959 GCA_038247995.1 Chloroflexales bacterium | reverse complement strand
TGCCAGTATCTGGTGGACTACCACGACGGCACGGGCGCCTGCGATGAATTGCCGGTGGCCTTCCCGCACGCCATCCCGAGCGACGGCTCGGTGCAGTCGACGGTAGCCGACGGCGTGGGCGGCGAGGGCGGCGGCACAGGGCTGACCGCAGAGTATATCACCAACATGAATACGAAGATCCGCGGCATGGCCGAGGCGTTCGGTTCGACGGTGATCTGGTGGCGCCAGGGGCCGGTGAACCCGGCGATGATCTCCGGCCACTGCTTGCTGAACAACATTGTGCCGCTGGTAGTTGAGGCGGGCGGCGGCGGTCAGATCGACTTCACGATTGAGCAGGGCGTCGAGTGTACGCTCAACCTGCTCAAGCACCTGGGCATGATCGACGGCGATCCGGTGTTGCCGAAGCGCCAGATCATGGTCGAGAACTATGTCGTGTATCGCTCACGCTGCGGCGGCTTCTACATCCAGGAAGACGGCATCGCCATCGGCGCCGAGGTAACCAAGGGCCAATTGTTGGGCCGCGTGCTCGACCCGTTAACGAGCGAAGTGCAGGAAGAATGCCGCTCGCCGGTGAATGGGATCATTATCAGCCGGCGCCTGAAGATGCCGATCAATCCCGGCGGTTACATCGCCCATATCGCCGATGTCGATTCGACGGTCTGGACGCGCGATAACGGGTAGGGCCATCCGCAGATTGCGCAGATGACGCAGATTGTACGGTTTCCGTTATGAAAAATACCATCCGAATCGGCATTATCGGCACGGGCTTCGGTCAGACGGCGATGCTGCCGGGATTCCGCCACGCTGCGGGCGCCGAAGTGGCGGCGATCTGTAGCGCCCGCCGCGAACGGGCCGCGGCGGCCGCACAGGCCCACAGCATTCCGCTGGCCTTCGACGACTACCGGGCCATGCTCGCCGAGGCCAACCTCGACCTGGTGTGCATCGCCACGCCCGTCGCCACCCACGCGCCGATGGCCCTGGCCGCGATTGAGGCCGGCTGCCATGTGCTCTGTGAAAAGCCTATGGCCATGGACGTACACGAGGCACAGGCGATGCTCCAGGCCGCCGATGCTGCCGGCGTTGTGCATCTGATCGACCACGAACTGCGCTTCAACCCAACCCGCGCAAAGATCGCCGAACTGATTGCAAGCGGTTACCTGGGCCAAGTTTACTACGCGGGCATCCGCAACAGTTCCGGCATGCGCGGCGACCCGAACCGGGCATGGGATTGGTGGTCGGATCGCGCGCGCGGCGGCGGCGCGTTGGGCGCCAATGGTTCGCATCAGGTTGATCTGTTGCGCTGGTGGCTCGGCGAGATTACGGCGGTGAGCGGCCAGTTAAACACCTTCGTGCAGGCCCGGCCCGATCCGGCGCAAGGCGGCGCATTACGCCCCGTGGATAGTGACGACCAGTTCAATTTCAGCGCGCGCTTCGCCAGCGGCGCACAGGCGCACGTCTTTGTGAGCTATGTCGCGCACCACGGCGGCTCAAACCAGGCTGAGATCCATGGTGAACGGGGCAGCCTGGTGCTCGATCACGCCGATCGGCTCTGGGGCAAACAATTGGGCAGCGCGGTGGAAGAGCTTACCGTCACCGACCCGCTCGAAGGTGTGCCCGGCGTGCCGGCCGGCGTCTGGGCGCGTTCATTCGCGCATCTGGCCCAGGAACTGGTAACGGCGCTACGCGAAGAGCGGGCGCCGCAACGGGGCGCGACCTTCCGCGACGGCCTGCGCTGCCAACACGTGCTCGACGCCGTGCGCCAGTCGCACGCCGAGGAGCGCTGGATCGCCGTACCGTCATAGAGCTATCAGGCCGCAGGATCAGCATAGCTAATCCTGCGGCCCAATCATAGGGGTATTGCAATGACCCAACCCGACCCCACAAAAAAATTTGTCGGCATTCAGATCAGCCCGATCAGCTTTATCGATGAAGGTGTCGATACCGTGCTCGACACGCTCCAGCAGCGCGTCGGCGCGAATGTGCTGCTGATCGGCACGATCTCGTGGCTGGGCCTGAAGGTCGGCCGGCGCATCTCGCATGCGCTGGAAGGCTGGCCCGACCATGGCGTGCAGGCGCCCTACACGATGCAGGGCGGCGCCTATTGGGCGACCCATCCCGAATATTATGCCAACACGCCGATCAAAGAGTTCCGCTCGACCGACAAAGAGCTTGATGGGCGCGACATCCTCGACCTGGTGATCCCGGCGGCGCAGGCGCGCGGCATGCAGGTGATCCCGGAGATGATGGAGCCGCTGTTCAAGTATGCCGGCCACGGCTCGGCCAGCGCGGTGAATATCCCAAACATGCCGCAGTATCTCGAAGTCGATGTGTACGGGCGGGTTGCCGGCGAACCGTGTACCTCGAACCCGGCCTATCGGCGCTGGTGGCAGGCGCTGGTCGAAGATCAGTGCCGCAGCTACGCGATCGACGGGATCATGTGGTGCAACGAGCGCAATAGCCCACTGGATCGCATGATCCAGGGCCAGGCGCCGGGCTGCTTCTGCGAACATTGCCGGCGTGAAGCGCTCGAACGCGGGATCGATGTTGAGCGCGCCCGCGCCGCCTTCCGCGAGGTGCATGATTACTTCCAGCGTGCCCGCGCCGGCGAAGCGTTTGTCGATGGATCGCTGATCGAGTTTCTGCGCGTACTGCTGCGCAACCCCGAGATCCTGATCTGGGAGCGCTTCTGGCTGGAGCGCAGCAAAGATCTCGACCGCGAGTTGTACGGCATGGTCAAGTGGTGCAACCCCAACTACAGCTTCGGGCTGAATGTCTGGAACCGCAACCACTTCAACCCGATCCGCAAGGCTCAGTGGCCGTGGGACGAGCAGACCACGTATGCCGATTGGCTCAAGCCGATCACGTATCAGCATCAGGCCGGCGGCATCTACGTGAAAGAGATGACCGACTTCCACAAGAGCATTTTGCGCGATTTCACGCCCGAAGAATTCACCCCGGTGATGTACAAAATCCTTGGCCTGAACGAGGCGCCGTGGGGCGAACTGGTGCAAGCAGGGATGGCCCCCGACACCTATGTCGGCGGGCAATGCCGCGACACGCTGCGCGCCGTGGGCGACAAACTGCCGGTGTATATGGGCATCGGCGTGGACGCCCCGCGTACTCGCGCCGATCAGGCCGTCTGCACGCCCGAAATCGTTTACCGCAGCGTCATGGCGACCTACGAAGCCGGCGGGCATGGCGTGGTCTTCTCGCCGAACTACGCGGGCATGAACCTGACCAACCTCGACGGCGCGGCGGCGGCGCTGCGTGAACTGGGATTACATCAGTAATTGTGTTTGCGGCGCAGCCGCAAATACGACCACCATCAAAAATAAAGGACACTCCAATGCCTGAACAGCCGGCCTGGCGCTTTCAGAAGCTGATTGCGCCGATGTACGAAGTTCCCACCGGCCATACCATTCTCAAAGGCCGCGTGCTCACTTGTCGCGGCGATGAGGTGATCGAGAATGGGTTTGTCGAGATCGAAGGCGGAATGATCAAGGCCGTCGGCAGTGCCGCCGACCTGGGCGAGCGCGGCGCCGAAGTAGTTGAGACGAACGGCACGATCATTCCCGGCCTCTTCAACAGCCACGCCCACCTGGCCTGGGACGGCGTCCACGATCTGGCCCATCAGTCGATCTACGATTCGTCGGAGATCTCGGCCTACAAGAGCGCCGGAAACATGCTGATCAGCCTGCGCGCCGGCGTGACCACCGTGCGCGACCTGGGCCTGCACAAGACAAACCTGTTTGCCAAGCAAGCCGTCGAGCAGGGCATCTTCCCCGGCCCGCGCATTCTGGCCTGCGGCGAGTCGATCGTGCAGACCGGCGGGCACACCTACTGGGCTTGTCGCGAGGCCAGCGGCGCCACCGAGATGCGCCGTGCCGTGCGCGACCAGGTGCGCGGCGGCGCCGACCTGATCAAGATTATGGCCTGCCACGACACGTTGGAGTTCACCGATGAGGAGCTCGCCGCCGTGATCGACGAGGCCCACCGCAACGGCATTCCCGTAACAGCGCACGCTACCTACGACGAGTGCATCGAGCGGGTGGCGCGCTTCGGCGTCGATTGCGTCGAGCACGGCGGCAGCATGAGCGACGCGACGATTGAACTGCTGCTGAGCAAGCAGATCCCGATCGTAACGACCTTTGCGCCGGTGGTAATGCAGAGCCAGCCTGAAGTTGCGGCGAAGTTCAACATCCCGGATTGGAAACTGCTGGAGCGCCAGAAGGCCGTGGCGAACCCGGCGCGCTACGCGGGGATCGTCAAAGCGGCGCAGGCCGGCGTGGTGATCGGCTTCGGCACCGATGCGGGCAGTCCGGCTGTCGGACATGGCGTGATCGCCCCCGAAATGAAGTTTATGGTCAAGCTTGGCGTGGTGAGCGATAACTACGGCGCGCTGCGTAGCGCCACCAGCGTCGCCGCGCAGATCAGCAACCTCAGCGAGCGCCTGGGCACGCTGGAAGCCGGCAAGTCGGCCGATGTCGTCGTTGTTGCCGGCGACCCGCTGGCCGATCTCGACGCCCTCACGCACGTGCAGCGCACCTATGTGGCCGGGAAGCGGTTGGTTTGACGTCAGGTCTGGGCGGCTGCGCCGCCCAGACCTGACAACCTCTATGAAAAACCTCTCTGAACGCGACGAACGCTACACCCGCCTGCGCGCTGCGATGAGACCCGCCGGCCTCGACGCGCTGCTGGTGGCCGGCAAAGGCCATTGGTGGACGGGGCGCGGCTACATGCGCTATTTAACCGATTTCCATCTCTGGGGCCATGATGGGCTGCTGTTGATCCCGCTGGCCGGTGAGCCGACGCTTGCGCTTACCAGCCATGCCGTGGCCGCCAAAATCGCGGCGCGCGGCTGGGTCGAAGACACTGCCGGCGATGTCTACCTCGTGCCGCAGATCGCGCACGCAGCGCAGGCGCGCAACCTAAGCCGGGCGCGGATCGGCGTGGCCGGGATGCGCGCGATCATCGGGGCGGGCGTGCTCGCCGAACTGCGCGAAGCGTTGCCCGGCGCCGAGTTTGTCGATGCCGATGAGGTGATCGACCGGGTGCGCATGATCCGCAGCGCCCACGAAATTGCCCAGATCCGCGATCTGTGGACGCTCTCCAAGGCCTGCATGGAGCATTTTGTGCAGATCGTCGCGCCCGGCAAAACGCAGCTTGAACTAGCGGCCGCGTGCTCGCGAATCGCGCTGGAAGGCGGCGCGCGCGACATCCTGGTCTTTATCGGCGAGGCGCCGGGGCAGACCGGCGTGCCCGACCCAACACCGCTACGCTGCGACGGGATCACCCGCTTTCATCTGGAACTGTGTGGGCCAAGCGGCCACTGGTCGGAGATCACCGTCACCTGCGCCTATCGCCCGCCCAGCGAGTTGGAAGAGCGGCTGATGGACAGCGAACTGCGCGCCTATACGGCGATTCGCGCCGCGGCCCGCCCCGGCGCAACCTTGCCCGCACTGGCCGCGATCTTCGAGCGCACGCTGAGCGAGGATGGCTGGACGTTGGACGAGCCGCCGCGCCATTTCGACTTCCACGGCCAGGGTATGGACACAATCGAGCGGCCATGGTTCGCCGCCGAGCAGCCCTGGGGCGGATCACAGAACTGGCCGCTGGAAGCCGGAATGACCTTTTCATACCACCCACACCGCGCCATAACGCCCAGCGTCGCCTGGGGTACCGGCATTAACGAAGACATTCTGATCACGCCTGCCGGCGCCGAACGTTTCAGCGGCGACTGGGATTTGCGTTGGCGGCGGATGTGAGCGACAAGGGGACAAGGGGCGTTATGTCAGCGCATCCCGTGGCATCCCGTGGCATCCCGTAGGGGCGGACCAATGTGTCCGCCCCCATGCCGGCGACCCGCCCCCATGCCGGCGACCCGCCCCCATGCCGGTGGGGCGAACCAATGTGTCCGCCCCCATGCCGGCGACCCGCCCCCATGCCGGCGACCCGCCCC